>DHXN01000002.1 GCA_002413705.1 Candidatus Nomurabacteria bacterium UBA5155
CATTATATCTTCTGTTTTTAATTTACACGTTTGTTTGAGTATATTATAGCAGAAATATGTCAAATTGTCAATGTAAAAAAGAGTTGTCTAAAACCCTTGAAAGGGAAGTGTAAATGCTGTATTATAAAGCCTACGCTTGCGTCCAATGTGCTGGGATGGTGGAATTGGTATACACGTTAGTCTTAGGAACTAATGCCGAAAGGCTTGGGAGTTCAAGTCTCCCTCCCAGCACATTGGACGTACAGTTGAAGTGAATTCGTTGATACTGATTGCGCTCATAACTCAGTTGGTAGAGTAGCTCCCTCTTAAGGAGACGGTCGTGGGTTCGAATCCCTCTGAGCGCACAAATGAAAAAACACACTATTGAATTTCAAAGGTGTGTTTTTTCATTTGTGCCTAAACTAATTTACTGTGCCCGAGGTGGGACTCGAACCCACACCCGCAAATGCGAAAGACATTTTAAGTGTCTCGTGTCTACCATTCCACCACTCGAGCTATTTCATTCATACAAATTGTATGGAGGCCTGGGCGAGAATTGAACTCGCGTATAGTTCTTTTGCAGAGAACCGCCTTACCACTTGGCCACCAGGCCGCGTCAGACGCGACTTGCCGAGTCTGAAAATTCAACAGATCGGCTTCCATTATTTTACTATTCTTTCAACAACTCGTCGATATGGCGACGAGCCTTTTCTCCCACATCAATCACCGCATCCAAAAAGGGAATAGTGCGAATGTTCAAACGCTGCTTCACTTCTTCACGAATCTCTTTGCGCTTTCGTTTCAAGAAGTTGATGGCAGAATCTTCGCCACTTTCTGGCAGTACCGAAATAAACAACATGGCTTTGCGTCCGCGTTCAAACAATTCGACGCGAGTGATAGTGATCAGCGCAGTCTTGTTGCTCTCTCGCTCCACTACGCGCGCGGCGATCTCTTTGATCTGTTCTTCGATTTTGTCATTGCGACTGCTTTGAATGGTCATGGTATTGCTGTAATTTATTTACTGGTGAAAACGAATGCTTCAAGAATATCTCCCGGAGCGATATCGTTCTTGCATTCTACCAATATGCCACATTCGCCTTCAGTTACTTCTTTTACTTTTTGTTTGGCTTGCTGCAGTTCAACAACAGTGCCGATAGTCAGTGCAAAGTCGCGACGAACCACCGATACTTTTGCGCCGTCAGTGATGCTGCCTGAGTCTATGCGACAACCAAGCACTTGACGGTCTTTTGTTTTTGAGAATGTTTTTAACACTTTGGCAGTACCGATGACTTCGCGAGTTTCCACGCGAGGGCGACGAACTTCAAGTTCTGTTTCAAGCCACTCGGTCAACTTATAAATAATATCGAATGTTTGAATAGTGGCGCCAACTTTTTCTTGCATGTCGCGAGCGCGGTTATCCATGTCCACATTGAAACCAAGAATAATAGTATTCTTGTCGCCCTGCGCTTGTTTGATATCAGTCTCACCAATCGCACCAATACCTTTGGTGACGATTTTGATATGAAGTCCTTCAATGTTCATTTTCATTATTTCTTTTTCAACTGCTTCAACGGTACCATAGACGTCAGCTTTGATGATGATTGGCACAACCTTTTCACCGTCTTCAGGGCGAGCTTCTTTGCTGTAGTCTGAAGTCGCGCGTTCCTCGATGTATTTTTCTGCATCACGCTTCTTGTCAAACACTGTCACCGGTACGCCAACTTCCGGCATCGTGTCAAAACCGACCAGTTGCACCGGTGTGCCCGGGTCTGCATCGGGAATAGTTTGTCCTAAGAAATTTTCCATGATGCGAGTGGTGGTGATGGCAGTGCCGGCCACAACAAACTGACCTTTCTTCAATGTACCGTTTTTCACCACCAGTGTTGCAGTGATGCCACGCTTGGGATCAAGACGAGATTCGATGATGATACCCTCGGCATGCGCACTAGGATCAGCCTGCAAATCTTCAACGTCAGCTACCAGCAAAATAGTATCCAAAAGATCCGTAATGCCCGTGCCTTCTTTGGCAGAAATTGGCACCCAAGAAATATCTCCGCCATAGCCTTCCACCAATACTTCTTGTTCAGCCAGCATTTGTTTTGCCTTATCAATATTTGCGCCAGGACGATCGATTTTGTTGATGGCGACAATGAAAGGAATCTTGGCTGCGCGGATAGTGTTAAGTGCTTCGATAGTCTGAGCTTTCACACCGTCTTCGGCGGACACGACCAGAATTGCAATATCAGCAGCCACAGCACCGCGTTCTCGCATGCCGGTGAAAGCAGCATGACCTGGTGTATCAAGAAATGTGATGCGACGCTGTTGAATTCCATTGGCACCTTGATGGGGAATTGAAATCTCATAGGCACTGAGGTGCTGCGTAATGCCGCCCGCTTCGGTAGCAGTTACATTTGATTTGCGAATATAATCGAGCAATGTGGACTTGCCGTGGTCGATATGACCCATGACAGCGACGATTGGTGGACGAGTGGTTGTGATTTTTGTATTCATAATTGCAGTGGTTGTTTAGCTTCGTTCAGCGCATCTTGTTCTTCGGTAGTCAGTGTTGTGTCGGGAGTGCCACTAGAAACTTTTTTAGCGTAGACACCAACGTGATTGCGATTGGTGATGACAGAGAGCACATAGCCGTCACCGTGTTCATCGAGCAGTCCGCTGGCGAAACTTTGTTCACCGCCGGCATTGTCATATGCATTGTAGCGAACAAGTGAGTATCCGCGAATGCTGCGCTTGACGCGAGCGTCGATGTATTCGAGTCCTTGTTTGTGGGCTTGCAGTGTTTGCTCTATGCCGGCCACTTTGTCAGTCAGATCAGACAGAGTGTTTTCCAGGTTGGCGCCGTCTTTGCCGTTCATAAATATGCGAAGCTTCTTTTGCAGTTGCACCAGCAAAAAAATCAGTACAGCAACAGCGATTGCAAGTACAATTACAATGCCGATTATAATCGGTGCTATACTTTGTCCCATAGGCAGGTATTATACTATTTTTATGGATTTTTTCAAGTCTTTTTCAAAAGCCGCCCCTTTGGGCAAAGTTGATCGAATATATCTCGACTACGCTTCAAGCACACCTTTGGATCGCGACATGCTCGCGTCTTTTCCTGTTATTGACGACGGTGTGCTGCAAGCCAACCCCAGCGCGCTTCATAAAGAGGGACAACAAGCTAAAAAAGTGCTCTCCGATGCTCGCGCATTGGTGGCTCAGACACTGTTTGCTCACAGTGACGAAATTATTTTTACCTCCAATGCCACCGAGTCAGACAATCTGGCGCTGCATGGTGTCGTCAATGTATGGATACAAGAAATAGAAAAAAATGGCGGTGATAAAAAAAATATTGCGCTAATGACCACTGACAGTGAACATTCAGCAGTGCTGGAACAAATCAGTGCACTGGCGCGAGATATTCAAACTATCATATTGCCGACAGAAAACGGATTACTCGATCCAAAAAGTATTGTTGTGCCGGAAGACGCGCACATGATGCTGGTGTCGGTGATGTATGTGAACAATGAAATTGGTGTAGTGCAACCGATATATGACATTGCCAAGCGTGTCAGATTTTTGCGAAAGCATCACCCGGAAGTTACGATCGTATTTCATATTGATGCCACACAAGCGCCGCTACACTTTTCTTTGAATGTGCAAAAGCTCGGTGTCGATATGATGACACTGGGTGCCACGAAGCTGTACTGTCCAAAAGGAGTAGGGATGTTGTATGTAAAACGCGACACTTCAATTGCGCCGATATTGTACGGCGGAGGACAAGAATTTGGATTGCGTCCCGGCACAGAACCCATACAGCTCATTCATGACTTCGCACATGCGCTTTCATTTGCGCAAAAAAATGTTGATGAATACACTGAAAAGATTTTGTCACTACAGAAAGAAACAGAAACACTAGTGAAGAAAATGATCCCTCATGCAGTGATCACCGCGGAAACATTTGCACGGACACCTCATATTTCTCACATCGCAATCAAAGATTTTGATAGTGAACTTTTAGTACTTGAGCTTGATGCTCGCGGTATCGCTATCTCTGCCAAGAGTGCTTGCAAAAATGAAGAAGTGAATGAATCTGACATCGTCGAACGTATATATGGTCAGGGATGGGGAGCGGTCCGCATTTCATACGGACGAATGACCACATCCGCACATATTACCAAAACTGTAGAAGTACTTTCTAATATCCTAAAAAAATATAACAAATAGCACAGCCGGAGAAATGACGAGGAAAAAAGTTCCCTGCGTCGTACGCATATTTTTCTGCTGAAAAATTGCTGCTCTCGGACCAGTCGTCCTGCGAGAGACGACTTGCGAACTTTTTTCCTCGTCATTTCTCCGGCTGCTTCTACTCTATTCATTTATTAGAATAATGTGTTAATATACAAATATCAGATACTCAGTATTTCCATACGACTGAACACCGAAATGTCCTTTTATCTTTAATTTACATTTATCATGCCACCACTAACTCAATTCACCACCAAAGCGAAGGAAGCAATAAAGCGGGCGCATGAGCTAGCAATTGAACGAGGTCAAAATAACGTCAGCACAATGCATTTGTTGGCGTCTTTGCTCGTGCAAGAAGATTCAAACGTCATCACATTGCTTGATCGCATGGAAGTCGACACAATGTTATTGACTGATGCAGTACTCGAAGGTATCGAAGCTGCCGACGGACAGACCACGGTCGCGCCATCGTATCAAATGTTTTTGACCGGAGATCTGGCGCAAGCGATCGAACACTCATTGAAAGTTGCCGGAGAAATGAAGGATAACTTTGTTTCAACCGAGCACCTCTTTATTGCCCTTCTTGATATTAAAAACCAAGCATCAGAATTGCTTGATCAATTTAAAATTGATCGCGTTGCGCTCGTGCATGCAGTGGAGGATTTTCGCACCAACAAAGGCGGAGAGGCTGCTTCAAGCAAAAAGATGCGCATGATTACCAAATACACGCGCAATCTGACAACTATGGCTCGGGAAGATAAACTTGACCCGGTCATTGGTCGTGACAAAGAAATCATGCGCATTATGCAGATTCTTTCTCGCCGCACCAAAAATAACCCGCTCCTTATTGGTGAAGCCGGTGTTGGTAAAACCGCTGTCGTCGAAGGACTGGCCAATCGCATTGCCAAAGGTGACGTGCCGGAATCATTGAAAGACAAAGAAATTGTATCGCTTGATATTGGATCATTGCTTGCCGGTACAAAATATCGCGGCGAGTTTGAAGAAAGACTAAAAAATATTTTGAAAGAAGTCGAGCGTATGGAGGGTAAAGTGATTTTGTTCATCGATGAAATTCATAATATTGTCGGTGCAGGCGCAGTCGATGGTCAGGGCGATATGGCACAGTTATTGAAGCCGGCGTTGGCTCGCGGAGAAATTCGCGCTGTTGGTGCGACTACTATCAAGGAATATCAAAAACATATTGAAAAAGATCCTGCTCTGGCGCGACGCTTTCAGCCGGTATTTGTGGAAGAACCCAATCAAGAAGATACTATTGCCATCTTGCGCGGCCTGAAAGAAAAGTACGAGCTCTATCATGGTGTGCATATCACTGATGACGCGATCGTGTCAGCCGTACAGCTGTCCATCAGGTATATCACCAATCGCAATTTGCCTGACAAAGCAGTGGATCTGCTTGATGAAGCCTGTTCAGCGCTTCGCATGGCATTGGAAAACAAGCCAGCGTTGCTTGAAGAATCACATCGCAAGATCATGCGTTTAGAAATCGAGCGTGAAGCATTGCGCAAGGATATTCAAAAAGACACTACCGGAAAGGATGAAATGAAGATTGCAAAAAGTCGCATCAAAGATATCGAAGCAGAAATTGCCAATGTGTCAGAACGCACCAAGGAGCTTGAGATGAAGTGGAAGAATGAGAAGGCTCTATTGCAAGAAATTAGCAAGATCAAAAAAGATTTGGAAACACTTCGATTTGAAGCAGAGGGTGCGGAAGGTCGCGCGGATCTCGGTCGTGCGGCAGAGCTTCGCTATGGACACATCCCAATGTTGCAAAAAGAATTGGAAGCGAAAATGATGCGTTTGAAAAAGTTGCAGAAGTCTCGTCGTGTGCTTCGTGAAGATATCACCAGTGAAGACATTGCCGAAGTTGTCTCACGATGGACCGGTGTGCCGCTGATGAAAATGCTCGAAGAAGAACGCGAGAAGTTGATGCATATGGAAGACGTATTGCACCAGCGCGTGATCGGACAGCATGAGGCCATTGAAAAGATTGCTCATGTTGTGCGACGCAATCGTGCCGGTATTGGTGATCCAAATCGTCCAATCGGTTCGTTCTTATTCCTTGGTCCAACTGGAGTGGGGAAGACCGAGCTGACAAAAGCATTGGCGGAGTTTATGTTCAACGATGACAAGGCATTGATTCGTGTCGATATGAGTGAGTACATGGAGCGTCACAGTGTGTCGAAATTGATTGGCTCACCACCAGGATATGTTGGTCATGATGAAAGTGGTCAGCTTACTGAAGCTGTTCGTCACCGACCATACTCCGTCATTCTTTTTGATGAAATTGAAAAAGCTCATCCAGAGGTGTTTAATGTCTTGTTGCAAGTGCTCGACGATGGACGACTGACTGATTCAAAAGGTCGCGTGGTGAACTTCAAGAACAGCATCATTGTCATGACTTCCAATATTGGTTCTGAATATATTCAGAAAATGGAAAGTATCGGTTTCCATAACAACACGGAAGAGCGAGAGTATACACAGACCAAAGAAAAAGTGGAGGGTGCGCTGAAAGATCATTTCCGACCGGAATTCTTGAACCGCATTGACGAAATCATAGTATTTGATATTCTTAGCCCTGAGGCCATAAAGCAGATCGTCGGTTTGCGCACTACGGCAGTCCTGGCCCGTTTATCGGAAAAAGGCATTGTGGTACACGTGACCGAAGAGACACTTTCATACTTGGCCAGAGTCGGGTATAATCCTCATTACGGCGCTCGTCCCCTTAATAGGTTGATTCAGACTAAAATCCTGAATCCGATCGCCGAACGTATCATCGCTCGTACAATAAACGAAGGTGATACGGTCAACGTTTCGATGAATGGTGAAGACATTGTCATTATCGTTCAATCATTAAAAAAGAAACGACTTAGTTCTTTGCATCGTACTACTGAAGTTCAGACTTCTTAGTATGAATAAGGCGTGATCCCGTAGGGATCACGCCACCCCCGCGAGCTTCATTGCCGCGGTATGCGTCGGTGGTAGAGCGGTCAATTACAACAGACTGTAAATCTGTCGCCTTCGGGCTACGAAGGTTCAAATCCTTCCCGGCGCACAATTGAATATTTCACCAAAAATCTCCTTATTACTAAGGAGATTTTTGGTTCTAACTTTTACTCCGAACACTGGAGAATGTTCGAATATGTTTCAATTAGGTTAGAGGTGAACAATCAAAAGAATTCCGATTACAATAGCCGCAACAGCACAAATCTGCTGAGAGTATTTGAATGGATAAAAGTGGCTAACACCGAACACAAGAAAGAAGACAACCTCGGAAAGTGTAAGTAGAGACATATTATTTATTAGGTGTTCCCGTAGGAATCGTTACATTTATAGTTGCAGCAGGGGTTGCTGCTGGGGCTCTGCGCCACCCGTATCGATAGAGTAGAAAGCCTCCAACAAGAATCAGTATAATAATTATTAGAGCGATTCCAAATCCAGAGCCGCCTTCATTATCCCCAGGGTTATTTATTATAGTTGTCATAGGTAGGTGAAGAAGTTATTTAACAGGGTTTTGACCTCTAATAATTCGTATTAAGAATAGTATTATTGCAACCACTAGCAATATATAGATGAGTCCTCCAATTGAAGGTAACGCGATAACGCCAATCAACCATAGAATGAGTAAAATAATAGCAATTGTGGTGAGCATATAGATAGTAAATTATTAACTAATAATGACCTTTATGTCAAAGTGTATTGAGCCGAAACTCTTATTAAATTTAACATTAATTTAATTTTAACACAAATTTAATATTTATGGTACACTCACCTCTATGGCAATCTTAATTATTGAGGACGAGAAAAAACTGGTAGATATACTGAAGCGGGCGTTAAAAACCGAGCGCTATTCTGTTGATGTAGCATACGATGGGGAAGATGGCTTAGCAAAAGCTATGAAGAATAGATATAGTATGATTATACTTGACATTATGCTCCCTAAAAAAGATGGTTTTACTGTCTGTAAAGAGCTTCGGGCGCGGGACATTCATACTCCTATTATTATGCTCACTGCCAGAGGCATTGAGGCAGATCGAGTAACTGGTCTTGATGCTGGTGCTGATGATTATCTAATAAAACCTTTTGGTCTCAATGAGTTATTTGCTCGAATTCGCACAGTACTCCGCCGTCGAAAAACTGTCGATTCCGATATTCGAAAAATTGAGAGCCTCGTTATGGACAATAGAAAGCATGAAGTTACTCGAGGAGGGAAAATCGTGCCACTGACACCAAAAGAATATAAACTTTTAGACACGCTCATTACTCACCAGGGACAAGCGGTAACTAGACGTCAGCTTATTGATCACGCATGGGGACCTGATTTCGAGGAGACAAACAACGAATTGAACGTACATATTAACTATTTGCGTGCAAAAATAAACAAAGGGAGTAAAAAAACATTGATTCACACCATACGGGGAGTAGGATTTGTTATTAAAGAATAGTATGAAAAAAAAATCAGAAAATGAAATAGAGTTAATTTTAAAGCAAAAGTTAGAAGAGTCAGAAGTCAAATACCGCCGTCTTTTTGAGACCGCCCATGATGGCATACTGATTCTCGATTCAGAAACCGCTCAGATTACTGACGCAAACCCTTTTTTAGAGAAACTTCTTGGGTATTCTAAAAGCGAATTCATCAACAAAAAAATATGGGAAGTTGGAGCATTTAAGAATATAGGAGCCTCTAAGGATGCTTTTGAGCTTTTACAAAATCAGGGGTTTTTACGATATGATAATTTACCACTTGAGACAAAATCTGGCAGGTTAATCGAGGTTGAGTTTGTTGCCAACTCGTATATGGTTGGGAAAACTCTTGTCATTCAATGTAATATACGCGACATTACTGAGCGCAAAAGAATAGATCTTGCAAAAGAAATAGAACGGCTTCTTGAAGAGGAACGATTGAAGGTAGAATCAATTGCCAATTTGACGCACGAACTCCGTACGCCACTTGCAATTGTAAAAGGGAATGTTGATTTAGCTATGCAAAGTTCTAAAAAAAATCCAAAGTCATCGAAGAGCGCCCTCCGTGCTATAGATTATGAAGTAAAGCATCTTTCTCGCATACTTTTCGATCTCTCTTTGATCACTTCCAAAGAATGGGAGTTAAAAAATAGGGTTGTCTATGAAAAAATAGACCTGAAATCTCTCATTAGAATAGTCCTAGTAAGAGGCAAGATACTTGCCCATAAGAAAAATATATCGATAACTGCTAAATTAATTCCTCCAAATATTACACTGGTGGGAGATAGGGCATATTTAGAAAAAATGCTTCTTAACCTTATTAAGAATTCTATTACTTACGGGAATGAAGATGGGTATACCACAATTCTTGCTAAGCAATCTAAAGGGTTTATAACGATAGATGTGGTTGATGATGGTATTGGCATATCGGATGAAGATATGCCGCATGTATTTGAGCGATTTTACAGAGGAGACAAACTTCATCGTTCTAACGAGAATAGTGTAGGATTGGGGCTTGCTATTGTGAAATGGATTGTCGATATACACAGTGGTACTGTCAGTGCCACTAATCGAAAAAATAAAAAAGGGAGTGTCTTCTCTGTTTCTTTACCAGTAAAAATAGAGAGTGTTAAATAATTAAGTTTACATTAAAGTTATACGCAGTTATGCACTCTTTATAAACACCTTTATGCTCATATTGGTGTTTATTTTGTATTGACTTATTATTTTTTTAAAATTATTATATTAATATTAGATTAAATATCTAATAAAGTACATTATTAAAAAATTAATTATAAAAAATATTTATGTTGAATAAAAAATTACTAGATACAAGTGATTGGACATCAAGGTATAAGGCTAAGCTTTTAGGTACCGGTACTGTAGAAAAATTAACCATGTGCAAAAAATGCTATTCATTCTATTATAAAAATTCCTGGCACTTTGAAATGCCAGCATATGCAAGTGATTATCAAGAAGAAAACATCCCTGTCATCCTTGTAAAATGTGGGGCTTGCTTAAGAGAGGAAAATGACATATACGACATGGAATCAATGCAGTCAATGGAATCACTTTTAGGGAAAGGGTATCTTCCAAATTAAGCAGTTAAATTAACGGGTAGATAAGACAGATGATATTGACTTAATTATTTTTTAAATATATTATATTAATATTAGATTAAATATCTAATAAAGTACATTATTAAAAAATTAATTATAAAAAATATATGTTAGTCACTATTGCTGTTATCCTTCTCGTTCTATGGCTATTGGGAGTAATTGGTGTGTATTCAATCGGCTCATTTGTTTACATCCTGCTTGTTGTAGCGGTAATTTTAATTCTTGTTCGCATCATACGAGGTCAAAATCCTCTCTAATTTAATAGCCTAAATATTTCTCAATTATGACTTCATCATACAATTCTTCCAGTACTAAGCCACTCTATCGAGGTACCCAAATCGTTTGGTATATTCTCGGTATTATTGAAGTACTCTTGGCATTTCGCTTTATATTGAAATTAATGGGCGCAAATCCTGTTGCTGGCTTTACTTCCTTTATTTACGGAGTGACTTATATTTTTGCTGCACCATTTCTGGCAGTATTTCATAATACTCAAATTATTGCAGGGAGTATATTTGAATGGACAACCATTTTGGCAATGTTTGTCTATTGGGTTATTGTTATCGGTATAATTAAATTATTCCTTATGGGAAAAACTGTCTCTACTCCAGAAGCCGCGGTGAAATTAAACAAGCAAGAGCAATAAGTTTTTGATCACAGTGTCTTAATAGTATGAATAAAAAATCATTTCTGTATATCTTTATTGCAATGAGTTTTATCGCTCCCTCTGTCTCTCATGCACAAAGCAGTACTGATCTTAACCAGCTGACCGCCCAGGGTGTCGCTGTATACAGCTGGCACAACGGCGTCGCAACCGCGCTGTACGTCAAAAAAGAAAATTATCTTTTTCCGGTTGCTAGCATGACGAAACTTGTCACTGCCAAGGCCGTTGAGCAGCTGTATCCGGCAAGCACTATATTTACGATCTCGCCGCAGGCCATGATGAACACCAAGGAGGCCAACATCAGCATCGTGCCCGGCATGGCATTCTCGCGCGACGACATGATGCGGTCATTGCTGGTGAGTTCAAACAACGGCGTCGCAAATCAGTTTGCTGCATCTGCCGGAGGCACGGTCTTTCTCGATGCCATGAATAATTTTTTGCATACCAGTGGCTATACTACCACTAATTTTATAAACCCCAGCGGACTTGATCCTGCCAGTAAAAAGATCGCGCCCAACCGCCTGACACCAAAAAACCTTTCGCGCCTGATGAGCGATATTTTTACCAGCGACCCGTTGCTGACATCCATACTTGAAACCAAGGCAGTCCTCGTGACCGAGCAGACATCGAGAAAGCAGATTCAGATCAAGAGCAGTAACGAGCTGAACTATGATCCGCAGTACAATTTCTACGTCACGCTCAGCAAGACCGGCTCGACCAATCTGGCAGGGCAGGATCTGGCATTTGTCACCAACGGCGGTACGAAGTTTGATTATGTGACTGTCGTATTTATGCATTCGAAGAACCGATACGATGACGGGCAGATCATTCTGAACTGGCTGCAAAAGGTATTGTCATATACTATACAGCCATGAGTCGCAGTGCCTCGCATAAAAAAATAATTGTCGCGGCAGTTGTCCTAGTATTGCTTGCGCTCATTGTCGCGGCATACTTTTCTTATACAAAAAAATCTCGAGCAGTCAGTGTCATTGTTCCAGCAAAGCCTGTACAGACCCTGCCCGCTAAGCTGCCCGCCAAACCTGTCGTTTCGTATGTCAGTATTACCGGCACAATGTATCATACGATCAAGATCACCAGCAAGGATCCTGTCACAGAACTCGCTGTACTCGTCGGCTCGGATAACATCCAGACCGTGTTTGAAATCAACCGCATTGATGCTGCAGACATACCGCCAGGCAGGGTGTTGGTCGTACCGAACAGCTTCGACGATCTGTCGGCACTGTCACCGTTTCCTGCTACGCTTGCTTCGGCTGCCGATATTCCCAAGCTGATGATCGTGTCATTGCAGATGCAGGCATTTGCCATCTACGATTCAGGCACGCTGACACGATGGGGCGGGGTGAATACCGGCAAGCAGTCGACGCCAACGCCAGACCAGCTATATTTTGCCAACTGGAAAGGTAAAAGTGTGATCAGCAGTGAAGACGATAGCTGGGTACTGCCATGGTACGTTAATTTGGATAATACAAGAGGAGTGTCAATGCATCAATACGCATTGCCAGGCTATCCCGCAAGCCATGCCTGTATTCGCATGTTCAATACAGACGCTGAATGGGTATACAACTGGGTAGATCAATGGCATGTTTCTGACGATGGTGAGACCGTATTGTCACACGGTACTCCGGTGCTAATTTTCGGACAGTATGGATATGGCGAAACCGCGCCGTGGAAAAAACTGGCAAAAGATCCAAATGCTGCCACTCTCTCACCGGCAACGCTTGAAACAATTGTTTCCGCGAATAAGGAAGCCATATTCATTAAATCGTGATATAGTGCGAATAGTTATGACAATAAATACATTATTTAAAAATATTTTTGTAGTCAGTTTTTTAACCATTTTTTTGGTGGGGATTTTTGGTATCTATACGATGGATATGAGTATGGGTTCTGGTCACATGACTATGGTCAAGTGTCCTTTTTCTCCAGGTAGCAGTCTTTGTACTATGACACCATTTGAGCATATTACCGCCACACAGAGTCTTTTCAGCGCGTTGCCTCATGATGCTAATGCACTAGTACTTGTTATAGTGTTTGTTTCAGGTTTGATATTTTGCGCAACACTTTTTCCAGAACTGTTTTCGCACTCGACCTTTTTGTACATGCGGCGATCTGTCGCTGAACGACCGTACCTTCTGCTTCATGGCACGCTGCAGCCAGCATTTTCAAACGGCATTCTCAACTCAAAAGCGTTCTAAATAATTTTCTGTACTTGTTATTAGTATAAGAAATTAATTATGAATATTCAAACAGTAAAAATTACAGGTATGCACTGCGCATCCTGCGCCTCTATCATTGAAAAGACACTTAAAAAAACACCAGGTGTACATGGCGCAGAAGTACGTTACGCTACAGAAACTGCCACACTGACATTTGACTCAGTACAAACAAATCTTGAAACACTGTCAAAAAAAATTGAACCGCTCGGTTATGCGATTACGCAGGAACATGTGGTCAATGAATCAAAAAAAGAAAAGATAACAGAAATCACGCAACAAAAAAATAAAGTCCTGTCAGCATTACCATTAGCTGTCATCAGTATCTTCATTATGGGATGGGATATGTTGGCTCAAATAAAAGCAGTAACAATGCCATCAGGTATACTGAGTCACTTTTTCCAACAACTACTGCCAATCATGGCAACGTATACATTATTCGTGGTCGGTAAGCCATACCTTCTGGGCGTCTATCGTTTTCTTCGATATGGAAAGGCAAATATGGATACCTTGATCGGTATTGGAACCTCAGCGGCATTTCTCTATAGCTTCTTTGTTACTGAGCATACGTATTATGACGTGGTGATTGTCGTGATCACATTCATCGCACTCGGTAAATATCTTGAAGCGCGATCAAAAATCAAAACCGGAGATGCGATAGAAAAGTTGCTCAACTTGCAAGCCAAGACTGCATTGGTGATACGACAAGGACAGGAAAAAGAAATTGCTATTACTGATGTTGTGCACGGTGATCTGATCATCGTAAAGCCGGGAACAAAAATTCCTGTTGATGGACTTGTTGTTGAGGGGTCATCGTTCGTTGACGAAGCGATGATTACCGGCGAACCAATGCCTGTTGAAAAAAAGACAGGGGATAGTATTGTGGCCGGAACTATCAATACGACCGGTTCATTTACTTTCAAGGCGACAAAGATTGGTTCAGAAACACTACTGGCACATATTGTAAAAATGGTCGAAGACGCTCAGAGCAGTAAGGCGCCGATCCAAGCATTAGCCGATAAAATCTCAAGCATATTTGTACCGATTGTTCTTGGTATTGCTTTTGCAACACTCGGTCTATGGCTACTGATCGGAACACACTATATGGGATTTGCTCATGCATTGTCATTTGGACTGAGTTCATTTGTCGGGGTACTGGTTATTGCTTGTCCTTGCGCCCTTGGTCTTGCAACACCAACCGCGATCATTGTCGGTGTCGGTAAAGGTGCGCGTGAAGGCATACTCATCAAAGATGCTGCAACACTTCAAAAGCTTTGCAATGTGGATACCATAGTAATGGATAAAACCGGAACGATTACTAAAGGTAAGCCAGAACTGACCGGTATACATAACTATTCGTCACTCGATACGCAAAACGTGTTGGCAATTCTTGCCGGGTTAGAAAGTAAATCAGAACATCCTATTGCGCACGCAATTATGCAATATGCACATGTGCACAAGATTATTCCGTTTGAAATACAGAACTTCGAAAGTATCAAAGGGAAGGGACTCAAAGCAATCATTAATGGTACAGAATATTTTGCTGGTAACATAGCACTTATTACTGATCTCCAGCTATCATTTGATAGTTCAGAAATAGAACGAGAAACACGACAAGGTAAAACGCCGATACTTTTGGCGACCAGACATGAGGTTATAGCAGCGGTAATGGTGGCAGACGCTATAAAGTCAGAGGCTGTTGAAGCCATAGCACACTTACACAAACTCGGTATTAAAGTTGTTATGCTGACTGGAGATACTGCCAACACTGCTCAATATATTGCCAAAGAAATTGGTATTGATGAAGTAGTAGCAGAAGTATTACCAGAAGATAAACTAAAAAAGATACAAGCATTGCAGGCGGAAGGAAACATAGTGGCCATGGCAGGGGATGGTGTTAATGATGCACCAGCACTGGCACAAGCAGATGTCGGTATTGCGATGGGGACGGGTACTGATGTGGCAATCGAAACTGCCGGCATTACGTTGTTGCATGGCGACATATCAAAATTAGTAAAAGCAATCAAGTTGTCCAAGATCACCATGCGAGGCATCAAACAGAATTTATTCTGGGCATTCATTTATAACATCATAGGTATTCCATTAGCAGCAGGATTGTTTTATCCAATCTTCGGCTGGTTACTGAATCCGATTTTTGCCGGACTGGCTATGGCATTCTCTAGTGTCTCAGTCGTGTCAAACTCATTACGAATTAAAACCATGAAATTATAATCATATGAAAACATATACCTATCATGTCGCTGGCATGCATTGTCCGTCATGTCCGATGTTAGTAGAAAGTGAATTGGGTGACATACCAGAAATTACAACAGTGAAAGCCTCACTCAAAAAACATTCAGTCGAAATTACGGGAGATTTTGGAGATCAAACACCAGAACAGATCATTACCGATCTTAATACAGTATTGATACCACATGGCTACACCTTGTCATCAGAAAAACAAAAGCATCATATTGCGTGGGCAGATTTTTCTATGGCAATTCCGATAGCGGCAGTATTTATACTGATCTTCATCTTGTTACAAAAACTGGGTATCGTAAATCTTATTACCAGTTCAAAAATGACATACGGCACTGCGTTTGTGGTCGGAATAATTGCATCAGTTTCAAGCTGTATGGCAGTAGTGGGAGGTCTGGTACTTTCGATGTCAGCAAATTTTGCCAAGGAAGGTGAAAATACTCGTCCGCAAATACTCTTTCATGTGGGACGAATAGTGTCGTTTCTGATATTGGGTGGAGTGATCGGCGCTATCGGTTCAGTATTTGTTCTTGGAGGCACAGGAACATTCATATTGAGTTTTCTTGTAGCAATCATTCTATTGATACTTGGCATCAACCTGCTTGATATTTTTCCTGGCATGAAGAAATTACAACTAGCATTGCCGGGTGGTGTGGGGAAGCGTGTTCATGGTCTTAAAACTATGAATCACACACTGATGCCATTTCTGATCGGTGTCGCAACTTTCTTTTTGCCATGCGGCTTCACTCAGTCCATGCAGTTGTATGCGCTTTCAACTGGCAGTTTCTGGACAGGGGGACTCACTATGCTTGCTTTTGCACTTGGCACACTGCCAGTACTCGGCATGTTGAGCTTCAGTTCATTGACTATCCATAAAAAAGCGCAATCAGGTGTCTTCTTCAAAACTGCCGGTATTATCGTTATCTTCTTTGGCATTTTTAACTTGATCAACAGTCTCGTAACCGCTGGCATTATCCATCCATTATTCAATCTCTAACAAATCTTCATTATGAAAACAATCAACGTTATTATTATCACAGTAATCCTGTTTACGGGGGCTGTTATAGCATTAAACAAATTCTCACCACACCAATCCGCGACTTCGGATGTACAAGTAAATAATGTCTCCATAGTGAACGGTGTACAAGTTATTACCATCACTGCCAAGGGCGGATATTCCCCGCGTATATCAAATGCAAAAGCTCATATACCTACAATCATACGCATGCAAACAAATAATGACTTTGATTGTTCATCATCAGTTAGCATTGCCGCGATAGGGTTTAGATTAGTATTAAAATCTTCAGGTACTACCGATATTCCTGTGCCAGCACAAAATCCGGGAACTGTTATTCAAGGATTATGCGGCATGGGTATGTATAATTTCACTATTAATTTTAATTAACTAGGGGGATTTAAGTAAAGGATATATCTTCTTTATATGGTAACTATCTTTTTCTGCATATTGTAGTACAATGCATTCGTAAGACCCCCGGATCTCCTGATATGGGGGTTTTGCATTTTTTGACCATTTTTCATACGGCAATAAAAAAGTGACACGCTTCAAGCGTGTCACTTTTTATACTATTTAATCTTTCAGAAAAAATCTTTTTATTATATAGAGTGTTCCTGAAAGATCAGCAGTATGGGACAAGGCCCATGCCGCACATACTGTACCTACAGCATATGCAATTACGCCAATGTACATCATGATCTGTTATTTTCTTACCGGAATTATACCATTACCTTAACTATTTGCAATAGTTAAGGATTTTCGGTACTATGCAAGCAATGAAATCTCAAAAAGAAAAGGATGATAAAGTCTATTTATACGGTAAGCATGCCTTGCGCGAAGCATTGCTGGCAAAACCTGCGTCTGTGCAAAAAGTATTTTTGGATGTCAATGCAGAAAGTGATATTGAACTAACAGACCTTCTTAAAAAACACGGCATTGCCGTTAACAGTATGAAGCAAGAAGCAAAAAATAGCCTTGCGGGCGACGCTGTGCATCAAGGCGTGATTGCTGTCATCAATACTGAAAAATTGTATACACCGTTTGAAGAAGCGTTGAAGCTTTTTGATACAGCGAAAAATCCCTGTTTCGTCTTGCTCGATGAACTGCATGACCCACACAACGTCGGCGCAATCATTCGCTCAGCTGCCGCATTTGGCGCGCATGCGATCCTGATGCCCGAACACAATCAGTCACCAATCACTGGTACGGTCATCAAGACTTCTGCCGGCATGGTCTTCCGTATTCCTATTGTCAAAATCGGTAATGTGAATCAGACAGTACGACTGTTGAAAGAAAAACATATGTGGAGCTATGGACTGGTTATGAATGGCGACACGCCATTGAACAAAGCTGTTTTTGACACCGCCACACTATTTATTGTTGGCAATGAATCGACCGGTATTAGAGAAAAAACATTGGAGTTGTGTGATATTGGATTGACTATTCCCATGAGTCCAGAATGTGAATCGTTGAATGCATCAGTGGCAGCGTCGGTGGTATTGTACGAATGGAGTAGGGGAAAATAAAAAAGAATCGCTTTTAAGCGATCCATTTTCAATTTAGATTGATTTTCTCTCCGGCCATAACAACACGGTGGCAGTAATATATGCTGGAACAAAGATTGCCAGAAATACTACCATTTGATCATTGTAAGAATACGATTCTTTCCATACAACGTAACTGACCGCACCTAATGCAATAATACATGCGTACAACGGATAGGGATAAAGCAGTGTTTTACTTTCGATAAGGCCATTTTCTATAAAAAGGCGATAGGTAACATGTGATGATATCACCCCAGTGAGTATCATTGATGCGATAAAAATAAGATTTTCTACCATGATTTTAAGGTTTCATTTAAATATAGAACTCTCAAAATTTTTGTCAACTAAACAGGCGAATATGCTATTATATCCTTATGGAAGAAACTAAAAGAATAGTGACACGCTTTGCACCGAGTCCAACTGGCAAGGCTCATGCCGGAAGTTATCGTACCGCTATGTATGCGTGGCTTTTTGCTCGCAACCAAGGAGGGAAGTTTATTTTACGAATTGAAGATACTGATACTGCTCGTAATAGTAAAGAAGCTCAAGATGATATCTATGAAGCGTTGTCATGGCTTGGTATTGATAATGATGAACAATATATTCAATCAGAGCATCTTGTTCGTCATCAAGAACTGCTTAATAAACTGATCACTGAAGACAAAGCATATATTTCTCGCGAAGAAGCCAAAGATGGTTCTGGCGTCATGAAAGACATTATTCGTTTTCGTAATCCCAATACGCTAGTGACATTTGTCGATCTTATTCGCGGACCGATCAGTATCGATACTACCGATCTTGGCGACTTTGTCATTGCTCGTACTATCAATGAACCTTTGTATCACTTGGCAGTAGTGATAGACGATCATGATGAAAGGGTAACACATGTTATTCGTGCAGAAGAACATATTGCCAACACTCCTCGTCATATTCTTTTATTAGAAGCTTTTGAATGGGACATACCTGCATATGCGCATCTTCCACTTGTGCTTGGTCAAGATAAGCAGAAACTTTCCAAACGCAGAAATGCTTTGCCAATGACCGACTATGCTAAAGTCGGGTATTTACCAGAAGCCGTGTTTAATTGTATCGCCATGATTGGATGGAACCCTGCAGATCCAGGATCGGATCAGGAATTATTTACTACTGAAGAACTTATCAAACGATTTGATTTTGCGCGCATGCAAAAAGGTGGAGCAGTATTTAACATTGAGAAATTAAATTGGTTCAATCGCGAATACATCAAAAAACTTTCGATGCAGGAATTTTGGAAACATGCGCACGTGTGGCTGCCAGTGTGGATCGAGAACATTCCATCGACACAGGAAATGCTCAAAAAGATCGAGCATTTGTTCCGCGACCACATTGAAAAGTTTTCTGATATTGCGACATTGCTCAGTGCTGATGATGTGAGTGACCGCGGCGCGGCGGAGTTTGATTATTTTTTCATGGAGCCAATTGTCGATGAAAAAATACTGGTATGGAAAACATTGAAAGATGATCCGGACGGTCTTGAAAAAACAAAAACATATTTGAAACAAGTTGCCGCATTGCTTGCGCCACTAACTGAAGAAACTTGGAACTATGACGGTATTAAAAACGTATTGATTGAATATGCTGATCAAGAAGGAAAGGGAAATGTGCTCTGGCCGCTTCGTGTCGCACTGTCAGGAAAAGAAAAATCACCCGACCCGTTTGAAATGGCTAGCATTTTAGGAAAAGATGCAACAATTCGTCGAGTTCTAGTGTATATATAGATGGTGGATTTTGCATTTCTCGCGCCACTGGAATTTATAAATTATTTAGAATAACTTTTGTTTTTGATGATACTCCGCTTGCTATACCTAGTGGATGCAAATATCAAATCAATCAAAATTATTTTTTAGCAGTATTTTATTTTTAGCACTGTTCTTTTTTCCATGTCTTGGATATGCGGCCACACAGCCATTTTCTAACGTGCGTACTGACACGACACTTGATCCGTCCATAACGTATGTCGTTGATCAGTATGCAACAGTTTTTGCTGGAGCAACACTGACTATTCCAGCCGGCACGCATATTATTATGCCGCCATACACCACCATAACTTTTTTGGGTAATGTAGTTGCCAAAGGAACAGCTGAAAACCCGATCAATATAATAGGTGCCGCCACACCGGTGTTCATTCCGGAAGTAGAGCCAGTCGTACAGTCATCAGGCACGCAGTCACCAGCCGTTCAAAGTCCTGAAATTATTTCGAACACAAACGCAAAATACGGCACTGTCTATTTTAAGTCCGGATCTACGGCTGTAATGGACTATACCAATTTCGACAATGGTGCCAGTGCCATGCAAGTTGAGGGTGGTGCGCAAGTTACATTGACACACAGTACGATCAGCAACAGCGGCACCGGGGTGTTTATCGGAACAGATGCAACAGTAAATCTGACCAGTGATACGTTTAACAATGTTGCCATTCCGGCAGCCGTTGAATTTTATAGTACTTTTACTCATTCCAACAGCACGTTCATCAATACCGGCATCAATGGTTGGAATACCGGAGGATATATCAAAGCAGGCGACAATATTGCACTGGATTCCACTGACGGCGAGTATCTGGTGTTTAATATCACGGTACCCAAGGGTGCAACATTTACTATCAATCCGGGTGTTACGGTAAAAATCAAAGACGGGGATAGTATTGAAGTTGACGGCACACTTTCAGCTAAAGGAACAAATGATAAACCGATCACCATATACGGCGATGGGGTATGTACTTTGCATGCTCCGGTGATACATTTTTTCCGTAACGATGCGGGTAGTATTGAACATACGCGTTTGAACAATCTTTGCTCGGGTATTAATGGAGAGGAATCAGTGGTGACATTGCTCGACGATAGTTTTGATACCATTGCCGGTACAGCAGTTTCTTTTTCTAGTTCTACAATTAGTGCGACTGGTCTGAAGATGCATGATGTATTTCAAGGAGTGAAGCAAATCAATAGCGGTAAGTTGAAAATAGCTGATAGTGATTTCAGTTTGATCAATGGTAAAGGTCCTGCCATAGAAGTTGATGCAGAAGTTCCGTTAACTATGTCTGCCACATCGATCACCGGTGCCGATGTCTGTCTTGGCGTGTCACAAAACTCTGCGCTTGCTGCCGACGGACTGAAACTCAGTGATTGCTCCAAGATTGGTATTCAAAGTGATAACAGCACGACATTGCCAACAGGTATCACACTGACCAACAGTGATATTGCTCATAGCGGTATCGCGTTGCAGTTCATCAATGCATTGGTGACAAATATTTCTCACAATATATTTCATGACAATACTGTCGGCGTGTCGCTGACAAAAATGCCCGTGACCACTATCATTAATAATGGCTGGGGCAGTGACAGCGGTCCAACGATCGCATCAAATCCCAACGGTACTGGCAACTCTATCGTATTGAGTGACACACCCGAACCCGTCTATCGTCCATGGACTGGTATGAAAGCACCACCCGAACACAATCCAATTATCATTGTGCCAGGCATCACCGGTTCGGTATTGATCAAGGATTATGGTGATAAAAGCGAGCTTTGGCCGAATATCACAAAACTGGCACTCAGTCCGACTGATAGCTTTTTGAACGATTTGGAATTGTTGCAGGATGGTACACCGAGCACTGTGCGCCCTATAGTGGTATCCGATATTGTGCGATCGGCATCAACGACCGATATTTTCAAGAGCATGATCAGCTCACTTGAGCAAAGTGGCTATACTGAAGGCACAAATTTATTCGTGCTGCCCTATGATTGGCGACTCAGTAATACGACCAATCAAGCGTTGTTAAAAGATACTATTGCCAATGCACTGGCGAAGAGTGGTAAGTCGAAAGTAAATATTATTGCGCACAGCATGGGCGGACTTTTGGTGAAAGACTATATCGCAAAAAATCCTACTACACCGATTGATAATTTATTTTATATCGGCGTGCCACATATCGGCGCGCCGAAAGCATTCAAGATGCTGATGTACGGTGACGATATGGGTTTCAGTTTTTCGATTGCCGATGCTTTAAGGATCTCAATCCTGGATCCAAATCGTGCAAAAACAATTAGTCAAAATATGCCGGCAGTGTATGAATTATTACCAAGTCAGAAATATTTAGACGTCATAGGATCATATGTCAGAGATTTGACACAAAATCCGGCGGAGCTTGATAAGCCATCAACAGAATCATTGATGACGATTGATGGCAGAAATAAAAAAATGTTTCCTTTCGCACAAGCACTGCATGATGACACTGACAATCTCGATACATCAACATTTTCAGCATATGATTTTGTCGGTTGCGGATCGACCAAAACGATTAACGGATTTACCGACACCAGAAAGCAGGTCTTTAGCCTGACCGGACTGAGTTTTGTTCCCGAATACCGCATGTCGTATGGCAGTGGTGATGGTGTCGTGCCGATGAACAGTGCCAATGCTGGCAATGGCGCAACGAATTATTATGTGACAGCAGGTTCGCACGGCACACTGCCTGCGGTGTCACAAATTCAAACTACGATCAACAGTATTTTGAACGGTACTATTATCGATACCTCTGCATCAGGAGTATCCACAACAGCAACTAGTTGCGCATCATCCGGTGATATTGTGGAGGTACACAGTCCTATGACACTTGATGTTTATGATGATCAAGGGAGGCATGATGGTCCAAATGCTGACGGCACCATTGAAAAAAGTATTCCCAATTCTCAGTACGACATGATCGGCGACCAAAAGTTCGCATATTTACCAACTGGTCCAAACTATAAAATCGTAAATCACGCTCAAGCGACAGGTTCGTATGACATGTACGTTAGCCATAGCGGAGACGATGATACTATCACGCATCAGACATACTTTTATAACATTCCGATCACAACTGATCACAGCACAGGCACGATGATGATCGGACCGTCGTATGATCCCGCGGTTGCAAACTATGATATCGAAATGGATGAAAACGGTGATGGTGTGGTTGATAATTTCTATTACCCAGCCTCATCATTTATAGGAGATCAAATAAATGACATCACGCCACCTGTTACTAACGTAACTATCATCAGCAATAAAATAACATTCACGGCAACAGATGATAATTCTGGCGTGCTAAATACAAAATATTCAACTGACACTATCAATTGGAATACCTACAACGGTTCATTTGATGTGCCAATAGGAAGTACTGTGCAATTTTTATCCATAGATAGAGTTGGTAACTCAGAAAACATACAGCAGGTAGTCATTCCCAGTGCAACAACTAATACCACAGTCGACACTCCGGTAGTGACTCCTCCAGCAGATGAGACAAGTACAACACCGATCCCAACAATTCCTACAACACAAACTGAGGCAGTACAAAGTGCAGCAGTTGCACCCATGACGGTTCCCGATAATATTACCAACGTCACCAACGACAGTGGTGGAGGAAACGGTATTTCGTATGTACCCACTGATCAGTCCGATACGAGTGACACGACTGATGCGATCGATACGGTCGACAGCATTCAAAACACGTTTGAACAAAGCCAAGATACTGATACTCAAGATGTTACTGATGTTGCTGTGGAACAACCCTCGGATGATACAGATCAGACGGTAACAGATACAACGGATACAAAGTCAGATACTTCTTCAACTGATTCTTCCAAAGGTAGTGCGCAAGAACAGGGTAGTGCCACTGTTTTGCCGGATGCTCCATCTCTGAGTCAGACACTGCTGGCATCTGCCGCCACAGCCATGCCCATAAAGCATGCATCACTACTTCTGCCAGTCATGATTATTATCATTTTCACCACATTATTGGTATTGATCAAAAAACGTCGCTAAGTGATACAATCAACCCTGATGACACAAAACCAGGCACTGACAATACTGAAAACCGGGGCAAATGTCTTTCTGACAGGAGAACCCGGAGCCGGAAAAACACACTCTATCAATACGTTTGTGGAGTATTTGCGACAGCACGGTATCGAGCCGGCGATCACTGCTTCTACCGGTATTGCCGCGACGCACATTCATGGACAAACCATTCACTCATGGAGCGGCATTGGTATTCGCAAATTTCTATCACCGTATGATCTGGATAAATTGGCCAGCACAGAATATTTGGTGCGACGCATTCAAAAAACAAAAGTACTGATCATTGATGAAATTTCGATGATCGACGGATTTACACTCGATAGTGTTGACGCAGTCTGTCGAACGATCAAGCAAAAAGAAGAACCGTTTGGCGGTATGCAGGTGGTGCTGGTTGGCGACTTCTTTCAGTTGCCGCCGATTGCGCGCAATGGCGAGACTGTGCCATTCGCATTTGAGTCGCAGGTCTGGAAAAAAATGAAGCCACTGGTCTGCTATCTGACCGAACAACATCGCCAGAGTGATCAAAATTTTCTAACACTGCTCTCAGCAATTCGTCGCAATGAAAATATGGAAGATCACATGATTCATCTACAGCGAAGAATGGTCGGCGAAGATCAGGGCTTTCAATTGACCTATGAAGAAACAGAAAACATGACCAAGCTTTTCGCGCACAATGCTGATGTCGACAGTATCAACACGGCGGCGCTCCACAATATTGACGGTATGATGAATACCTACACGATGTATTCCAAGGGTTCGGAATCAATGGTGGCAAGTTTGAAAAAGGGCTGCCTCTCTCCGGAGCGACTTGATTTGAAGGTTGGCGCAGTGGTGATGTGCACAAAAAATAATATACAGAAAGGGTTTGTGAACGGCACGACTGGCACTGTCATACGTTTTGAACCTGGAACAAAATATCCGATCATTCATACTAAAGACGGCGAAGAGATCACGATTGAACCAATGGACTGGAGCATTGAGGAGGACGGCAAAGTGAAGGCATCCATCTCACAAATTCCATTGCGTTTGGCCTGGGCGATCACCATTCACAAAAGTCAGGGACTGTCGCTCGACACCGCGCTGATGGACTTGCGCCAGGTATTTGAATATGGGCAGGGCTATGTGGCACTGTCACGTGTACGCACGCTTGATGGATTGTATTTGGCTGGCTGGAATGAACAAACATTTCAGGTGCATCCTCGTATCTTGCAACAGGATAGACAATTCATCGAACAATCTGAAGTGGTGCAGAGTACCTTTGCAAAATTAGACACGGAGCAGGTGGAAGGGATGCATAAGAATTTTGTGCTGGCTTCTGGCGGCACGATGGATAAAAAGAAAGCTAAACTTGGCACTATCCAAAAGAAAGATACGCTGGAGCTGACACATGAGCTGATCATGGAAAAGAAATCATTGAAAGAGATCACCAAGGAACGAAAGCTGATCATGGCGACCGTACTCGATCATATCGAAAAGCTGGTGATCTTGAAGCGCCTGACCGTTGAAAATATTTCATATCTGATGGACACAAAATTAGAAAAAGCATTGCCCGTGATTGCACAAGCATTCAATCAATGCGAAACAGCACTGCTTTCTCCTGTCTACAATTATCTCGATGGCAAATATACATTTGATACATTGCGCCTGGCCAGAGCGATCATCAATGCACGGAATACAAAAACCAAATAATCCAACATCGCCTTATCGGCGGTTTTTTGGTAGTATGCAGCTATGAATGTCACCTCCGCACAATTTATCAAAGGAGTCACTACCGGTGATGATGTCCTCGATTTACAGCTGCCGCAGGTCGCGTTTATTGGACGTTCCAATGTGGGGAAGTCGAGCACGATCAATACATTGACCAAAGTGAAAGGTTTAGCCAAGACCAGTTCATTCCCGGGTCGCACCCGCCAGATCAATGTCTTCCTGATCAACAACAAATTCAATCTCATCGACCTGCCTGGCTATGGTTATGCCAAGGTGTCGAAAGTTGAGCGTGCAAAAATCGAAGAGGTGATCAACAGCTATCTTTTCAATCCTGCTATTCCGCAAAAAAAAGTGGTCTTGATCATTGATGCATTTGTTGGTCCGACAGACTCAGATCTCGAAATGCTCGATGCGCTGCTTGAACACAAAAAAGATGTGATCATTCTTGCCAACAAAATCGACAAGGTCAAAAAGTCTACCCAGCAGACCGCGCTCGCCAAAATCAAGGAAACCCTCCATGGACAAACCGTTATCCCATTTTCCGCAGAAGAAAAGAAGGGGATGGGCGATGTTTGGGAGGAGATTCTTAAATAGAATTTCTTATTTTTTGTAAATTAAGATAAAATGAAATTATGAAAAAGCCCACGGTTATTGACCTTTTTTCTGGATGTGGTGGATTGTCCTACGGTCTTGAACAGTCCGGTTTTCAGATTATCGCAGGAATAGATAACTGGTCTGATGCCTTATACACATTTCAAAAAAACCATAAAGATTCACAGATACTGCTTGCAGACTTGGGCGAAATAAGCTCAGCAGATATTTGCAAAAAACTCGGCATTAATCCCAATGAAATTGATGTGATTGTAGGGGGGCCACCATGCCAAGGTTTTTCTATTTCTGGCAAACGTAACCCTGAGGATCCAAGAAATAAGTTGTATCAAAATTTTGTTGACATAGTGGGATATCTTAAGCCAAAAGCTTTTATTATGGAAAATGTCCCTAACCTTGTTTCAATGCTGGATGGTAAAATTAAAGATACTATTATTGAAGACTTTGAGAAAAAAGGATATACGGTAACTTGGAAAATTTTAGACGCAAGTGAGTTTGGCGTTCCACAAAAAAGACGCCGTGTCATCTTTGTTGGAATGAGAAACGGTAAACAATTTTTATTTCCCAAAGGAGATTTAAATAATGTTGTTACAACAAAAGATGCTATCTCGGATTTACCTAAAAATTCCTTAGCAGAAGGATCTCCATATCCTTCATTTGCTAATTCAGAATTTCAAAAATACATGCGTCAAAAATCGAAAGGCATTTTTAATCATGTTATAACTATTCATACAGAACAAACAAAAAATATAATTAACATGGTTCCTGATGGAAAAAACTATAAGTCACTGCCAGCGCATTTGCATTCGACTAGAAAAGTTAATATTGCCTGGACGAGATTAAATAGTAAAAAACCTAGTTATACAATGGATACTGGACATAATCATATATTTCATTATAAATATAACCGTGTACCGACTACTCGGGAAACAGCGCGCATTCAATCTTTTCCAGACAGTTTTATTTTTTTAGGCGGTAAAACAAGCCAATTAAAACAAGTAGGTAATGCCGTACCGCCTCTTTTGGCTAGCGAAATTGGTAAACAATTGTTAATATACCTATAATCTTATGTATCAGACACCCAATAAATACTTTCTAAGGCAGATTTTCCCCCGAGGTCGAATGCTCACTCAAATTGAGGATGATTTAACTATTTTCATGCAGCTTATCTCGTCTCTTGCGCCTAGTAAAAAAGAGGAGTTTGAGAAAAAATTTGATGCTGAGTACTCGAGCTTGTATTCTTTGTCAGAAAAAACAATTAAAAACCGACGCACAGAAATGATCAGCCTGTTTGGTTTGACTGTAAAAACAGAGGATAATTTTATTGAAATTAGCTCTAGAGCATTGCTTTTAATTAACACTCAAAATTTTCAACTATTCTTCAAGACTTTTTGTAATCGATTTCAATTTCCAAACTGCATAAATAAGTCACAGGAAACTGTCAGACACCTTGAAAGAGGGGTTAGGTTTAAACCCGCTTCATTTATATTACAAGTTCTCAAAGAGGCTGATAATAAATATGGCTATGGCTTTAAAATAACTGGCTCTGAAATATCCAACTTAATTTTTAATGATCTTAGAGTAACTGCTGGTGAAATCAATCCTCTTCACTTTTTAGATTTATTGGTAGAGCTAAGGAAGGAAAAAATTCAATTTAATGGGGACAGTAACCATGCTCAACACGGAAGAGAATTTCTCGGTTATATGTTTTTAGCTGGTTTATTAGATTCTGACAATGAAGGTCATACATTTTTTCTTAACAGAAAAGAGCTCTTGGCGATCGACTATATTATTACGACTGATCTATTTTTTGAAATTCCAAAAGAATATATCACTGATGCAAAGGTAAGAAAAGCCATTCAGTTTGAATGGGATATCTGGTATGGAGATGTTAGCCAGATAGAATATAAAAAGCTCGCTTCTTCGGAAGAGACCCTCGAAGAACTTGAAGAAAAAAACGATATAACAACTGATACAAGTACGGTAAAAAAATCAGCCGCTATTTCCTCACCTGCCGGTTTTCACAAAAGACAAATTGGTGAAATTGGAGAAAGAATTGCTTATAAATATGAAGTTGAGCAAATTCAAAAAATTCGCCCCGATAAATTGGGAATTGTTAAGCTTGTATCAAACGATACAAGTCTTGGTTATGATATTCAGTCTGTACAATTTCAGGATGTAAGCAAGAAAAAACTGATTGAAGTTAAGACAACCATTCGTACGTTTATGTCAGAGAGTGAAATTATGACCTTCTTTCCTATGAGTGCTAATGAATGGGAGACTGCTAAAAACTATGGCGACATGTACTTTATCTATCGCGTTTTTATAACTCGAGACAGTGCACAAATATTTGTAATACAAGATCCAGTAAAGCACGAAAAATCAAAAAATATTATTATTGAACCCTTACAATATAGAGTGTTAGTTAAACCAAAAGCGGGGGCTTACCTTCCTGAGATAAAAATGCGATAATGTCTGTATGACAATCGCTTCTATGTTTTCCGGGTGTGGAGGATCCGACTTAGGCTTAGTTGGAGGCTTCAGTTTTCTTGGAAAAAAGTATAAAAAATTACCATACGATATAGTATTTGCCCTTGATAATGACGCCAAGGCTGTTGAAACGTATAATTACAATTTTAATGTCCCTGCCACTCTAGCTGACATCGAGACATTTGATATAAAAAATATGCCCGACTTCGATGTGTTGATCGGGGGGTTTCCTTGCCAGTCTTTTAGTACGGTTAATCCTACTAAGAATCCTTTTGATAAGAGGGGAAAGCTATACAAGAGAATGTCTCAAATTCTGTCCACTAAGAAACCTAAGTTTTTTATAGCTGAAAATGTAAAAGGACTTGTTGTATTACAAGGTGGAAAAATATTTGAGGATATTAAGAAAGATTTTGCCGCCCAGGGATATATTGTTAAACATAAAGTTTTTAACGCTGCAGATTATGGCGTTCCGCAAAAAAGAGAGCGAGTATTTATTGTTGGAATAAGAGAAGATATAGCTTTTGATTTTAAGTTTCCTGAGGCCACTCATTCCGAATATGGAAATGGCCCTAGACAATGGGTTCCGTTAAAAAAGGTCATAGATAGTCTAATTCCAGAAAATCCTAAGTATTATTTTTCAAAAAAAGCTGTCGAAGGAATGAAAAACGCAAAAAAGAATATGAAAAGAGGGCTTTCTCAAAGTCTAGAAGGTCCTTCTCTTACTATCACTTCACACTTAGCAAAAGTTAGTCTTAACTCGAGAGACCCAGTTCTGCTTGTCGATGAAAAAAAAGAAATTTATAGACGATTCAGTCCTTTAGAAGCAGCGCGCATTCAATCTTTTCCAGATAGCTTTAAATTTCCTGTCTCTGATGCTTCGGCTTATAAACAAATTGGAAATGCAATTCCTCCATTATTAATGTGGCACGTCGCATCTGCACTTGCCGAGCAGGCTAAGGAAAAAATAATTACCGAATCTCATTCAATTAGAAAACATTCTGTTAGGCCAAAAAACGTCGTCCTATCTTAAGATGCCCCTCATCACCTTCAAAAACGGTCGCATCTATCTTCGCGTTAAAAAGCGAGTAGTTCGAAAGCATAGGGTTGGCATGGTCAAACACCCTGCTACGGAAGAGAAAAGACTGCGAGTGTTGGCCAAACAAATTGTTATTGAGAAAGTAGGGAGGTTCAACGCGTATTATGGCTTTGAGTATGGCAAGATTTTTATTAAAAATCAGCAGACGAGGTGGGGGAGTTGTTCGAGCAGGAAGAATTTGAATTTTAATTATCGTATTGCGATATTACCGGAAGAACTGCAGGATTATTTAATAGTGCATGAATTGTGTCATTTGAAAGAAATGAATCATGCCAAAAGCTTTTGGGATTTGGTAGGAGAGCAAATACCAAACTACAAGATATTGAGTAAACAATTAAGAACATATTCTTTAAAATAAAAACTTTTGAGTTTCCTCAAGAGTTTTTATCCTTTCAACTTTTCTACATCATCAATAATCAAATTGCGCATCGCACCCGGCTTCATTGAACCGATAGATAGGTGCCCGATCTTGGTGCGTAGCAGCTCCTCGACATTGAGGTGACAGACATCACACATGCGGCGGATTTGGTGCTTGCGGCCTTCGTGCAAGACAATACTAAACGATGTTCGGGACAGTCGCTTTGTTTCTGCCGGTTTGGTTTTGATCTTATCAAGCATGATGCCGGTAGACATTTTTCTCAATGCTTCATCGGTGACATTTTCACGAACAGTCACCTCATATGTTTTTGCCACATGAGAATTTTCCTGCGTCAGCGCGCGCGCCAAGCTGCCATCGTTGGACATGATGATCAACCCTTCGGAATCCTTGTCGAGACGTCCGATCGGTGCAAGATGTTTCAGTTTTGGAAAATAGTCATGCAAGTCTTTCGTACCCTCGGTAGTTTTGTTTGTTTCGAGTCCGCGAGGTTTGTATACCAGCACTGTTTCCTTGCCCTGCAATGCCTCTCCTTGTACGTCGATAACATCCTTGCCGAACTTGATGCCATAGCCGGGTTCTTTAATCACTTTTCCATTTACTTTGACCTGACCGGTTGTGATGAGATCTTTAGCTTCACGTCGTGAAGCGATACCCATGTGCGCAAGAGTTTTCTCGAGTCGTTCAAGTCCTGGTGCGAGTGTGCTGGGCAATTTTGGCGTCTTCACAAATATTGGGCGAGGAGGTTTTGTACCCTTATAGTTGGAATTTGATTTTGTTACCTTATTAGTTTTAACCAGCGCAAAGTCTTTTTTTGCATTACGTTGTGCCACTGGAACTATTGCCGCCACTGCTGGCAACGTACCATCAGGATTTTTCTTGCCTTTGTAGCGAGACTTTTTTGCAAATGTTGGTTTTGTATTTTTAGCATGAATACCCGAACCTTTGGTGGTCTTTGCAAATTTCTGTATGTGCGCTCCGCGTCGTACTGTTGCCATATGCGGCGAGTATAGCACCTCGGTAGAATTTAGTATAAAATGTCTGACATGAATACGGTTGAAGACTATATAGAAGTAGCGCAAATGCTGCAGGATAAAGGTGAAATAGAAGGGGCATTGGAGCAATTCAGCAAGGCATTTGATTTGCTGATTGATAATGCGGGCAAGTATGCTCGCGCCCAAGAGACTGATGTGACCGATATGGTAGAACTTCGCGCCATGACACCGAAGCTATTTGCCCACTCAAAAGTCTTCTTGAAAAAGGATATTACCGCTGCGTATCTATTAAACGCCATGGGTGTGCTTTTTGGAGAAATGAAGAACTATGCCAATGCAGAACAAAAACTGATGGAAGCCATGGAATACATTCCTGACGGTACTGACTTCAGTGATCCGGCCGACAATCTCGAGCGACTGAAGAATACTTTATCTTAGCTTTATTATTTCTTTCAATAAAATTGACCACTGATTGTATAGACTTTCATTATAGTAGCTAATGAAAGTTTTTTATGTCTGATACGTTACCAATGATTCGCGTGACAGTTCGTTATGATGAGCGATTACAAAAAATAACCGGAGAAAAAGAACAACCTGTCGTGGTGAAGGCCGGTGCGGCATTTCTTTTTCTGCTGCAATGCGTGTTCACTGAATATCCTGAAATGGAAAGTGAGTATGCGCCGGGCATGTTGGGATTTACTGTGAACGGCAGAGCACCAAAAGTGCACAGCACACTGTGCGACGGCGACGAAATATTTTTTGAAGCGGCTGTTTAATTTCACTTTTTGTCTTTTTATCGCTATACTTTGCATAATTTATGGATCAGAAAGGAAGCGGAAAGTTTGTCACGATCGTAGTTGTTGCTGTAGTCATTGCAGTAGCTTATTTCGGATGGCATGCATATAGCGAGACAGTTGTTCAAACATCTACCGTTTCGTCAGATATGCAAACCCAGCCCGCTGTAGCCGTATCGGCACCGTCCGTTGTTGTACCCCCGCCGGTGGTCACGCACACCACCACTCCCGGTCATGTAAACGGTATTTATATTTCCAGCTGGAGTGCTGGTACGTCTTCCAGTATGGCCCATCTCAACAGCTTGCTTGATGGCGGCACACTCAATGCTGTCGTCATTGATATCAAAGATGCCACAGGTAAACTTTCATATGAACCACTTGATCCGACGTTGCTTGCCACCGGCGTCGGTACCAAGCGCATTGCGCATCTCAATACGCTGATCCAGTCCCTGCACGACAGGCATATATATGTCATCGGCCGCATCTCGGTCTTCCAGGATCAGTTCTATCCGACACTTCATCCAGAAAATGCTTTGCAAAATAGCAAAACTCACGGCGTGTGGAAGGATCCTAAAGGTTTGGCTTATCTTCAAGCCAACAATGCCGACGTCTGGCACTATACCGAAAGTATTGCCGAGGATGCCTATGCCCAAGGGTTTGACGAGATCAATCTTGACTATGTGCGTTTTCCTTCTGATGGCAATTTGAAGAACATTGACGAAAGTACGTTCACTCAAAACAAGGAAGACACTATCGCATCATTCTTCGCCGACGTTGATACCACACTTCGTCAGAAAGATCACATCCCGCTCTCTGCAGATATTTTTGGACTGACGATGAGCGCCACTGATGATATGGGTATCGGACAGAAGCTTGAACTGATCGCGCCGCATGTTGACTATGTCTGCCCAATGATCTATCCGTCACACTTTGCGAATGGCACATATGGATATAAAAATCCGGCTACACATCCGTATGACATGATTCACAAGGCGCTGACTGATGGCATGGCGAAACTTACTGCCGCAAATATTCCCACGACCAAACTTCGACCATGGCTGCAAGATTTCAATCTTGGTGCCGTCTATACAGCTCAGATGGTGCAAACTCAGATCACCGCGACCAACGACGTTGGTCTGAAGTCATGGCTGATGTGGGACGCGTCGAACAAATACACTTCATCTGTGTACAAATAATTGCTATACTAGTGGGGTTATTAATAACAAATATTTATATGGCCAAGGGCGTACGATCACAAAAGGAAGCGAAGAAACCAAAGAAGGAAAAAAAGAAATAGTTCATTTTTCTTTCAAATATAATTTGCAAAAAAGAGTGGGTACTGCCACTCTTTTTTACGTGTGTCGCCTCGAAAGCTGCGACAGGTTTCTAACAGTGCTATACTAGCGATATTACTTAATAATAGATTTTATATGGAAGCACTATTCGTTATCGGTCACTTGGTTGTTGGTATTTATTTCTTGCAAAGTGGTATTAAACACTTTTTCAATACAAATTATTTAGCAGGATATGCAGCATCCAAAGGTATTCCATTTGCTAAATTTTCTGTCATTGCTGCCGGAGTATTGTTTGCACTTGGCGGTATTTCTCTCATCGGCTGGATTCGTCCCGATCTTGGTATTGGATTTATCGTGTTAGCACTTCTGCCGGTAACAACATTGATGCACAATTTTTGGGCTATCAAAGATCCGATGCAGCGCGCCAATGAAGAAATTAATTTTGGAAAAAATATTGTATTGATCGGATCACTACTTCTCTTGCTGGCATTTATTTTGGCATAATAATTTATTCACATGCAGTACTGGTTGTTGAAAAGCGAAGGAGATTGTTATTCAATTGATGATTTGAAGCGTGATAAACAAACAGCCTGGACCGGTGTACGAAATTATCAAGCGCGCAACTTTATGCGTGATTCAATAAAAAAGGGCGACCTTGCCATTTTTTATCATTCCAGCAGCAAGCCGACGGGAGTGTACGGTGTCGCAAAAATTGTCAGCACTGCTCATGCTGATGAGACACAATTTGATTGCAAAGATGCTCACTATGATCCGACGAGCAAGAAAACAGATCCGCGCTGGATGTGCGTCGATATTGCATTTGTAAAAAAGTTTACAGAACCAGTATCGCTAGAAGAAATTAAACATGATCCTCATCTTGAGGGCATGATGGTGCGCGCTCAAGGCAGTCGTCTTTCGGTGCAACCAGTTTCAGAAAAACATTTCAACTATATCGTTGAAGAAATGACGAAATAATAATTCCTGTACTTTTTTAATTCATAATTCAGAGTACAATCATGGTATATGAAGGTTATCTACTTGGGCGCGGGCGGGTTTTGGACCATTGAAGCTGTGTATCAAAAAGTAAAAGGAGTGGAAGAAGTCATTCCTGGGTACATGGGTGGCAGCGTGGACAATCCAAGTTATGAGGCAGTGGCGACCGGAGCAACCGGTCATGCTGAGGTGGTGAAAATAGTCTATGACGACACTGTTATCACCATGGAAGATATTCTCAATATATTTTTTGCCACACACGACGCATCAGCCCCCAATCATGTTGGAAGTGGCATTGGGTCTCAATACCGTTCCGTTATTTTTTATACCGAAGATAGTGACGGAGAAGCGACAGATCAAGAAAATGGAATGGACATAGCACCGATACAACGCTCGATAGAACGGATGCAAAACGCATTCCCCGAAGGTGTGACTGTTGGTACACGAGTCATGTCTGCTGTGCAATTTTATCCCGCCGAAGAGTCGCACTATCGCTTTTATGAACAAAACCCTGATAGTCCTTATGCGCAGACAGTCATCACACCAAAATTGAAAGAAGTCAAAGATCGTTTCTTGAATTTATTTTTATAATTTCTTTGGATAGTCTTGATACATCATTTTGTATGATGATACCGTGGCTGCCACAATAATTAAATCTGCTATACTTATGGCATGACTGTACCGTACGATCCCGAACATATTACGTACTTTGCTGAAACTGATTATCGCAATCAGCGAACCCGTTTTGGGATTAAAAGCCGCGACCGTACTCGCCACATGTACGTGATCGGAAAATCCGGTGTCGGTAAATCCACACTGCTCGAAAATATGGCTATTCAAGACATCGCTCGCGGTGAAGGTTTGGCAATACTCGACCCTCATGGCAGCTTCGCAGAAAAAATGCTCGACTATATTCCTGAACATCGTATTAAAGACGTGATTTATTTTGCGCCGTTCGATACGGAAAACCCTATCTCATTCAACGTATTGGAAGATGTTGGTGCTGATAAACGCCACTTTGTTGCCTCAGGTTTAATGAGTACGTTTAAGAAAATTTGGGTGGATGCATGGAGTGCTCGTATGGAGTACATCTTGAACAATATCTTGTTGGCATTGCTTGAATCTCCTGATGCCACATTGCTTGGCGTGAACCGCATGTTGTCTGATAAGCCGTTTCGAGAAAAGACCGTTGCTGGCGTTACTGATCCTGGTGTTAAAGCCTTTTGGACGGATGAATTTGCCAAGTATGGCGACCGTTATATGCAAGAAGCTGGCGCTGCTATTCAAAACAAAATCGGTCAGTTTACTGCTAGTCCGCTGATTCGAAATCTGATTGGTCAGCCAAAGTCGAGTTTTGATATTCGTGATGCCATGGACAATCAAAAGATCCTGATCGTAAACCTTTCCAAGGGCCGTATCGGTGAACAAAATACCAGCTTGCTCGGCAGTATGATCATCACCAAAATTTATTTGGCTGCGATGAGTCGCGCTGATGCCAGCCCCACTCGTCTGGCGGAACTACCAAACTTTTATTTCTACGTCGATGAATTCCAATCATTCGCCAATGAATCTTTTGCCAACATTTTGTCAGAAGCACGTAAGTATAAACTGGCGCTTGTGATTGCTCACCAGTACGTGGCGCAAATGGAAGAGCCGGTGCGTGATGCTGTCTTTGGCAACGTCGGTACTAGTATTAGTTTCCGTGTTGGACCGCTTGATGGAGAATTAATGGAAAAGGTTTTTGCTCCGCAGTTTACTGCCAATGATTTAGTGAATCTGGGCATGGCTCAGATTTACCTGTCGCTACTGATCAATGATATGGGCTCGTCACCGTTTTCTGCTCGCACTTTGCCGCCAGTACCGCAACCAACGGTGAACTATCGCGATGACGTGATTGAATCTTCTCGCACACACTATGCCCAACCGCGAGATATCGTTGAAAAAAATATTAATGATTGGTTTGGCAAAGACGCTGCTCCGCAAACAGACAAACCTCAACGTCAGTATGATTCTCAGCAACGCCCCGATACTCGACCACCCCAGTCTTACCAACCACGCAATGACTATCAAAAAAAGCCAGTGATTTCTGCTCCTACTCCTACTCCTACTTCCACGCATGCGCCATTCAAAAAAGCCTTTTCTGCCACACCTCCGGTCATTCAGCGAGAAGAATTGTCTGCACCAACACCATCTCCTGCTGTTCGAGTATTTCGTCCAATTGCCAAAGATCCGACACAGGTGAAGAAACCGATGACAACTTTTGCCATGCAAAACAACCCTGTTGTTACGGAACAACCAAAGGAGACGATGACACCTGCTGCACTTTCCGACTTATTGGCGAGCCTTGATATATCAAATCATCCTGCAACCACAGCTATGCCTACACCGGCACCGACTGCTGCGCCGAGTCCTTTTGGTGGAGAAAAAACATTACGCGAAGCTATTCCTCCAGTGAAAATGGCAGAACGCGGTCCGACAGAAAAAAATAGAGATCTATTGAAAGCAGCATTGCTAAATGCCGTTGGTACTGCGACTCCGAAGCCAAGTACTCCGCCACCTGCCGCTGCTTCTGAAACACTTACTACGCAACCACAAGAAATTCCTTATCAAACATTACGTAAAATCTTGGAGTAATACACATGAATATAAAATACCCCATATCGGCCTTTTTTGGCGCGCTCTTTTTCTCCGTACTCATACCAACCGTTACATTGGCTGATGTAAAAATAAATGAAGTTGCCTGGATGGGTACCACTAAAAGTCAATACAGTGAATGGCTTGAATTGTATAACAATGGCAGTGACGCAGTATCGCTCGCGGGATGGAAGCTTTATACCGGCACTGATGTCATGTACACACTGGCTAAATCAATTCCTGCCGATAGCTACTTGTTAGTTGAACGCACCACTGCCAGCGCCCCAGACGCTGTACCTGGTATTTCTGATGAGTCTGGGCCATTTGCAGCAGGAGGGTTGAGTAATGTCGGAGAAAATCTTTCTCTAAAAGATGCCAGCGGCATTGTCATGGATTCACTGTCATTTGCCAGCGACTGGCCGGCAGGAGATGTAGATACAAAAGATACCATGCAATGGAACGGGTCAAAATGGATCACCGCACCCGGCACGCCTGATGCTGTAAATGCAACAGTAACAGTGACAACAATTCCTCCTCCGTCAACAGGTTCTAGTTCATCCTCTGCAAGCTCAACCAAAAAAACACCTTCATCCAGTTTAAAAACCGTCACGACAACATCGAAACTCAGCGTCACTGCGCCAAAAAATATATTTCAAGGAGTGCACAATGAATTTGATGCGACCGTTGTCATGCCCGACACATTGAAAACACCTCAAGGCTATTTCTACTGGAATATGGGAGACGGCACAACATATATGCAGTCTGTGTTGAGTCCGATAGGGTATACCTATCACTATGCCGGCACCTATACCGTCAGTTTGTCGTACTATTCTTCACCGCAAGCATCGCAGCCATTTATGCAGGCCACCGCTTTAGCAGCAGTCGCTGTGCCGATTGTAACACTGACAGCGCTCAATAACGGAGCAGTATTAGAAATCACCAATGCCGGCACCAAAGCAATGGACATAGGGCAGTGGCCGATCAGTACAACATTTGGTACGCGATCACTGCCGCCGCTGACTATCATTGCCGCCAAAGCGCACGTTATCGTTCCTGCTCAGTCACTAGGTCTGACTTCAATACAAAATCCAACACTCAGCACACCTGATGGAAATCCTGTGTTGAATAAGGCAGTGAAAGTAACTAAAAAGAAATAATACGAACCATACAAAAACAACGCCGTCATATTGTATGACGGCGTTGTTTTTGATATAGCCTTGTTTTACTCCTTGCACTTTTTAAGGTGCGACAGGAGTAATAGAAGGAGTGGTGACAGAAGCACTTTGCGTTGCTGAAGCTTGCAGCGCAGCACTTGCATTAGTCGGCACTGCGTTTACAGCAGCATTAAGCGTATCGATTTCTTGTGAAATAATTTGGGCTTCTTGATTAGAAACTTTTTGCAACGTTGTGTCCACGGTTTTCAAAGCATCTGCTTTACCGGTGTCTTTGCTGTTTGTACTGTCAGGAGTATTTTGAATTGCCGTCTTGTTGGCTTTCAATGTTTGTTCCAGCGATGCGGTGACAGTCAGTGCCGTGCCTGGTGCAAGTGTAGTTAAATCTACAGACAGTGCCGCCACATGATCGTTGATGGCATTTTCCGCGATAGCTTGTTTGGCCTGGGTGAGATTACTTGATTGTGCAAGTGTTTGAATTTCACCGACACGAGCCTCAATGCGATTTTGTTGGAATAAAACTTTTTCTTCAGGAGTTTTCAAAAATAGTCCTTTTACTTCTTCATTAACATTGATTTTAAATGAGTACAAAGGGTCACCGGGCAACGCATTGTTTGCAACCGCTGACACGCTACCAGCAATAAATACTACGAAAAGCATACTTGAAAGAGCAATACGCAGACCGTGTTGCACGCCGCGTTTGAAGAAAGAATCAGTTATCAATATTGGACTGGCAATAGTAATGCGCGCAGCATGTGCCCGCAGCAAATTACGCTCTTCAGTGGTGAGAGTGATATGCTTTAATGCTTTCAGTTTTGCTAGTTTATTTTCCATATGTTTGGTCAAAATTGACACGAAGTTTTTTAACAATGCGATGAATTCTGACAGTCATGGCATTGACGCTTTTCCCATAGAGTTCGGCAATTGCTTCAATCGGTTTTTCTTCCGTGTATCTCAAGTAAATGATCTGCTGACTTTCTTCATCCAGTGTTTCGAGCAATACTCGCACTGTTTCAATATCATCTCCGCGAAATACTTCATCGACAGTATTCGACGAACCCGGATCAAATCCAGCTTCCATCAAAGTGTCGAGCGACGCTGACTTTGATTTTTTAAAAAAGTCGATCACCGCATTTCGAGCAGTTCGATACAGAAACGCCTCGTCATGTTCTATTGTTTTGCCGGAAGCAAGGTACAGCCACGTTTTGGTAAACGTATCTTGAGTGATATCAAGAGCCACTGCGCGATTCGTCACCCGAAAGTAAATAAATCGAAAAATGGCATCCTGATTGCGCTCCACCATGTCAAAAAAGTGCTGTTCCTTGTCCTTAGACGATTCATCGCGGTCCATATTACAAGTATACACAACAATAGGGCTTTAAGGCAGTTTTTGGTATACTTTCGCGATGATAGACAGCTCAAAAAGGACCAAAGTAGTGGTGGTAGGGGGTGGATTTGCCGGTATTGAAGTCATTCGTCATTTGGCCAAAAGTTCCTTGCCACTTGATATTACTCTTATCTCGAACAACCCCTTTTTTCAATATTATCCAAGTTTGTACCGCCTGGTGGTGGGCGCAACAGTAAATCATGTCTCTATCCCACTCACTGCTATTGTTCCTAAACATGTCAATTTAAACATTGATACCTATACGGGTATTGATCAGACTCGTCAGTGCATCATATTGAAAAGCGGCGCGGAAATTTCGTATGACTATCTTGTTATGGCACTTGGCAGCGAGCCAAATTATTTTGGTATTGATGGCATGGAAACTCATTCCAAAAGTTTCTTGTCTATTGATAAGGCGGTGGCATTGAATACATATTTTCTTGATCTCATCACGCAAGCTAAAACTATGAGCAAAGAAGAGGCGGCAATGAAACTGCACACTATTATTGTTGGTGCGGGTCCTTCAGGTGTGGAGCTTGCCGGCGTATTGGGAACATATCTCGTTCAGCAAGCAAAGAAACAGGGAATAGATCCTGCATTGATCAAGGTGGATTTGTTGGATTCCGGCGCTCGCGTCCTTCCTGCTATTCCAGAAAAAGCCTCAGCCCTTGTCGCTGCACAGCTTCAGAAAAAAGGTGTGACATTGTATACAAATTATGGTGTCAATGCCTGCGATGAACATTGTGTTATTGCGGCAGACAAAAATCTCGACGCCGGAGGCAAGCCAAAGAATTCAGAGCCTGTGCATATGGAAGCGGGTACGATCATTTGGACAGCCGGTACAAAGATCAGTACTGCATTTAATACTATCCCTAACATTACAATGACCGATCGCAAGCGCGTGCAAGTTTCTTCGACACTGACATTGCCAAGTGATGACAAAATATTTATTGCCGGTGATGGTTCAGGCACACTCTATAGCGGCTTGGCACAAACTGCCATTGATCAAGGTAAATACATTGCGCGAGCCATAGAACAAAAGATTGCCGGTAAGGTCGTCAATCCATATATTCCTCAGCCAGGAATTTTTGTTATTCCTGTAGGAAAAGGCTGGGCTATTTTAAATAAAAAACAATTCGTATCGAGCGGACATGCTGCATGGCTCATTCGTATTTTGGTTGATGGAAATTATTTTCTTAGCATTACTTCTCCACAGCATGTTCTGAACATGTTAAAAAATTAATAACATATGAAAACTGCAAAAAACACTGATTGGAACAACGTAGCGAATTGGTATGACAATTACTTGGCGGGTGAAGATACGTACCAGGCACAAGTTATTGCGCCAAACTTATTGCGACTGATCGCCCCGCAAAAAGGTCAGCGTATTCTTGATGTGGCTTGCGGGCAAGGATATTTTGCACGCATCTGTGCGACAAAAGCAGGGGAAGTGGTTGGCATTGATCAGTCTTCAGTGTTGATTGAAAAAGCCAAAACCAATGCTGCTGCAAATGAACTCTATATCACTGGCAATGCAGAAACATTGGACGCATACAAGATAGAACAATTTGATATTATATTTTCCGTCTTGGCATTGGAAAATATTAAAAATATTTCAGCGGTCATGCAAGGCATACAGCAGTCATTGAAAGAAGGCGGCAAAATTATTTTCGTCCTACTTCATCCGGCTTTTCGCATCCCGCAACATACTGACTGGGGTTATGACAGTAAGAAGACAGTGCAATACCGCAAGGTGGAAAAATATCTTTCGGAAATAAACATTCCTATAGAACTTTCACCATTCAAAAATAAAACTGACAATAAACAAACACCGAGCACCATTACTTTTCATCGCTCATTGCAGTGGTACATGAAAGTATTTCGCAATGCCGGTTTTGCCATCACCAATATCGAAGAATGGATTTCTCACAAAACTTCACAGCCTGGTCCTCGTCAACATGCCGAAGACACTGCTCGCAAAGAAATCCCGATGTTTATGGCCATCGAATTGAAGAAATTATAGTATTTTTTCATACTAAAACTGTTATAATAAAAAGATGAAAAATAAAGGCGGAAACAGTTCTGGCTTCACCCTCATTGAACTCTTAGTGGTCATTGCCATCATCGGCATTCTTGCGTCGGTCATTTTAGCATCACTCAATAGTGCTCGAACAAAAGCTCGCGATGCAGCATTGATAAGCGGTGTACAGCAGGTCAAGACCGCGCTGGAAATGTATTATAACGATAACGGATATTATCCTCCTGCGGGCAGCCAGCCAGATGGTCTTGGTGATGATATCAGCGTTCTTCAGACTCCTTTGGCGCCTTATTTAAGTACAGAGCCAACGAGTACTATACAGCCTCTTCAATATGTCCGTGCTCCCGGAGGCTATGGTATCTGGGTACACCTAGAGCAAAATCCTACCCCTCAGGGCTGCGTAACAGGTATAAACATAAATCCATCATGGTGGGATGGGTACGGAAATCCACCTGCTTGTAATTTTTAGTTTTGAATACTTATAATAGTTTATTTTTCAGCAATATTTTTTAATACCAGAGGAATCTTTTGGAAATCATTCAAAAGTTCTTGGCGTAGGCCACCATTATAAAGTGCAGCAGCAGGGTGATACAAAGGAAGGAAATATTCTGTCGGCATGCCGGCGATGTTCTTTTTCAAAAGTTTGCCATGTACGGCGGAGATTTTTTCTGTTGGGAAAAAATTGCTCATGGCAATGCGTCCAAGAAAAACAATCAGTTTAGGTTGTACGGCAACAAGTTCATCATGCAGCCATTGCTTGCAGGCTTCTTTTTCTTCAGGCAGTGGATCGCGATTGTTGGGTGGGCGGTATTTCACCATGTTGGTGATGTAAATATCCTCGCGCTTCATATTGATGCTTGCCAGCATTTCGGAAAGAAATTTTCCGGCTGCTCCCACAAACGGTCGTCCTTCGAGATCCTCTTTCTTTCCAGGCGCCTCGCCGATAAATACCACTTCAGCATGAGCATTGCCATCGCCAGGCACGGCTTGTGTGGCAGTGGCCTTGAGATCACAAGTACAATGCACTTTCCAATATTCATGAATTTCTGGCAAGGTTTTCATATCCATATAGAATATGATAGCATGCAGGTATGGGATTCAAATCATTCATATTAAAAAAGACCTTGCAGATGAAAGGCGTTTCAGGCGATCAGGCTGAAAGTATCGCTAAAACCATCGAAGAGCATCCAGAAATGGCCAAAAGTCTCAAGGCATTGGAAGGCAACAAAGAGGTAAAAGCCTTGTTGGAAAAAATCCAAAAAGAAATCGAAGAAAAGAAAAAAGCCGGCATGCCCGAGCAATATGCCGCTGTCCAAGTCATGGAAAAGCACAAAAGCGAACTTGCAAAACATCGTGAAGAACTTGCACCGTTGATGCAATTGATGGGTGTCGGACGCTAGTATTTTTCTTGTACTAAATTTGTTATTATAGAAGAGTGAAAAAACAAACTCTCAACAAGGGGTTTACGCTAATCGAATTGCTCGTGGTGATCGCTATCATCGGCATTTTGGCATCTGTTATTCTCGCGTCACTTAATAGTGCCCGAACGAAGGCTCGTGACGCTGCATTGATAAGTGGTATCCAACAGGTGAAGACTGCTCTTGAGCTGTATTATGATGATCATGGATATTATCCTGCAGGTACAATAGATAACTTTGGAGACTACATCAGTATTTTAACTACTCCGCTCGCACCCTATCTTTCAGCTGTACCCAGTAGTGACGTGCAGAACTTAGAATATGTCCGTTCACCAGACGGAAATGGATACGGCATCTGGGTGCATCTTACGTCTACAGAATCGTGTGCCACAGGAGTTAATGTAAATATGGGATGGTGGCAACCTGACTCTACCAATAAAGGACTGTGTAAGTTCTAATCGGTACCTGCGGAAGCTTTTTGTTTTTGCCATATTTCTGCTAGTATGAAAGCCTATGTCACTATCCATCGG
>DHXN01000005.1:0-266 GCA_002413705.1 Candidatus Nomurabacteria bacterium UBA5155
TCATCGTTTAGGGCGTGGACTACTGGGGTATCTAATCCCATTCGCTACCCACGCTTTCGTGTTTCAGTGTCAGTAATGTGCCAGTAAGCTGCCTTCGCTTTTGGTGTTCCCCATGATATCAACGGATTTCACCCCTACACCATGAGTTCCGCTTACCTCTCACATACTCAAGCTTTGCCGTTTCGTTCGCGTTTCCGAGGTTAAGCCCCGGGCTTTCACAAACGACTAACAATGCCACCTACACACCCTTTACGCCCAATAATTCC
>DHXN01000005.1:494-24912 GCA_002413705.1 Candidatus Nomurabacteria bacterium UBA5155
CACCCTTTACGCCCAATAATTCCGGATAACGCTCGGGGCCTCTGTATTACCGCTCCTGCTGGCACAGAGTTAGGAGCCCCTTATTCATGAGGTACCGTCAATATACTTCTTCCCTCATAAAAGATCTTTACGTGGCGAACCACTTCGTCAATCACGCGGCGTCGCTCCATCAGACTTTCGTCCATTGTGGAAGATTCTCGACTGCAGCCACCCGTAGGTGTATGGGCCGTGTCTCAGTCCCATCGGTGGGGGTCAGGCTCTCACCTCCCCTAGACGTCATAGCCTTGGTAAGCTTTTACCTTACCAACTAGCTGATATCTTACAGGCCGTTCCCCGAGCGAGTACTCAATAAAGAGCAACTTTACTCCGGAGAGACTATCGTGTATTAGCACACCTTTCGGTGCGTTATTCACGACTCGGGGGTACGTACCTATATATTACTACCTCGTCTGCCACTAACCAGCGTCCTTCTTCAAAATATAGCTTTGTTTTGTATTGCTACTCCACTCTACTTTATCGATCAGAAGAACAAGGTCCGTTCGACTTGCATGCCTTATCCACGCCGCCAGCGTTCATCCTGAGCTAGGATCAAACTCTTCTTAAAAGCCCTACAATATTGAAATACTGTAAGACCTAGACTGAAGCAATATAAAAATGACTTTCTATATGCTTCGTTATCGCATTTTGGTGTTATGTATTAATTTAGATTTTGCATTCACTATGCAATTTTCAAAAAACGTACCCACCTCTGTGAGCGACCCCTAGTATATATATCTGGTGGGGGAAGTCAAGTAAATACTCAGGATTCTTCAAGGATGAGCGGATCTTCAAAATGTCCTTTATCTAAAAGCTTTTCATAGAGCTTTTCCACATACTCAGCCTCATCGGCAATATGTGACTTATTAAGGAATAAAAAATCTCCCTGCAACCATTACAGAGAGATTATTCAGCATTACGCGGCTACAACATTTGTTTTTGATCCTAATTCCATTTCTTGGTGGTTGCCAGCGATACCACACATTGGTGTTTTATCCGGAAGAATTTCGTATGCAATTGCAGTGCAATATGCACAAGGACAGGTGGGGCACGATATTACTACTACCTCTTCCCCAGTGTAAATAGAGAGCATCGTTTTTCTTTTTATAATAGCATAGGCTCGGCTAAAAGTGCTGCTCCAAATGCTTTTTCAAGACTGGAGCCTTGTCCTTTTTTAACATATTTTCCCGCAACAATATTCAGGTTAGGGATCTCAGTTTGCTCCATACGAACATTGAATTTTTTATCTTCATGGAGCTCTTTTTCTTCATAAGAAAGCTCAGTGAATGAACTCCCCATAATGCTTATTAGTTTTGATGTATGATTAAAGGACAAAGGATATTGATAACATTTATTTACTTCTTGAGTTATCTTTTTTCTTTCTTCTTCATTTTTCGCAATTACAATTGCATACAAAGAAACGAATAAGTGTTTAATCCCTCTATCTGAAGACACCGAAACAGGAACGGCATTTTGTGGGAAAAAAGTTGCGCGAAGCAACGTGCCTTTAAAATGAGATATTTTTATAACACCTAATTTCAATAAAGGATTTACAATGCTGATATTTATAGCTTTTTTTTGGTTCATAACGGTACATTTTTTTCAAATATATACCGAAAACTTAGAAAAAGCTACTTCGCTACTTTCACCGCTTCATCAAACTTGATGGAGAGTAATTTTGATCCGCCGTCAGAACCGAGAGTCACGCCGTAGAGCACCGATGCGCGAGACATGGTTTCGCGATTGTGAGTGACCACGATCAGCTGAGAATACTGAGACAGCAGTTCGATCATGTCACCATAGCGACGAGAGTTTGCCTCATCGAGTGCGGCGTCAGTTTCATCAAGCACCAAAAATGGCGGCGGATTGACTTGAGAAATCGCAAACAACAACGCGATAGAAACAAGCGATCGCTCCCCGCCCGACAGCATGTTGAGTTCCTTCACTTTTTTTTCTGGCAGATTCACATGCACTTCGATGCCGCGTTCAAATTCTTCATTTTCTTCAGTGATTTCTTCGCCCTCTATCGCAAGCTCTTCATCGGCATTTTTACGACGACGTTTTTTCTCAAGCGTGATGGAAAGAAATGCGCTTCCCCCACCAAACATTGTCTTAAAGAAATCGCCAAAGCGTTCATTGATGACTTTCACGCCGTTGGTAAATTGCTCATCAAGAATTCGTTTCAAATCAATAATCAGTGTTTCGAGATTGCGAACACTGGACTCAATGTCAGTGACTTCACGAGCCAAGAATGCATCACGTTCAACGGTTGATTCGTATTCAGTGACAACTTCATTGCCAATGCCGGCGTGTTCATCTAGGCGAATCTTCAAGCGATCGATAGCGCGCTTCTGGCTATGTAACTCATTTGGTAAATCAAATTCTGGAATTGCCTGCGCCGCCTGCAGTGCATGTAAAAATGATGGACCAAATAAAAATCCTGCTTCTTTTAATTCTGTATCAAAATATTCTTTGCGTTCTGAAAATGCCGCTTTGGACACCGCCAATATCTGCAGCTCCGCTTCGCATTGTTTAACCTCACTGATCAATTCATAGCGTTTGCGTGTTGCATCCTGCGTGGCAAGCATCAATGCTTCACGAGACTGCTCAGCGGCTTGTAGTTGTGTTTGTAGCTGTTCTTCTTGTCCGACATATGCTTTCAATGTACGTTCGAGATCTTCAAGCTCCAATGCGGTGTCTTTGATGCCGGTATCAATTGTCACAGATGCTGTGTGTTGCGGCATTTTTTCTTCATGAGATTTCAATTGCAATACCAGTGATTCAAAATGATGCAACGTGCTTTTCACTTGTTCCAACGATTGCGCCTCGCGAAGATTTCTCAATAATATTTCTATGTCACTGAGCAATTGTTGATATTCTTCAGCGGCAAACACCACAGATTTGCTGCTTGGTGTGTACTGTTTGGTTTGAGCAACGAGCATTTGCCGCTGCGCTTCCACCATTCCTTCCAGACGACTGATGCGACTTTCAGTGCTGCGGCGTTTTTCTCTGACCACATGCAGTTCAGATGAAAGTTGCGCGCGTTCAGTTGCGGTGCTGTCATGTGCTGTTGTTTCTGGCAGTGTGGCGAGCATTTCTTCGAGTTGTATTTTTTTGTTTGCAATCAGATTGTGCGCTTGTGCCAAGCGATTGTCTTCTTCGCCGAGCTGCTGCCGTTCTGTTGCCAGATACTGCACCAGCAATGCTTCGAGTTCTTCTCTGATGGCTCTGCCCTTTTCTACTTTCTCAACTTGTTTCTTCAAAAAATTCAAATGCGGCGCAAGCTCTCGGCGTAGTGACTGCACTTCTTTGAGTGTATCGGTGGCTTTACCGAGCTTGCTTTCACTTTCTTTGATACGAAAATGATAGATCTTCAAACCAAGTGCATCTTCAAGCATCTCTCGACGATCACGTGCTGATGCGCGTAAAATACCGTCGGCTTCACCTTGAGAAATGATGTGATGACTGGATGTACCAATATTTACCGATGACAAAAGTTCCACCATTTGTTTCAAACGGATCTCTACGCCGTTCATCAGATAGCGACTGGTGCCGTCTGCGAAAAGTTCTCGTGTGAATGTCACTGTATCAAAGAGCACCGGCATTTTAGATTCTATGTCAGTGCCGTTCTGAAAATTAAACACTTTGTCAGAGTTATCAAACGTGATAGAAACAGTGGCGCGCGAAAGTTTCGGCGCATTGGGACCACCCTTGAAGATCAGATCAGCACCGCTTTTGCCGCGCATGCTTTTCATTGACTGTTCACCGAGCGCGAAGCGAAAAGCCTCCACGACGTTACTTTTCCCGGAGCCGTTGGGACCGACAACAGAAGTGACCGGCGTAGTGAAACTAAGCGTCGCTTTTTTGGCAAATGACTTGAAGCCGGAAATCTCTATATCCTTAAGACGCATATTGCATAAGTATAACACTGACAAAAGAAAATGCCTCCCACGATATAGATATAACCGTGAGAGGCATTGTGCGCTAATGAACAGCTTTGCGATGAAATTTTTTGAATTGCCTTGATTGCAACCACGATGATCGAATCATCATTTTTTTGTGGAAAGATGGAAACAATGTCAAAACAAAAATAGTTACAATGATTATTGCGGCAATTACAGGACCAATATTATCCGGTGTATTCCTAAAATAGAATACTGCACACATTACCGGCACAGTAAATAATGCAATCATTACCGCAATACCGATCCAGGGTCGGTCATTGAAATCGTTGGAAGAAATTTGCAACGCTGCGTCAATCGACGCTGCTTCATCAGGATGGAGCGTTTTCTGTTTTTTCATATATAGTTGTGATTTATTTTGTTTATATTAAACCACATCTATTTAATTTCGTAAAGGAACTTCTAAACATGCCAGAAAACGAACTGCGTGATTTTTGCTCTTTTCATACTCTTTTTTTTCAATCTCATAGAGCTTGATAAAATTTTCATACTCTTCAATTTTGAGCTGCGCCCATCTTTTTTTGTAAAATCGCGATTTTATCGCTCTTTCAGCATAGAAATTATATTTATACTGAATAATGAAGAAAAAAATAAAACACTCCAGTGCCACGGTCGTTATCTCTTGCATCAACAGATGTGGTGAGGCAAAAAATCTCAATACAATGATTGATAACACGATGACAACAAAACTAAATAGCAGCAACGGCCTAACAATTTTTTTGTTAAAAAATTCTTCTTTAAAGACGGCAAGTGCGCCTTTCTGAATGCAGGTACAATCCTCATAACTTTTCATGATCTTAGGTTTTGAAGAGTTATACTACAACCAACCTTTCTTTTCAAGCGCCGCCAAAGCTGCAGTCTGTTGCGCTTCTTGTTTGCTCTTGCCTTTGCCTTCAGCGATTTTTTGTTCGCCAAAGAAAATGCCGATGGTGAAATATTTGTCATGATCCGGACCGGATTCACCCATCACGCGATACGCCGGTGTCAGTCCCAGTCGCTCTTGCGCTTCTTCTTGCACCTGACTCTTTGCGTCCTTCCATGATTTCATTTTGATAATGTCTTCAAGGCGTGGCAGTAATGTGTTGTGAATAAATGTTTTGCAGACTTCATAGCCTTGATCGAGATACAAACCTCCAACAAATGATTCGTAGGTGTTTGCCAAAATAGTCTGGCGCGCTCGGCCGGTATCTTTTGATTCGCCCTTCGACAGAAGCAAGTAGTCATTCATGTTGAGTTCGGTTGCAACTTCTCCCATGATGATGGCGTTCACCAGTGCTGAACGATACGCCGTGAGCTCACCCTCATTGTGTGTGGGAAAATTGCGAAATAGATAGTCGGTGACAATCAGTTCGATCACAGCATCGCCGAGAAATTCAAAGCGTTCATTGTGCTCAAGTCCTGACTTGGGATTTTCATTGATAAAAGACCGGTGCGTAAATGCCCGTTGAATAAGGGATTGGTCTTTAAACGCAATGCCCAGGGATTGTTCAAATGGTGTAAAGTCTTTCATTTTATCAGTCCGATCGCTTTGGCGATTAAAGGCAATATATCATCATAAATCGTCAGGTCAACTACTTCGTGCAGCTGGAACCACGCCGCCTTATCGAGTCCGCCGTGAGAATGAAGGTCGAGTGCTTGGTATTTCGCTTCAGCTAAATAGAACGTTACTATCTTTCGGATCTTGCCTTTTTCAGGGTGTGAAGCGACATAGTCAATCGCGCCGATTTCCGGTCCGAGTGATTCAACTTTGATGCCAAGCTTTTCTTCGATTTCGCGCTGACCTCCCTCTTCATTGGTCTCACCTTCTTCAACACCGCCCTTTGGCAGTGTCCAATATCCAAAGACATCATGTACGAGCGCCACATAGTCCGTGCCTTCGTGACGCGCATGCACAATACCTCCGGCTTTGGCTTCAATAACCAATTTTGAAATATCAATCGGTTCTTCCGGGGCTTTGGGTGTTTTCATCTTTGTTGCCTGATCTTTGCCCGGTTCACCGATTTCTTTGTAGACAGCGCCAAGCACGCCGTTGACAAACTTGCCGCTGTTTTCTCCACCGAAATTTTTTGCCAATTCGATAGACTCATTGATGGCCACTTTTGGCGGCACCTGTTCGCGATCGCCAAACAACAGTTCGGCCAAACCCATACGCAAGATATTGCGATCAACATTTGAGATTTTATCGAGTGGCCACTCCGGCGCTGCCTTGGTGATAATGTCATCAATGATTGCTTGCTTGCGCTGCACTATTTCTGCCAGCTCATACACAAAAGCCGCATCGGTATGTCCCGGTGCAAACTCTGCCATATCACGATCAATAATGGTCTTCAATTCTTCAGGATTGCTTGAAAAATCCCATTCGAATAATGCTTGAAGAACAATTGAACGTGAAAGGTGCCGATTGGCCATAATTAATTATTTTGAAGTTGACTTACGCTGCTTCTTGACTACGGCCTTTACTGGGTCTCCAATTACTTGGCGTCCCTTGTAGACTCCATCAATGCTTGCGCGATGACGGATATGTACAGTGCCTGTTATGTCAATTGAAAGCGCTGGGCTTTTCAAAGCGTGGTGAGAGCGGCGGTTAGCCGTGTGTGCTCTCGTATGTCTCATGCGTACTACCATATCCGAACATACTACTACATGCGCGGGAAAAAGTAAAATAAAAGCCCACCTCTATGGGTGGGCTTAGTAATACTACCTTTCATTTTGGATAAAACCGTTTTTTCCTAAACCTAAACATTTCCCTAAGTGTCACTTTCTTGGAGTTTTTATTCTTTTGGAACCGTACATACCCTTCTTTTTGAGGATGTGGTTTCATTGGAACGCCCAAAATTTCTCGTAACTGATCAAAGATCATATAAAGTAAGTCTTCCTTAACCCAAACATATTCTTTAATCTTAGGATTCAAAATCGGATCAGGGGCCTTAACAGTACCCTTAAACTTGGTAACCAATCCATAATACTTAAAATGAAGATCAATATTAGGATTGGTAGATTTTGTTTCTTTTGGAAAACCAAGCCATTTAAGACCTTCAGCAACCAATCCTGTTTCTTTTGTTAATCCGTACATAAGCAAAACAGCAGGGCCTTGTTTAGGGGTATCAGTAATTCCATCACCTTCAACCTTCAATGTATCTTTTGGAATGCCAGATAGCGCGGTATCATACGCCCCGAGCAAAACACAATGTGTTTTGTAATTGGGAATAATCATGATCACAGCATCTGTTCCGTCCAAAGAAGTTATTGACGGGAAACGTAATTCAAATTTAGTAGGTAGTGTTTCAAGGTACTTTTTGAGCTGACTGGGCGTTGCCAGTGCAAGCTCTTTATATGTTGCCATCATTTTTCGTAATTTACATCAAAATAACAAAGAAATAGACTATTGTCAATAGCTGGCAAAAACCCTTAGAAATGCTATAGTTTTCAGATGAATACTAACATCGAACATCAACGCCATTCCCTTGCCCATCTTTTAGGAGCTGCCGTGACAGAGCTTTATCCAGATGCAAAATTGACGCTTGGCCCAGCAGTGGATGATGGTTTTTATTACGATATTAAGTTTGCCGATGGATCGGTGAATGAAGCGGCGCTCGCATCTATTGAACATAAAATGCGCGAGCTCCTCCCTACTTGGACGACAGTTACTCACAAAGAACTTTCAAAAGAAGCAGCCCTGGAACATTTCAAAGGCAACGAATTCAAAGCAGAACTCATTAATGAAATTGCGGAACGCGGAGAAAAAATCACCATCTACACAATGGGATCATTCACTGATCTTTGTCGCGGCGGACATATCGATGATCTCAGCACTATCGACCCTGACTCTTTCAAACTTGATCGCATTGCCGGCGCATACTGGCGTGGCAAAGAAACCAATCCTATGTTAACGCGTATCTACGGTTTGGCATTTGAAACAAAAGCTGATCTTGAGCACTATCAATGGCAGCAAGAAGAAGGCCGCAAGCGCGACCATCGTAAGCTTGGCAAGGAACTGAAACTGTTCACGATTTCTGATCTCGTTGGCGCGGGGCTTCCCCTCTTTCAGCCAAATGGCGTGGTTATTCGCAAAGAACTTGAGGAATATCTTTGGAGTCTGCATAAAAGAAAAGGATATGACCGCGTTTGGACACCGCATTTGGCCAAAGAAGCACTGTACGAAAAGTCAGGTCACGCTGGTCACTACATGGACGATATGTTTTCTGTGAAAGGTGGAAGTTCAAAAGAGGATTTTTATGTGAAGCCCATGAATTGTCCGCATCACATTCAAATCTTTGCTGACAACCAGTTCTCATACCGCGACATGCCAGTGCGCTATTTCGAACCGGCGACTGTATATCGCGATGAAAAGACTGGTCAGCTTGGCGGTCTGACGCGTGTACGATCCATCACCCAAGACGATGGGCATATTTTCTGCCGGCCTGAGCAGATTGGGCCAGAGATCACCACTATTGTGAATATCATTAAAGAATTTTATACAACGATGGGAATGATCAGTGATTATTGGGTACGACTTTCATTGCGCGGTGATGATACATCGAAATATCTTGGATCGGATGAAGTGTGGAACACTGCTGAAAATGCTCTGACAGAAGTGTGCAAAAATCTCGATCTGCCTTATAGACCAGCAAAAGACGAGGCCGCATTTTACGGTCCAAAGCTCGACTTCATGTTCAAGGATGCCATTGGTCGTGAACATCAACTTGCAACCGTGCAATGTGATTTCAATCTTCCTGAACGCTTTGAACTTTCATATATCAATGAACAGGGTGAGAAAGAACAACCAGTGATGATCCACCGCGCGATCTCGGGATCACTTGAACGCTTCATGGGTGTGATGATCGAACATTTTGCTGGCGCATTTCCTGTTTGGCTTGCTCCAGTGCAAGTGGCGATTCTGCCTGTGGGAGAAAAATTTGCGGAGTATGGCGAGAAAGTGAAACTCGCACTTGAAGATGCAGACATTCGCGTGACTATGTCAACAACAGAAAGTCTCGGCAAACGCATTCGCCAAGCCAAGACAGAAAAAATCCCATATCAAATTGTGATCGGGGAAAAAGAGCAGACTTCTGATACTCTCACTGTCGAAGGCCGCAATGACCTGAAACTCGAAAACATCTCTGTCGATGATTTCATTGCTCGCATTGCAGAAGAAATCAAAAACCGAAATCTGTAATAAAAAATAGTAATTATATATCGAGGTTTGCCATCTTGGCATTGGACTGGATGAAAGATTTGCGTGGCGCAACTTCGGATCCCATCAGGATATCGAAGGTTTTATTTGCTTCTTCGGCATCTTCGATGACTACTTGCTTGAGCACGCGATTATTTGGATCCATGGTTGTTTCCCACAATTCGTCAGAGTTCATTTCACCAAGACCTTTATATCGCTGAATGATGACCTTCATGTTGCGTTTGGACTTAGGGTTTGCCTCCTCTGCCTCTTCGTTCTCTTCTTCGGCTTCAGGATCAGGCTCTCCGCCCTCGCTGTCGGGATTCACCTCTTCGATCACTGCTCCGCCCATACCCTGAAGGATAGTTTCCTTCTCTGTATCAGTGTATGCGTATGCAATCTCTTTGCCCTTCTTAATTTTATACAATGGTGGCAATGCAATATAAATAAAACCTGCATCAATAACAGCGCGGAAATAACGATAGAACAATGTCAAAATAAGTGTGGTGATGTGTGAACCGTCGACATCGGCATCTGTGGCAATGATGATTTTGTGATAACGCATTTTATCAAGATCAAATGTATCGCCGATAGATGTACCCATGGCGATCACCAAGTTTTTGATTTCTTGTGAGCCGAGCATACGGTCCAGTCGCGCGCGTTCCACGTTCAAAATTTTTCCGCGCAATGGCAGTATGGCTTGGGTGCGACGATCACGTCCCATCTTTGCTGTACCACCGGCAGAGTCTCCCTCCACAATGAAGAGCTCTGATTCTGAAGCGTCTTTGGTCTGACAGTCGGCCAGCTTGCCCGGCAGCGTCATACCTTCAAGCGCGCCTTTGCGTAAAATAGAATCCTTGGCGGCTTTTGCGGCTTTGCGGGCGCGTAGTGCGAGCAACACTTTCATGATGATCGCTTTTGCCTCATCGGGATGTTCTTCCAAAAACAGTCCAAATGCCTCACCAAATGCTGTTGCGGTTGCACCCATCGCCTCTGTCGAACCGAGTTTGGCTTTAGTCTGACCTTCAAATTGAATCTCTGCCAATTTAACAGAGATCACCACAGTCAAACCTTCAAGTACATCATCACCGGAGAATGCTCCATCAGCTTCTTTCACTAAGTTATTTTTCTTGGCATAGTTGTTGATCAGACGAGTCAATGCTGTTTTAAAACCGGTGACATGCATACCGCCCTCCGACGTATAAATATTGTTCGCGAAAGGCACAATGCGAGGACTGATATCATCGACATATTGCAGAGCGATTTCTACACCGACACCATCCTGTTCTTTATCACAATAAAAAATAGTTGGGTTAATGATTTTTTGTCGTTCATTGTAGTGACGCACCAATGATTGTAGCCCCCCTTCGAAATAGTATGAAATAGACGGCGCTTCAAGACCAAGCTCTTTGAACCAAAATACTTTGTCAGCATCAAATTTTTCTGTTACCTCACGCGCATCAATCACTGTCACACGCAATTTCTTCACTAGATATGCCTGCTGTCGCAAACGATCAATGACAGTCTTCCAATCAAAATCAGTTGTGTCTTTAAAAATAGTAGCGTCCGGTTCGAATGAAATGATCGTACCGTTATTTTTGGTGGTGCCAATTTTTTTCACATTGGCTTTTTTATTACCTTGTGAATATTCCTGCATCCAGACTTCGCCGTCTTTGTGCACTTCGGCACGAGTATAGATAGACAGTGCATTGACCACAGAGGCACCCACGCCGTGCAGACCGCCAGACACTTTATAGCCACTGCCTTCGCCACCGAACTTACCGCCGGCGTGAAGTGTCGTCATCACTGTTTCAAGTGCGGACACTTTTGTTTTTGAATGAATGCCAACCGGGATACCGCGACCGTTGTCGGCCACACGCACACGATTGCCGGGAAGCAGCACGACTTCAATCCGAGAGGCATGTCCTGCCATGGCTTCATCGCGAGAGTTATCAAAAATTTCCCATACCAAATGGTGCAGACCATCAATGCCTGTCGATCCGATATACATACCGGGACGTCGACGTACCGGCTCTAGCCCCTCAAGAACTGAAATTTGATCCGCTCCATAGGAGTCTTTTTTCTCTGCCGCCTTTGCCATAAATATGCTGTAATTATAGCACTTTTAGCCATTTACTGCAACGCCAAAACGCCTTGCCATTACACAGTATTCGCACTGTTCGCCTTCGCCATAAAGCTTGGCATGACAAGGTCGATCGATCCATGTCCCCTGTTGCAAAAGCTGGTGATATGTTTTGATATCATCATGCAATCGGGCCAGATCTTCATGTCCGATACGTCGCGTGTAGACAGCATTTTTATCATTCTTTTTAGCTTCCAAAAATACCAACCGCGACTCTGATACCACTGTCATGTTTTTTGAAAAGCCATTGATCAAATACGAATACATCGCCAGCTGGCGAAGCAAGCCGGACATTCTGCCTTCTTGATCAGATTTTTCTATTTCATTGGCAGTTTTGACACTGCCGGTTTTCCAATCAGTGACACGTACTTCATTGCTGATGATTTCTTCCACCAGGTCGATCTTGCCAAACATTGAAAGTCCCGGAAAGTCGGCGTCATGATAGGGAAAAGATTTTTCTGTTGTGAACTGTCGATTGATCGTTGGTAATGTATACTCAATCCAATGCAATACAATCGGCAATGCTTGCGCCGCCAAACGGTATGCATGCGCTTCATTGTATCGAGCTTCGAGCGTGGCACGACGTTCGACCTCTGATGTCAAATGTTCTTTGGAAGGAATGCTTTCTGATTTCAAGATGAATTCAATGCCGGCATGCACAATCGTTCCAACATGCAACGAATCGCTCAGCGGTTCGGGTAGTTGTAATAAATTTCTGAAATACCATTTCCATGGACACTCAAAAAAGTTATTGAGCATCGTCACCGATACGGGCCGCTTTTGATATTCATCGCGCACCAGCTCAGTGATATCATATGTTTCGACGATAGGCCGCGCTGTCACATACAGCTGGCTGTCAGCATCCAAAATCGCACATTCGCTTTCATCCATGGTTTCTTTTTCAAATGATGACGCCGGCAGTGCCGCAATGATGCTCGCCAGCTGCTGATCCGCGCCGCTGTAGCTATGACGACTGTATGACATTGTGCAGAAACGCTTTGCGCGAGTCAGTGCCACATAGAGCTGACGTTTTTGCACCTGCTCATCATGATCCATAATTTTCTCTTCGATATTTTCTGGCAGTGTAAATGCATTGCGCTTTGTGCCATTGAGCGAGCGTTCATCCATATGCGCGATCCATACCGCATCAAATTCCAACCCTTTTGATCCGTGCAATGTCAGCACTTTGATGCCTTTGTTCGCGCCAAATACAGCCAGAGAAATATCTTCATCGTATTCTTGCAGGCGGTCAATAAACTCTATGTACGAAGCCAGATCAACTCCCTCACCGCGCTGTGCTTGTGATAGTGCAAGGTGCAGCATTGTGCGAATAATTTCAATGCGACGACGCAGTGTTTCGTCATCTTTAGATGTATCAAGCAAGCAATCCTCCGCAATGATTTGTATCAGCGAATACGCATCGTGACCTTGTGACAGTGTCAGCCACTGTTCTATTTTTTTTGCGTGACGTTGTATTGTTTCATCATCAGCATCGAGCATCGATTCGAGTGTGATTTTTTTGGCGGACACTTTTTGCAAAAATGCGTGAGCAGCCAGTGGTGTGATACCGGAGATCGGATCAAGTAAGCTGCGTGACAGTGCGACAGTATTAAACGGTTCGACAACAATACGCAGTACCGTCAGCAAAGCTTGTGTATCAGCCAGTTCAAACAGTCGCAATGAAGTAGTAGTAGCGACAGGCATCCCCATGTCGCGCAACACACTGATTGCATTTTTAACCTGACGATTTTTTGACACCAATACTGCGCAATCATCAACAGAAACTCCTCGAGCGATTTTTTCTTTGATATCAAGACCGGCACGAATAATTTCATCACGCGGATAGTCGCACTCCACCAGTCGTACCGCGTGCGCATCGAAACTGCTTCCGACAAGCTTTCCTTCTGCCATGGCGCTTTGCAACAACGTTTCTGCGGTATCCAAAATAGTTTGTGTTGAACGATAGTTTTGCGTCAGCGTGATCTGAACTACATTTTTAAATGTATGAATAAAGCTTTCAAAGTATTCTTGAGAAGCACCGCCAAAACCATAAATCAACTGACGGTCATCCCCCACCACAAAAATATTCTGCGTTTCTTCATCCGCCCACACCAACTCTAAAAACTTATTCTGAATAGCGCTTGAATCTTGATGTTCATCGACAAGCACATACAAAAATTGTTCACGGATAGTGGCGCGAGCATCATCGGAAACTTCCACCAGCTTCACCAGCAACTCAAGCGCGTCATTGTAGTCGATCAAATTGCGTTCAGTTTTCAACACTTCATACGCATCATAAAATGCAGCGACCTCCAGCGAACGTTCTAAACTTTCTAATTTCTTTTCAATTTCTTTTTTCAGCTGTCCTTTTGATTCTCCGCGAGATGAAATACTGTCGGGATCATGTTTTATTCTTTCAATATCTTCAATGAGTGAGTTTTTGAATTCGGCAGCGCTGATGCGTTCTCTTTTCAACAGTGAAATCAACGATCCAATATCGCGCACATACATTGCCTTGTTGCTGCGCGGACGAAGGTATTGCCATTCTCTGCTGTGCAGCAGTTCATCATAGAGTACGACGGTGCCGGCAGTATCCAGCAGTGTCGGCGCTGTATCAAAACCAAGCGCATGCGGATACTGTTCTATCATGTTCAATGCAAATGCATGAAATGTCGTCACGCGCACCCGTGTTGCAGCCGCGCCAATATATCGCAACAAACGCTCTCGCATCGCTTTCACTCCGGCATTGGTAAATGTCAGACACAATATTCCATCAGGTGGCGTACCTGTTTCATTTCGTAAAATATGTGCAATACGAAGTGCCAAGACCTGTGTTTTACCTGTACCCGGCCCAGCGATCACCATGACCGGTCCTTCTGTGGTATCAACCGCCCTTTTTTGCTCAGTATTCAATGTCTTGTAGGCAGCGAGAAAATCGTCCATGACAGTATTGTATCATGTCCGCACAATCGAAAATGCTATACTGTGCTTATGAATTCACGAACATTTGTCTTTTTCCTTGCTGTATTATTTCTCTTTTTTATCTGTTTCTTCACCGCTCGTGTCTATATATATGGTCTGCAAACCGGCAGTCATGCCAGCAAAAGTATCCTGATTAGTCTGCTATTGCTTCCTGTTTTGTATGTAGGAAGTTTATTTGATGCCAACACCGGCAATCGCCTGGGTAAAACCGTTTATACTATCGTGAATATCATCGCGGGAATATTTTTTTATATTTTTCTCGGCGCACTGGCATTAGGAATCATCAGTGTGGGATTTTTGATGGCAGGAAGTGATGTGCCTCTTGTTATTGCGTGGGGCGTGCTCATTCTTTCATTGGTCGCAGCCGGTGTTGGATTTATTCAAGCAAAAGAAATTGTTGTCACTCGCTACACTGTCACACTTCCGAATGCGCCGGCATCATGGCATGGCAAAACTGCTGCCATGATTTCCGACACACATTTTGGTTTAATCAATTACAAAAAATTTTCTAATAAAATTGTGAACAAGATTCTGGCTTTGAAACCCGATTTTGTTTTGCATGCCGGTGATTTTTATGACGGACCGATTGTCGACACCACACCGATCACTGAGTCGTGGAAAAAGCTGACATCACAAATGCCGCTTTTTTATACACCCGGCAATCACGAAGCATATGGCGACTACACCATGTTCGTGGACTCTGTGCGAGCAGCTGGCGCAACAGTGCTCGATGACAAAGTTGTCGAATATGACGGCGTGCAAATCGTTGGTGTGCTATATCGCGACGGCAAAGAAAACCCTGCGGTTGATGAAGCGCTCGGCGCACTTTCAATTGATCCTGCCAAAGCGACAATTCTGATCAATCATCCGCCAACAGCATTTAGCATTCCGGAAAAGTATGGCGTCAATCTGATTGTTTCAGGCCACACTCATCGCGGTCAGTTTTGGCCATTGTGTTATATCAATCACAAAATCTATGGCGCATATGACTACGGCATGCACAAATACAATGACATGGTTTCAATCACCAGTGACGGTATCGGCACCTTTGGACCGCCAATGCGCTTATATAACAAGCCAGAAATCGTCCTTATTGACTTTTTTGTTAAAAGATAGTATAGTGAAATCAAAAATAGTTGATATGAAAACACTACTACGTCTAACCAGTGCATTTCAGAAATGTGCTGCCATTACAGTACTGTTGGTACTGTCTATTACATCATATACTTTTGCTCAAACTGATAAGCAAGCGATTGCTAGCAGTGTGACCCATCCAAAAAGCACCGATTCATTTAATACAGTGACTCCACCTTCACCAGACACCTGGGGAAAGATCATCGGTACTAAAAAAGAAGTTTCCTACACCACGAAGGATGGTAGCAGAACTTACAAAATCGGTGACAAGATAAATATCGGCCTGGGCAGCGGTGAGCGCAAGGAATTTCAATATATTCATTTTCATTTTTCTAAAAATGGTTTTGCAAAACTACTTAATGCCGAACCTGCAGAACTGGATAAAAAATATGAGGGCGGTCAAGGAGGTGAAGGTGTTGTCGCCGACATCTACGAAGTGCTTCTTGATCCAACTGATATTTTAAAGGATAAGATATATCACAAATCTCCTAAGAAAATAGTAATATTTTTTAGAATCGGAGAAGATGACGTATATGACGCCGATATTGAATTAGCACTGCGAACAAAAGAAGTTGATTAAATTAATTTCAAAACAAAAGCCCCTCATAATGAGAGGCTTTTTATGTTCTTGATTTTCGAGAGGAGGATAGGAGATTCGAACTCCTGAAGGCTTTGACACCTTACTCACTTTCCAAGCGAGCGCACTAGACCGCTATGCGAATCCTCCAAAATAAAGAGGTCACTTAGCAGTGTGACCTCTTTTTACTTAACTATCTTTCCAGCCGCGATAAAACAAATAACTCATACCGACTACAACAGTGATTCCTACTGCTACTACTCCTACACATAGCTCAAAAAAACGTACGGTCTTTTTCATAAAATCTCCTTTTTCTTTTATTCTACCCTATTTATCTATATTGTCAAAAAATCCCAAAAATGTTTACATCGCCATATCACGCAGCACGGCAATACGCTTCTCTGTTGGTGGATGCGTCATGAACAATTGTGAAATACCGCGCATGGCACGACTGCCGAATGGGTTGCTGATGTACATGTGCGCGGTGGCATTGTTGGCGGTTTTCATCGGATCACCATAGGCTTGGATTTTTTCCAATGCGGTTGCCAGCCCTTCTGGATAGCGAGTCAGCAATGCGCCCGACGCATCAGCCAAATATTCACGCTTGCGAGAGATTGCTAGCTGTATCAGTGTAGCCACGATCGGCGATAAAATAATAAAAACAATACCGACAATTGCCAAGATGTTGCCGCCCTGCCCTTCGCCGTCGTTGCGACGATTCATGCCGCCCCACCACAAACTTCGAGTGAAAATATTTGCGATGATTGAAACAAATCCCACCAGCACTGCCACCATGCTCTGCAGTAAAATATCTCTGTTGCCGATGTGACTCATTTCATGCGCCAGCACTCCTTCGAGTTCTGTTTGTGTCATCATGTCGAGCAAACCCTGGGTGACTGCAATGCTTGCATGTTTGGCATCACGACCGGTGGCAAATGCATTTGGTGCGTCATCAGGAATGATAAACACTTTTGGTTTTGGCAGTCCGGCAGTGATGGCGAGATTCTCCACAACATGATTGAGTGTCGGGTATGTTTCTTCGTCGGCGGGTACTGCCTGTGCCATTGAAAGCGCAATTTTATCTGAGTACCAATACCCGGCAATGTTCATACCAACCGCAAAAATAATCGCGATCGTCAGAATATCCGGTGACTGATAGGTATAGGAGAGAAAGTATCCCAATCCCACCACCACAGCCAAAAAGACCGCGACAAGCAGCCATGTCTTATTGATATTTTCAGATCTATGTGTGTACAATGTCGCCATTAAAAAGTTGTGGGGTTAGAACTGAACTTGCACTGGCTGTTGCGCAGCATCGTCAGCTGCAAGATCAAAGTAATTTTTCTTTTGGAAACCAAAGAGGTGTCCAATAAGGTTTGAAGGACTGCGATCAAGTTTGGTATTATAGTCGCGAACATTGCCGTTATAGAAACGACGAGCTGCTTGAATTTTGTTTTCTGTATCAGAAAGTTCTGTCTGCAGTGCCAAGAAGTTTGTATTGGCTTTTAGTTCCGGATACGCTTCAGAAATAGCGAAGAGTGACTTCAATGTGCCGCTGAGTTCGCCTTCTGCTTGTGCAGCGCCCGGTGTGCCCTGCGCGCTGATCGCTTTGGCACGAGCTTCAGTCACTTTTTCAAATGCCGTGCTTTCGTGCGCTGCATACCCTTTCACGGTATTTACCAAGTTTGGAATCAAGTCATAGCGACGCTTCAGCTGCACTTCGATGTCAGCCCAAGCCTCTTCTGCGCGATTACGCCCTGTAACAAAACCGTTATAGGTAACGAAAAAATACAGTACTATTAAAACTATCAGTGCGATTAAAATCCATGTCATATGGTCGCATTATACACTATTTCTTCTGAGCTTGCTGCATCACTACCAGCAATGGTGACGCCAAGAAGATCGATGAATACGTTCCGAAGAACATACCAACCGCCAATGTAATGGCAAAGAGTTTAGTGCTTGCCGGTCCGAAAAATGCCAATGACAGCACCATCACCAACACGACAAATGAAGTATTGATAGAGCGCACAAATGTTTCTGACAAACTTTCTCCCACCAGCTCTGGGAATGACTTGCTTGCAGTTGAACCTTTCAAGTGTTCACGAATACGATCGAACACCACAATGGTGTCGGCAACAGACAGACCGAGTGTTGTTAGCAGTGCCACAATAAATAGTGTATCAACTTGCGCGCCATAGAAGTGACCAAGCAATGCAAATACCCCGGCAGGAATAATGATGTCGTGAATCAATGCGATGATCACCGCAATACCATACTTCCATGAAGATACCGGTTTTGATACTTTGCGAAATGCATATGCCACAAACAAAATGATTGCGATCAATACCAAAATGATTGAAGCGATAGATTTACGTTTCAATTCAGTGCCGACTGATGGGCCGATAGAAGTGAAACTGGTTTGAGTCACTGTTTGTGCGGGATCAACAGTGGCTGCAGTGAGCAGTGCTGCGCGCTGACTGTCAGTGATAGTGGCAGTTTCAATCATGAAGCCTTGTGTGCCAACCGGCTGCACCAGCGCATTAGTAAAACCAGCTTTTGTAACAGCAGCGCTAACGATAGCGGTAGTGGGACGCAGACCAGAGTACTGCACTTCAAGCGCTGAACCACCTTTGAAATCGATACCGAGTGGAAGTCCGAAGACGATCAGTGACACGATTGCAGCAGTGACGAAAAATGCTGATAGAGAAATGAATAGAGTTTTAAATTTGATGACAAACATATTATTTTTTGTTAGTAATAAATCCACTACTAAAGAGGAATCGTCCGAACTTGCTGTGAGTCGGTGTTGGCAATGATTTCAAGAAAAGACGAGTGATAGTGATGGCAGAAATCAAACTGATGATAACACCAAGACCAAATGTCAGCGCAAAGCCTTTGATCAATGAGCTGCCGAAGAAGAACAAGATACATGCAATGATGATACTTGAAATGTTTGCATCACGGATCGATGTCCATGCGCGTTCAAAGCCAACACTGAGTGCATCCCCCACCGCTCGTCCGCGAACACGTTCTTCACGCGCTCGTTCAAAGATCAGAATGTTTGCATCAACGGCCATACCAATGGAAATAATAAATCCGGCAATACCCGCAGCAGAAAGTGTCACGGGAATAAGTTTGTACAGTGCCAACGTGATAACAGTATAGAGAGCAAGCGCAACTACAGCCACCAATCCCGGCAAACGATACCAAACCAGCAGGAAGAGTCCGACAAGAATAAATCCAATCAATGCAGCCGTCACACCGGCGTGTGTAGCCTGTACACCAAGACTTGGACCGACTGTTTCTGTGGAGATCAGACTGATCGGCACTGGTAGCGCGCCTGAGTTTAGATTGGTCACCAAGTCACGAGCTTGTGTCGGAGTGAAGCTGCCGGAAATCACCGCAGTACCGTCAGTGATCGGTTCGCGCACCACCGGCGCTGAAATTACTTGTCCATCGAGATAGATGGCGACAATTTTACCAACATTGTCTTTGGTGATTTGTGCAAACAGTTTTGTGCCGGCATCATCAAATTGCAAACTAACTGTTGGTTCATTGGTACCTTGCGCAAAGATGAGCTGAGCCTGTTTCAAGTAGCTGCCGTTCAAGCCGGTAGTGACAAATTGTGGCTGAAGATTCAAACTAATTTTTCCATCTGGCCCAACGGTCGCTTGCTGCGGCGCGGCATCAGACTGCACTTTGAATTCAAGCAACGGTGTTTGACCGATCAACGCTTCAGCCTTGGTGATATCAGTCACGCCAGGAAGTTCAACGGAAAGCTGGTGTGTGTTGGTTGATCCAAAACCGCCAGTTTGCACCTGTACGACAGGTTCTGACACGCCAAATGCATTGACACGACGTTCAATCACATTGCGTACTGAGTTCATTGATGTGTCAATATTGGCAGCGGGAATCTGGCTGACATCAGCCTGATAAATGAGATGACTTCCCCCCGACAGATCCAGCCCAAGACGAAACGGATAATGAGCAAGCACAGTGGGCGGATGTGCCTCTTGTGAGCGTATCACTGCCCATCCCAGAGCGATTCCAACTACTAATACAATAACAGCAATAATTCTCTTTTTCAGCATAGTGCGACCATTCTATCCTTTTTCAGAGCTAAAAACAAGCAAATTATTGCAGCTGCAAAGTCTCCTTTTTCACGAAAAAATGCTGCAATAATTTGGGAATAACATATCCCAACAAGAAGCCAACACCGACATCGAGCGGATAATGCACACCTACATAGATGCGCGCAATGCCAACAATAAATGCAAATGCAAAAAGTAGTGTGCCGAGTCGCTTATTATAGACATAGACTGCGGTTGCCATTGCCATCGTTAGTGCCGCATGTCCCGATGGAAATGAATAACTGGCAGGCAGACTGATCAGCGTGTGAATATTTGGCACTGTTTTGAAGGGACGAGGAAATGCCACTAACACTTTCACCGCCGACACAACAATCAATGTTGACAGCAAAGAACATGTGATAAATATCATGCCACTTTTTCTCCACGGTAAATATATACCAAAATAATATGCCACAGCAGCACCGACTATCAAAAGAGTGATCAATGAAGTTACAATGATAAAAAATGTATCCAGCGGTCGATAGTAGCCGACTGCGTTGTTTACGAATTCAAAAATACGAGTATTAATATTGGGCATAACCAAGAAATTCATTATTGATATCGTTTCTGTGCATTGCGCGCTCATAGCGAGACATTGATAAAATAATCCCCAAACCAATACATTCTCCTAACAAGTGCGACCCGCCATAGCTCATAAACGGCAGCGGAATACCGGTCACCGGCATGATACCAATATTCATACCAATATTGACGACCATGTGCCCGAAGAGTAGTAATGCAAAACCGGCGCAAAACAATGTTTCAAAGTTTGATGCACCCCGCCGGGCATGGACCATGATTCTCCACAGCACCACAATAAAACAAATGATGACAATCAGTGCACCAATGAAGCCCCACTCCTCAGTGAAAGCAGCAAAGATGAAATCTGTCTGATATTCCGGCAAATAGTTCAAGCGTGACTGAGTGCCATAACCAAGACCTTTGCCAAGTACTCCGCCACTACCGACCGCAATCACTGATTCATATGCATTGTATCCACGGCCGCGAATGTCAGCACTGGGATTGATAAATGTATAGATACGCGCTTTCTGATAAGGTTTGAAAACAAACATCCACATCAACGAAAATACCACAGCGAGGGCTCCTAGAATGACCAAAATCTGTCGTTTGGAAATACCCGACATCAGCGCCATGCCCAGCCATAGCCCCGCTATCACCAACGCTGATCCGAAGTCCGGTTGCAGCATGATCAAAGCAATCGGCAGAATCGCGTACACCGCTGATATGAGCAAGTGTTTAAAGCGCGCAATTTCAATGTGTCGTCGAGAAAAATATTTGGCCAGCACCATGATCACCAGCAGCTTCACAATGTCAGCCGGCTCAAATGAAAAAAATCCGAAGCTGAACCAACTCTTTGCTCCTTTGATAGTCTTGCCCAGCACCAATACTGCCAACAACAACACAAGTGACGCGATATAAAAAAGAATAATATATCGTGAGTCACGCAAGAATCGCATGTCGGCGCGAGCAATGCTGATCACAACAATTGCGCCGACCGCTATCCAAATCAATTGGCGTGAGAAAAATCCGGCTTGCGGACCAAACGATGTCATCGTTGCCAATCCTCCCAAAATTATTGGAACGATTGCTAAAATCAAAATCCAGTCAATATGTTCTGTGAACTTTTTCATTAAAGGGATGTGGCGTTGAAAGGATTAAAGCGAGGAATGATTTCTACTCGAGCAATATTTGCGATGCTATACGGCCAAGTGAAATACATGGTGGTACTTTGCAGACCAGAAAGCGACGGCAATAACTCTTTGGAAGCAGTGATGGCATTGCCGTCCTTGTCATAGAAAATCGCCACAACATCGAGATTGCTGAAGTTAAAACGAGATTGATTTTGCAATGTTGCAGTCAGTCTGGTAGCAACACCTCCGGGCACCGCACTACTGAAAGTACTGATAGTGTTGTGATCAGTATTGATAACTACCTGTGAAAAATTCGGAGAAACTTTTTTCCAAGAGATTGGATCAACAAAAGAAAATCGCGCCAGACTGACGGTGCCATTGGCAATCGGAATCAGTGTTTCGACAATGGCACTGTTCCCTGCCGGTCCTAGAAATGTTGTACCTGTACGATCTGCGATCTGATTGTTATCCGCGTCATAGAGTTTGAATTCATAGCCGACACTTTTTGCTGATGCAATTGGATAGTCATGTGTGATATATGCCACTGCATCTACCAGACCAGGAGTCACAGGAAATACTCTGACCCATTCGATAACAGGATCAGCTAATTGACTGGGGCAATAGACATTGCAACCACCACCACAGTCCACCCCTGTCTCATTGCCGTTTTGTTTATGATCGAAACATGTCGGTGTGATATTGGTAACATTGTGAATGATCGCAAAAGCAACCACGCCAAAAAATACCAATACCAGTGCTACATATGTTAACTTCCGCCGTTCTGCCCAATCCATGTGTTCACAGTATAGCAAAACTAAGCAGCTTTTGGCTTGTCTAAATCAACCAGTGAAAAACCGAGGTCATTAAAAATGAGATTCCTAAGATATATTCCTCCAACAAGTAGCACTGAGTCTATATCAGCACCAACAGAAAACGCTCCAGTTTTTAATTTTTCTATCAATACAGCATCATTTTTTAATTCATTTACTGTCGATAAAATGCATTGCTCGGCATCGTATGGGTTTGAAATATTTTTACTTTTTATTACTGCGAACAGATCATTCTTTTTGTCATCAATGATTTCTTTTATCCCACTTCCCTCAAGAATATTCTCACCTTGAATATTCAACTGACGAGGAGAACTAGCGGGTGCGAATGTATCTTTCCATACTGATTTCACTCTATCCTCGACAACTACAAATCTTTCCCGCAAATCTTTTAAATCAGGCTGTATATTTTTACGCACCAAATCATCTAAACTATCAATCACTTGCAATTTTTTGCCTATACTAATAAACATATTAACAATGACAGGTATCCCAACCAAAATTATCAATCCATCAACTATTTGTATTGCATTATTCCAATTCATAACGACAGTATACAACACGAGGATAAATTTCCCATTAAGAAATACTAAAGATTTACATAAGAAAAAGCACCAATATAATTGGTGCTTTTTCTTATGCATTCAAATCCACTGTCCTGGCAGCTACCTACTTTTGCTTCAAAGAAACTATCATCGGTTCTACAGGGCTTAACTTCTCTGTTCGAAATGGGAAAAGGTGTGACCCCTGCGACAAACCACCAAGACGGTGGATTCGAATACTTGTTTTATGATTTCCAGATTTCCTAATAGGAGTCGGGCAATTAGTACATCTCAGCTCAACGCATTGCTACGCTTCCACTTAATGCCTATCAACGTGATCATCTCTCACGGCCCTCAAATGATGACTAATCTTGGAACTGGCTTCCCACTTAGATGCTTTCAGTGGTTATCCATTCCGAACATAGCTACCGGACGGTCCAGCTGGCGCTAGAGCCCGTACACCAGAGGTTCGTTCACTTCGGTCCTCTCGTACTAGAAGCGAATTTCCTCAATCATCGACGCCTGCAGTAGATAGGAGACCAACCTGTCTTACGCTTCTTTTCACTTATTACTAAGTGGAATGGACTATATCTTACACTCAATGAGTGTCTCAACGTGTAGTCTCTACGGGTGCACATTATTGCTAACTGCTTCCCTCGGAATTGCCCTCTATATTTTATTATAGTGCGATACTGGTCGCTGAGGGTTTCTCCGATATTAGTTGAGCATGTCATCATGTATCACTACATGAGACCGCCGTAATAGGATGGTTCTCTTTTTATTTGTATTACCTTGGTAATAGCAAATATTATATCTTTTACTTTATATAGAAATTGCAGGATCTATATAAAATATCTTAGACGAAAAGACAAAAACATATTTTTATATTTCATTTAAAAATAATCAAAAAATTTTCCTCGGGATTCAGACGATCCAGAAATCAGAGACAACGCAGATAAATCTTTTGTTGCAACTAATTCCTGGACGGTCTGAACCCAGCTCGCGTACCTTTTTAAATGGCGAACAGCCATACCCTTGGGACCTTCTCCAGCCCCGGGATAAGGTGAGCCGACATCGAGGTGCCGAACTCCGCCGTCGATATGAACTCTTAGGCGGAACTAGCCTGTTATCCCCGGAGTAGCTTCTATCCGTTAATCTTCAACCGCATCTAATGCGAATTGTCGGTTCACTATGTTCTACTTTCGTACCTGCTCGACATGGCCGTCTTACAGTCAAGCACGCTTATGCCATTGCACT
>DHXN01000015.1:0-11299 GCA_002413705.1 Candidatus Nomurabacteria bacterium UBA5155
ATCGGAGATGTGTATAAGAGACAGGTTCATATCCCTACCGGACTTTCCGTTCATACTACCAGCGAGCGCAGTCAGGAACAAAACAGAGAAAAAGGTTTGGAGCTTTTGAAAGGAAAATTATACAAACGACAGGAGGAGGAACGCAAAGCTCACGAACAAGGCATGCAAGTTTCCAAAACCACCGACAATGAATGGGGTAGTCAGATTCGCTCGTATGTCCTGCATCCGTACAAGCAAGTCAAAGATCATCGCACAGGAGTGGAGGTGCACAATGCCGAAGCGGTGTTGGAACGTGGGGATATTGATGAATTTTTGGATGCCGAAAGTATGCTATAATAGAAATTCGTTATGATAAAGTTTGTAAATGTTTCAAAAGCATATCCCAACGGCTCAGTGGCGCTTGAGGATGTAAATCTAGAAATAGAAAAAGGTGAATTTGTGACGATTGTTGGCCCTTCCGGAGCGGGAAAAACCACACTCAATAAGCTGATGTTGGCCGAAGAAGAACCGACTGAGGGTACTGTATTGTTTGAAAATACTGATATCAATACATTTAACAACGCGCAAACTACTCGTCTTCGCCGTCGTATCGGTATGGTCTTCCAAGAATTTCGTTTGTTGCCAAACAAAACCGCTTATGAAAATATTGCATTTGCTATGGAAGCAGCCGGCAAAAGTGATGAGGAAATTGTTTCAGATGTGCCGCATGTGTTGCAGTTAGTAGACCTTGCCGACCGTATGTTTCACTTTCCCAACCAGCTTTCTGGTGGAGAAAAGCAGCGCTTGGCAATTGCTCGCGCCATCATTAACCAACCGGAGGTCTTGATTGCCGACGAGCCGACCGGCAATTTGGACATGCACAATACTTCTGAAGTCATTGAAATTTTGAAAAAGATCAATGATCTTGGCACAACTGTCGTACTCACCACTCACGATCAACAGCTGATCAAAGCAGTCGGGCAGCGTATTATCAGCATGGAGCGCGGTCGCATTGTCGGAGATGATAATAAAGCCCGGACTACGGTATAATAGAGTATAATTTTTGTATGTTTTGGATCAGATTAAAACGCGTAATTAAATCAGGATGGATTAACTTTCGTCGCAACAGTGTAGTGTCATACGCTGCTATTTTAGTAACAACGATTACCTTGGCTGTGGTCACCGGACTCTTTTTATTCCAGGCTGTTCTCAATACCGCTATTGTAAATGTTGAAAACAAAGTCGATATTGCCGTGTACTTCACCGTCAATGCTCCGGAAGATCAAATTCTTGCACTTGAAACTGATTTGGAGAAACTTCCAGAGGTCGCCTCCGTGCAATATATTTCTGCTGACCAACAAGTATTGGCGTTTCGTGATCGTCATTCAAACGACTATCTGACACTTGAAGCGCTCGACGAACTGGGAAACAATCCCTTTGGCGGACTACTGCAAATCACTGCAAAAGATCCAAGTCAGTACGAAGCCATCGCGCAAGTGCTGGAAGGCAACACAACTATTGCTCAAACCAACTCTCAGATTATCGACCGTATCAACTACTCACAGAATAAAACCGTGATTGATCAGCTGAATAGTTTGATTTTCAATGCTCGTCGCATCGGCTTGGTTTTGACACTGGTATTGGCATTGGTGTCTATTATCATCATGTACACCACGATTCGTTTGACGATCTACATGGCACGCGATGAGATCGGTATCATGAGACTGGTTGGAGCCAGTGGCGCATATGTGCGAGCGCCGTTCTTGGTGCAGGGTATATTGTACGGCGCATTTGCGTGGCTGTTAACGAATATCGTATTCTTGCCGCTGACGTACTTAGCAGGAACAAAACTGACGACACTACTCGGTATCAATTTATTCTCATATTATACGAGTCATTTCTTCTCAGTCAGTGGTCTGGTACTGGTCATCGGACTGTTGCTTGGCATGATCTCAAGCTTGCTAGCGGTACGACGATACCTCAACGTCTAACAGTGTTTTATAGCTCTTATTATGCTCGCGCACTATCAGCCACAAGATAATACTGTCTACAACGATCAATAGTAATAAAAGAATAGAATAACGGATTATCAGGTTGTACAGTTGATACAAAATCAATCCACCCAGTCCAACGAGCGAAGCAGGATACGCCCACAATTTTTTTGCGAACAATCCAAAGATAAGAACCAATTTGATAATACCGTGAATCAGTAAATAAAAGCCAATAAAGAATTTTCCAGAAACAGACAGCTGGTGAGCACTTTGTATGAGGAAATTCGATACGATGCCGTTCGGGGATTCGGCTAGCTCTCCATGTGCAATGAAGAGTATGAATGTTGTTATGGCAGTGGTACTTATCGCATAGAATAGTATTCCAGCGACCACTTCCAAGAAAGCTTGCGATGCTTTAAGTAACAGCGCAATCTCGTATGTTACAAATATATTTCTCTCCCGAACCTTTTTCATTGAGCTGTGATGACTGATAGTCAAAAACTACACAACCTCCTCTTGAATCATTGCATCTTTCTTTGTCATACTAAGATATGTAACAGTGCCTAAGATAGCAGTGAGAAAAATAATACTGGTGCCGGTGGTACCGAGACCGATACCACCATCAGTACGAGCTTGAGATAGATAGTCGCCGATAGAAGCGCCGAGAGGTCGAGTGAGAATGTAGGCGATCCAGAATGACAGTACAGGATTCCATTTATAACGGAAGTAGCCAATAGCCACAACGACAGTAACAGCAATAAAGATTCCCAGTGTCAGTAAGTATCCCAGATTGAATGTTTCCGCAATTAAGTCACCAACCGCTGTACCAAGCGCAAAGGTAAATAATATTGCCAGCCAATAAAAGACTTCGCGTCGCTTAGTTACAATAGAATGAATAGAAAGTGTTTTTTCTTTTGCATACCAGACAATAAATGTTAGCGCCAAGAGAACTGAAAATGCAATTGTTGAATATATCAACGGTATGCCAAGCCCATCACTCAAGTTGTCAGTCACCAGTGTACCAAAGACACTAATTGTCACGATTGTAAACCAGTAGATAGCAGCAACATATTTTTTAGATCTAAACTGGAAAAAGAGCGCAATGGCCAATATTACTCCCGTCACAATAGTGGTATTAGTTAGACCAAAACCAAGAGTCTCATTAATAAAATCAGCGAATGTTTCACCAACCGTGGTACAGAGTACTTTGATAATCCAAAAATAGACAACTATCTGAGGTACCTTGTTGAGCATTTTTTGGCCTATCATCGCCGCGTCACTCTTTTTAAATTTATTGAATGGTTTCATGTTCCAATAATACTACATTCAAGATGAAGATGTGATGAAGATTTATTGGTTAGGATTTTCACCATCACTACATCCTTTGTTTTTCGCTGTCAGAGCGGTACCTCCGTCATCATTGCACTTCATCGTATCTTCATTATAAATGGTATAGTATAAAGAATATGAAAATACTTCTGACCGAAGATAATGAAAAACTGGCTAAATCAGTCAAGAAAGGATTGGAACAAGAGGGTTACGCCGTTGATATTATTGGCAACGGCGAAGATGCGGAAAAACAGATGTTATTTTACAAAGAAGAGTACGATCTGATGATTCTTGATATTATGCTACCGGGAAAAGACGGTATATCTGTATGCAACAGCTTGCGCGCGCAAAGTATTACTGTGCCGATTATCATGCTGACCGCGCGCGATACTACCAACGACAAAATCACAGGGCTTGATGCTGGTGCTGATGATTATTTAATAAAACCTTTTTCTTTTGATGAATTGGTGGCGCGCATCAGGGCATTGTTGCGACGACCCAAGGGGGTATTGCCGATAGTATTGGAGGTTGGCGGACTGTCTCTCAATACGACAACGAAGCAGGTTACAGTTGATGACGAACCTGTCGCTTTGACGTTGCGCGAGTTTGCTATTTTAGAATACTTGTTACGACATCCCAATCAAGTACTGACTCGGGAACAAATTTTATCGCATGTTTGGGATTTCTCCTTTGATGGGATGAGTAACGTAGTCGACGTTCATATTAAAAATTTAAGAAGAAAATTGCAACACTATGAAAAAAATCTTGAAACGCTTCGCGGCATGGGTTACCGGTTTACAGTCTAACGTTTTTAGTTGGGCTCGCATTAGCATCACCGCGCTTTATTTGCTGGTTATTCTTTTAGTACTCAGTGTCTATAGTGCGGCAATATATTTTTCATTATTAAAAAATATTCAGCAACAATTTGATGCGGTGACCACTAGTGTCATTCATTACAAACTGCTTGATCACGCAATAGACGGTATACAGATACAAATTTTTCTTATTGATATCGGAATATTTATTATTGCCGCTTCGGGCAGTTATTGGCTGGCCGGCATCACGCTCAAACCGGTAAAGCGCGCACTTGATGCGCAGGAGGCATTTAGCGCCGATGCTTCGCATGAGTTGCGCACACCGTTGGCGGTGATGAAGACTGATATTGAAGTGTTGCTTCGCAGCAAAGTGGTATTGCCTCATGAAGCAATAACGGTGCTTCGCAGTAATCTTGAAGAAATTACTTCACTGACCAATATGACCAATGAACTGCTTAAACTCTCGCGCAGCAGACAAACGTCTCGACATCACATTGAACTCGATACGATATTACAAGAAGAGGTTGCGTTGCTGGAAAGTTTGGCGCGTCAAAAGGAGATCAAACTGTCATATGAAAGTGAGCACACGTCCAGCTTCAAAGGTGATCCTCGCGCAATCGCTCGGGTGATGAAAAATGTTATTGCCAACGCAATTACCTACACCCCAAAAGGTGGGTCGGTGGAAGTGTCATTGAAAGAAGTCTCTCATCAGGCAGTTATTACAATTGTTGATAATGGCATCGGCATCAGTACCCAAGACCTTGAACATGTTTTTAAGCGATTTTACAAAGCTGATAACGCTCGAACAGAAAGTACTATCGGCAGCGGCTTGGGGCTTGCCATTGCCAAACAAATCATCGACCACCATGGTGGCAATATTGCCATTAAAAGCCTTTTGCAGAAAGGTACAACAGTTATTATCACACTGCCTTTATTAGTCTAATATATAGATTTTCTTCATTGCATCTTCATTTTTAAGATGTATAATTTTCGGATGTCGCGCAAAATAATTAAGGGAATTAAGGCTTGGTTCATGGTACTTCTTTCGATTTTTATAGTATTCGTCATAAGCATGTTCGTTCTGGTGAAAGTCAATGCCACTGCGGCGGCATCTATTGCAGATAATATTTTGAGACCGATCTTCGGCACCGATCGAGTTATTGCACTGGAACAAACCATATTTAATCTTTCCGATAAAACTTCGCAGTTGGAATATAATTTTAAAAGTGCAATAGCTCCGCAATTTTTAACACAGGTTAATGATAAAAATCTGTCGTCCTCTTTGTTGGACCTCACTCCGATTCCAAGTCTGTTTTCTCATCCTCTTAAAGACGAAGGTGTCTGGCATAATATTGTTGCCACTGTTTCGCCAAACAAGGAGGTGTTGGCCTACACTTTTGTTCGTCCGGATCCGGCGAGATCATTTGCGAATGTCTCATTGGTGCAAATGGACACTTCGCAACTGCAGCTTGGTATGGTCGCAGGCACCACTGAGCCGGGCGGTCCCGGCAATCCCGGACCGGGAACTATCCCACAAAATGTTATTGATGGGGGCAACTTGGTTGCGGCTTTTAATGGTGGATTTCTGCATGTCGATGGTAGCTACGGCATGATTGTGGGCAATAAAACCTATGTGCCTTTAAAAACTGACACCGGCACGGTAGTCGGCTATACTGACGGTACGGTAAAAATCATCAACTACACGGGACAAGATTTGGGAAACAATGTTGCTTTTGCACGACAAAACGGTCCGTTGCTTATTGATAACGGTACCATCGCGCTTGATGCGTCAGATACAAAGATCGCAAATGGCAAAGTGTTGCATGGGGGCAGCTACACATGGCGCTCTGGCATTGGCATAACGAATGCCGGAAATATTATCTATGCCGCCGGCAATAATCTTAGCCCGACAACACTTGCAACGGCTTTGCAAATGGCCGGAGCAGTCAGTGCCATGCAGCTCGACATCAACCCATCACAAGTTCGTTTCGATCTTTTCAACAGAAATGCCGCAGGTTCATATGACATCACCGCACTCAATCAGGCGCTGGCATATCTTAGCGACAAGAATCAGTATCTGAAGGGATATACGCGCGATTTCTTCTACGTGTATAAAAAATAATTTTATGGAATATTTACGATTGCTGCGACCTTATAGCTGGATAAAAAACTTCTTGGTTTTCATCCCATTGTTTTTTGCAAAACAATTTTTTTCTGACGGAAAAATAAAAATAGTTTTGCTGAGCTTCATCTTATTTTGCTTGGCTGCCAGTTGTGTCTATATCATCAATGATCTGGCAGATGCACAGCAAGATCGTCTGCATCCTAAAAAACAACATCGACCAATTGCCTCAGGTAACATAAGTCCTTTACATGCCAAGGTACTATTATTGGCTTTAGCAATTGCCACCAGTATCGTACTTTCTTATTTTCCTCTAACGGTTATTTTGCTCATAGGCGCATATTTGGTGCTTAATGTTCTGTATTCTTTTTATCTTAAACATGTGGCCATGCTTGACATAGTGTTGATCGCAGGATTTTACCTCTTAAGAATTTTAGTTGGCGGACTGGCTGCGCAAGTGCCGATATCTAACTGGCTGATATTGTGTACTATTTTCTTAGCGCTGTTTTTGATTACAGGCAAGCGCAAGTCGGAAATGACACAAGGAGTTAAACGCGCCGTGCTGGATCTCTATTCGCAGGAAATATTGAATGCAATTTTGATAGCATCGGTCACGCTTGTTATCATTTCCTACAGTTTGTACACCGTTTTGGTGCTTGGAGATACGTTGGCCGTGTACTCCATATTTTTTGTGCTATTGGCAATATTGAGATATGTATTACTGATCTACAGCACGGACAAGGTCGAGTATCCCGAGAAAGCACTGTTCACTGACTGGTGGATCGTTTTTGCGGCCATAGCATGGCTTGGCTGCATGTACGCCATTCTTTACAGATAATTTTTACTCTTGTATTATGAAAGTAATGAAATTTTTAGTTACAGGTGGAAGCGGTTTTTTAGGAATCAATATTATTCGCGAACTTTTGGCAAAAGGACACAGTGTGCGATCACTTGATCTTTTGTTGTTTGAATATCCAGAAGCTTCGCAGATCGAAGCGATTATTGGTGACATACGGGACAAGGATATGGTCAACAAGTGCATGGAGGGAATTGACATTGTCATTCATACCGCGGCTGCATTGCCTTTGTATACAGAAAAAGAAATTTTCTCAACCGATATCGATGGTACCCGCATTGTGCTCGACGCGACCTTGCAACATCATGGCAAACGATTCATCCATATCTCCTCAACGGCTGTCTATGGCATACCGGACCACCATCCTCTGGTTGAGACAGATAAACTGCAGGGTGTTGGACCATATGGCAAGGCGAAAATAATGGCCGAAACATTGTGCGAGGAATATCGTGTCAAAGGGTTGTGTGTGCCGATCATCAGACCGAAATCATTCATCGGGCCGGAACGTCTGGGAGTGTTTGCATTGTTTTATGACTGGGCGAAAGACGGCAGAAATTTTCCCATGATCGGCAGCGGCAACAATCGCTATCAGCTGATGGATGTGCAGGACATGTGCGATGCTATCATGCTGTGTGCGACATTGCCGGAAGCAACCGTCAACGACACATTTAATATCGGCGCAAAAGAATTCACCACCATGAAAGAGGACTATCAGGCAGTCTTGGACAAGGCCGGCTTTGGTAAAAAGATTATTGGATTCCCGGCCACACCGTTGATCTGGACGCTTCGAGTGTTGGAATTTTTCCACATGTCACCGTTGTATAAATGGGTGTACGAAACCGCCTCAGAAGACTCTTTTGTATCTATTGATAAAGCTCAGCAAAAGCTCGGGTACAATCCAAAATATTCGAACAAACAAGCGTTGGTGCGAAACTATGATTGGTACGTTGCCAACCTAAAAGAATTCGAAGGCAAGTCCGGCGTGACGCATCGCGTGCCATGGAAGCAGGGAGCACTTGGTTTCGCAAAACTATTTTTCTAATATGGGCATCGTCTATCTCATCATCGCATTTGTATTAAATGGTACCGCCACGGTTCTTTTTAAAGTCGAAGCAAGTAACGGCATCAATCTAAAAGGTTCGTTGCCGCACATACTTATGCATAACTACGCCATGATCATCGGCTTCGTATTATTTACCATAAATGCTATTTTTTATATTTTAGCACTTCGCTCATTGCCGTTGGGCGTCGCTTATCCAGTGATGACCGTCATGAGTCTTATCATTGTCACCGCTGCCTCAATCATTTTGTTCAACGAGCAGATCAACACGATTCAAATTGTCGGCTATATTTTATTGATAGCGGCAATTGTACTAATTTTTAATGTTAAAGTATAAGATGTATTTTACCGAACTTGATCCGGCACTTTTCTCAGGAAAAACTATCATAGTGGATATTGACGGTACTTTGGGGCATGACGGAGCAAAAACGATGACCCAGGAAACTATGGCTATGGTTGCGCGACTAGCGGGACATAACAAGGTGTATTTGCTTTCCAACAAACCATTGCCGGAACGAAATGCTGCGTTTTCACAATTACTCAATATTCCTTACCTGCATTCTCCGTACAAGAAACCGCATCGCAAAATCGCCGAAATGCTTCTGGATGGAGAAGGGGAAGATGTTGTGGTGATCGGCGACAAATATATCACTGACGGACTATTTGCCAAGCGCATCAATGCTCAGTTTATCAAAGTCAAACGCATCACTGCCGCAAACGAAGGAGTGAAAGCGCGCCTGGCTTATCTCATTGATGACAGCATATTTGCAGTATTACATTTTTTTCATCTGCTATAAAACTTCTTCTTAAGGTATACTAAAAATATGATATACAATATACATCCCTTATTCGTCCATTTTCCCATAGCACTATTATTTGTTTACTCTATTATTAAAATCCTACCATTCAAAAAATGGTTTCCAAAAGTTGCATGGAGAGATATCGAAAGAGTGCTGCTATTGGTCGGTGTACTGGGTGCTTTTGCTGCCTTAGCAACAGGAAGTAGTGCCGAACATCTCATTCATGCCAATCGACAACTGGTCAATGCCCATGCTAATTTTGGCGCTGCCGCGACATTTATGTACGGCGCGCTACTTGTCGGAGAAATCGCCGCAATGATCAATTCCAAGAAATTTATATATGGAAAAAGTTTGAAATGGATATCAGAGATACTGCAATTCGTTGAAACAATATTTTGCAACCCAATCTTCTCTGGTATCATAGCTTTCCTTGGTTTTATCGCTATTTCAATTACCGGCCTTCTAGGAGGAACAATTGCATATGGGCTGACTGCCGATCCTGTTGCGCCATTTATATTAAAAATGCTAGGGATTACGTTGTAGTATAAAATGCGTAATTTATATGTACAATATAAAAATGTTTGGACGAGAGAGCATCGCATTTCTTTAGTCTGGGCAGCAGTACTCTCAGCTTTTGCGCTAATAGTTCAAAAGGCTGCTGACCTCTATGTCTCTCATCTTAATGGTGTCTATGTTCCAGATTTAATATTGAGTCACATTCCAACATTTGACCTCGATACATTCATTGTACAAGGAGCGTTGATTTTAACACTAGTCGGTTTGTTATTATTAATTGCAAAGCCTCGCTATATATTATTTACTGTTAAATCGATCGCGGTCTTTATTATCGTGCGGTCATTCTTCATCAGTCTTACCCATCTCGGCGTTGATCCTCACCAACTCATACTTGATACCAACAATATTGGCTATAACATTTATAATTTTTTATATAATACGAGTGGTGATTTCTTTTTCTCTGGTCATACGGGACTGCCGTTTCTCTTGGCACTGATCTTTTGGGAACAGAGATGGTGGAGAAATTTCTTCCTACTTGTTTCACTGGTTTTTGGCGTAAGTGTTCTCTTGGCACACATTCATTACTCGATCGATGTGTTTGCTGCACCGTTTATGACCTATGGCATCTTCACCATATCGCGGAAATTGTTTGCGAAGGATTATCAGCTTATTACTGAAGCTTCCCGATCAAAAATGCTGTAAGCTCCTGCATTGGTTTTGTTTTCCCCGTATACGCTGTATTAAATGCAGCAGTGCTGTCGCTGCCACATAATGAAAGCATTGTTTGCTGAGTATCGGCATGTTTTTTAATCCATGGCGTGAAGTCATAGACATTCCCACTGTTGTCAGTGTATAGGAAGCAGGGGCGACTTTCGTTGGCGCTATCTTTTTCTTTATTGTGATCTTTGAAACTTTTTTGTAGGAACAACCTTCTTCTTGGTATGACTAGTTTTTGCAAAAACTTCATACTGATGAGGTGGCACAAAAACACTAAGGATAAAGATTGCGATAAAAATTGTAATGAGAGATTTTTTCATATTAGATAAACTTGGTATGTTCGATAATCGGTTCTTGTGTTCGTGGGGGAGTGTATGTTGTCACGACTAAGGGATCATTTTTCTTGAATACTGCATCCAATGAAAATGGGCTGGCGGGAGAAAAAGCAATTGAGAGTGCCGTGAATGCCAGTCCGAAGTCGCGCACACCAAGCGCGCCGTAGCCAACTGATTGTGTAATCCCCAGTAAATGTAATCCAAGCAAACCTGCAGTGATACGCGAATAAAAACCGAACAGCAACGCCGTGCCGAACATCAGTTCGAACCAGCCATTCAAATAAATAAATGCGGTCTGACTGATCGGAATACTGTTGACCCATGTCGGTAAAAAGCCGAACCAGGAAGTCGGATCAATGAGCTGTTGAATACCAAACCAGATAAAAACTAGTGCAATGGCGATACGGATCAGAATTGGTGAAAAGTTTTTCATATTTATTGTGTAGTTTGACTCGTATTGTCTGACGGGTTGGGAGTATTGCCGTAGCTGAGTACGATAAATCCCGCCCCAAGAATGAAGACGATGATGAACGTTATGGTGAGATAGATTTTATTTTTAGACACGCCATAAGTATACCTGACTTGTATGAAGATAGTATGAATGATGGGGGATATACATAGTGTATGTTCATATTGTCTTCATAAATACGTATTATAATAAAAATATGGAACCAATAAAAAAACAAAGTAATATTGGGGCAGGACTTGCGGCGATAGGAGTAGTGCTCGCTGGAACAATTGGCGTGTTTGCTTCAACGTTTAATCCGCCCGCAACACAA
>DHXN01000015.1:11503-33215 GCA_002413705.1 Candidatus Nomurabacteria bacterium UBA5155
ACACCAAAACCAACACCAATACCTCAAAAGAAGGTAGCAATGAGCGTCTACACCAATGGCACCTATTCCGCCACTGGATCATACAATTCTCCTGGCGGTTCCGATCAGATTGCGGTGACGGTGACATTACGTAACGATATTGTTACCGATGTATCGGTTGTACCAGAAGCTGGCGACCGCACATCCGCTCGATACCAGGCGATGTTTGTTTCGGGGTACAAGCAGTATGTTGTTGGCAAGGACATATCCAGTGTGCATGTTGGGCGAGTGTCAGGATCATCGCTGACAGGCATAGGGTTCAATGCTGCTATTGCTCGCATTGAATCAAAGGCAAAAGCCTAACAACATGAATACTGATCACTATGATGTTGTCATAATAGGTGCAGGCGCAAGCGGAACGGCATTGCTTTATACACTTGCGCGATATACCGATATTAAACGCATTGCTATTGTTGAAAAATATGACCGACCAGGTCAGGTGAATTCAAAAGCCTCTAATAATAGCCAAACACTTCATGTCGGAGATATTGAAACAAACTATACTATCGACAAAGTACAACAAGTGTACCCAGCCGCTATGATGGTGGCGCAATATGCCAAGTCGCTCCCTGAAACAGAACGCGCAACAATACTATTTCCGACACCAAAGATGGTACTTGGTATCGGAAAAGAACAGGTTGCGCTGTTGGAAAAACGATACGAAGCATTACTGCCTATTTTTCCAACACTGCAAAAACTCTATCGAGATGATATTGCAAACATAGAACCAGAGGTTATGCGCGGACGTCGTCCAAAAGAAGACATCATCGCTCTGTACACAGAAGAAGGATATGCCGTTGATTTTGAAAACTTGTCGCAGTCGCTTGTTGATCAGGCGAAGATACATAATCCGGATATTGAGGTTTTTTATAAAAGTTCTATTCAGAAAATTCAGAAAAAAAATGGTCTCTATGAAATTTCCCGTAAAAATGGAGTAACGATAAAAAGCGCCGTCGTGATTGTTGATGCTGATGCCTATAGCCTTTTATTTGCTAAACAAATGGGATACGGCAAGCATTTCTCGCTCATTCCTATTGCGGGCAGTTTTTATTTCACCAAAAAATTGTTGAACGGAAAAGTCTATACAGTGCAAGAACCAAAGCTGCCGTTTGCAGCAGTGCATGGAGATCCTGATGTCAGAATGCCCGATCATACACGCTGGGGTCCTACTGCCCGATTTCACCCAGTACTTGAAAGTGCCAACTTCGGCACCAGTCGAGATTATTTGCGCTCATCGGGACTGCATCGCCCACAGACATGGAAAAGTTTCATCAAGATATTACTTGATCCAATTCGGTTTATTTATCTGATAAAGAATATGTTGTATGAGTTGCCGTGGATTGGCAATAGAATTTTTCTATCGAATATCAAAAAAATTATTCCTACCATCAAACATAGTGATATTCATATCGCTAAGGGCTATGGCGGCATGAGACTGCAGCGTGTTGATACTACCACTCATGAACTGCAACTGGGAGAAGGGAAAATTGTCGGGGACAATATTATCTTCAACATGACTCCTTCACCGGGAGCCAGCGTGTCACTCTATAATGCCCTTCGCGATACTGAACAGATTATGAAATTCTTGGGGACAGCATTTACGTTCGACAAACAAAAAATGGAAACTGATTTAGTGATCACTCAAACACTTGCTTCCACTGCTGAACCTTCAATACCAAAAGGATACGCATCGTAAAAAGACGAGATTTCTCGATTGCTTGACATTTTCCTAAAATATGCTAAAATAGAGAAAACAATTAAACCCTTTAACACATGGAAACTTCTTCTTTCTTTCCCGAAATTATCCTCACCATTTTTGGTCTTGGTGCATTAATTGCATCACTGGTATTTCATTTTGAACTATCAAAAACAACACACCCGTACATGGTCTATTTGGAAAATAACAACCCGCATGACAAGGGTATGGTATATGGTATCGCCACCATGTTCGTTCTAAGTGTGTTCTTTTTGTTATCAGACGCAGGCTTGCTGTTTCCAACGGCGAGCGGTCAGGAAACACTGCAGTGTATAATCGTACTGGATACGATACTGTATATCGCAGTTTGGGCGTTTGCTCAAAAATTAACGTTTCAAAAAGTGTAACCATGTAAGACACAACAACAACGCACCCTTTCATCAATTGATTGGGTGCTGTTTTTAATATAAAAGAATCATTCCACGACCGAACCTGAGCGGGGCTTTTTAAAAAAGTAACACCCTCTTTGTACCTTAAACTGTAATTATTGGTAGTTCACTTATATCAATAGAACCTTTGTATAAAATATGTGGTATCCGTACAAACAATAATGGGCGTTGATGATTGCCATACATCTCCTTGTAGTACTCCTGTGTTTCTTGAGATAGCACACTGTATCTACTTATTTCACTCGGTACATACTCGGCAAAGTTCTCTGGCTTCATATTGTCTTCTTTCACTTTGTGAGCATAGAGGTACACTGTTGTCTTTTCTGGTTCAAACAACAGGGGATCAATTTGATAATACCTCATTTCATGGTCTGGCATCCCAGCCTCGATAAGCGACTGCTTTATATCTTGAGGATGCACAGCTGAAAGATGCAAGACATCATTCCAGAGGCATTGAAGTGTCGGAATGAACTGTTTGGTAACATGTTCACGTCCTTCGTACTTGCTAATCTGTTTTGTATACAATTCAGGGTATTTTTCCTTAAGTACATTCAGAGGAAAAAGGGTACCTCCTTCCATATTCTCAGGGACTCGGTGATAGAGGTAATTCATAAAATGATTATAGCAAAATTTTATTGAACGACGCACTCTAGGCGGCGCTCAGGTTGGCTGCATGCTTGGTACGATATTGGAACAATTTTGTATATGAATACTGGGTCACTTGGGGATATAAAAATACTCTTCTAAAATCACTATGCTACACTGATACCTATGTCATCACTTTTCATCTTCGGGGCAAAATACCTTTTCATCCTCAGTCTGATTATCGGAGCAGTTTATTTTCTTTGGCAACCTCGTTCTGTGCAGATACAGATGCTCAAACTATCAGCAGTGTCATTGCCACTGATATACATCGCTTCATTGCTGGCAGGATTTCTATACTACGACCCTCGACCGTTTGTTATCGGTCACTTCATCCCACTTATTCCTCACTTTGCAGACAACGGATTTCCGTCAGACCATGCACTCTTGGTGGCGGCCGTGGCAATCATTGTCACATTGTTTAATAAACGAGTTGGCGTACTGCTGTGGGTCATTGCTGTGCTGGTTGCCGTATCGAGAGTATCTGTAGGTGTACACCACTTCATTGATGTCTTTGCAAGCATGATCATTTGTGTCGCTATCACTGTGCCAGTGTTTTATTGGCTTAATAAGAAAACTGCAAAATAATCTTTCTATACCCCGACAAGTCTTCGTACTATCGGCATGTTTTTCACCGCATCAACCGCAAACAGGTTGACTATCGCCAGCGCAATAATCATCCCCGCAATTCCAAGATTTATCGAACTGATAAGAATACCGAAAATTGAAATAGTGAGGGCAAATAATAATGAAAATAGTGTTGCCAGTACCAATATCAAACTTGGGCGTGTTCTCCATGCATGAGGCCATGAGCGAATAGCGTAGAGGTTTGACTTGCCGTAAAAGATAAGAGCAAGGTAAATCATGGTACGTGCCACGTCAATGGAATAATGATGAATGACTGCTATGTGGTACGTCACCATGAGCAAGACGAACGGCACAGTGGCAATGATTGCCGCACCTGCAATGAAACTCTTGATGTTCCATTTGCCGGGACGAGCATCATATCTGACATTGTCGGTGGCAATGGAAATTGTCACAAAGTCATTGGCGAAAATCAGCAATATCGCAAGTAATGGCGAAAGAATATAGGAATGGGTCATGAAGAACAGGACGGTTGTAAACACTGCCACCTCGATTGATTTTATAATCTTGTTCATTGCCCATGTGCGAAGACGGCTGTAGACATGACGACTGATTTTGACAGCATGGATAACACCTTCAAGTCCGTCTTTGGTCAAAATAAAACTGGCCGATTGTTTAGCAACATCAGTGGCACCGCACACGGCGATACCCACTTCTGCTTGGCGCAATGCAGGAGCATCATTGACCCCGTCGCCCGTCATGCCAACAGTGTGACCTGCTTGTTGCAATGCGCGAATGATAGTGAGTTTGTCTTCAGGATATGCTTCAGCAAATACCACGCTTGTCAGGGCTTTTTCTGGGTGTTCCTTCAGGTCATTTGCGGTAATGACATCACCAGCGAGGCCGAGTTGCACTGCGATTGCCCGAGCGGTGGCACAGCCGTCGCCTGTAATCATGACCACCCGAACGCCGAGCGAGGATAATTCCTGAATAAGTTGCGGGGCATCAGTTCTGATGGGGTCAGACAATGTCACCAAACCAACACATTCTTTCGTGTTTTCGTATTCCGCTATCACTGCCAATACCCGCAATCCTTGCTTGCTCAACCGTTCCAAATCGGCGTGGGCTTCGGTGTGAAATAGCACGTCTTCTTTTAATAACAACTCAGGCAGTCCCATATACATGTGGGTCAGGCCTTTTTCAGTCATCACGTCGACTTCGGTGTGTTTTGTTATAAAATCAAAAGGAATAAAGTTTTTGTGCGTTGGCATCGGTAACGCCTTTTCTGCCACTGCTTGTAAGATAGCCGTATCAATAGAGCCACTATCAGCCTGTTCGCTGCATGCAGCGGCGAAGGTGAGGGTGTTGTTTTCAGTGTAATTGCCGTATGCAGTCATCATACCGACTCTTAATTTATTTTCTGTCAGCGTGCCAGTCTTGTCACTGCAAAATACATCAACGACGGCACATTCCTGCACTGCTGCCAATCGACGTACCAGCACTCCTTCATTTTCTTCCTTGCTTAGCTGCAACGCTCCGTAGCTTTGTGCCACAGCGAACATAGTCGGAAATGAAATGGGAACGGATGTGAGGAGTAACACAATAACGAAGTTCACAATCTCAATCGTTGATGCATGCACCGATAATCCAAAAACAACAATGATGATTGAAAGTATGACATTGAGGATGAAGAAATACTTGATGATGGCAAAGATAATCTTTTCCATATGGGTCGGCGGATGGGACGTTTCAAGCAAGGTGGCCGTCTTGCCATAGGCCGTGGAGCTGCCAATGGCCGTGACTTTTCCCGTAATTTCTCCTCGCCGTACCACGCAGCCAGAATAGATGGTGTCCCCAGCCGCAATATCCTTTGGCAGTGATTCGCCCGTCAGGCTCGACATGTCGACACTGACATTGCCTTTCTCCACTAGAATATCGGCTGGCACAATATCTCCCACACGGACATGGACAATATCACTGGGCAGCAGTTCTCTGGTAGGGATGGTGTGCCATGCGGCATCTCGAAACACTCGGGCATTGGTGACAAGTTTTTTAGTCAGGATAGCAAGGGCAGCATTAGCAGAGCGTCGCTGCACGATACTGACAATACTATTTATGAGCAACAGTAACAGGATAACCCCTGCTTCCACTTTCTGATGCGAAAACCAACTGACAATAATCAGCGTTTCCATCAGCCACGGTAATGGCCCCCAGAAGTTTTTTAAGTAAATAACAAAAAGGCTTTCCTTTGGCGTAGACAGTTCGTTATATCCGTATTTTTTGCGGAGAGTTGCTGTGTCTGTAGAAGATAATCCTGAATGGGTATATTCGGTGCTTAATAATGGTTTGTTCATAACGTGAAGGTATCTTATGGTCTTTTCCACCATGCCTTTGCCTTTCGATGGCTACTAAATAACAAGTGGTCAATGGTAAATACTTCTGGCTGAACAAGAAGATTAAAGGAGATACCGTAAAGAAGAATATGTGGCCAAACTAACTCTCGAAAATAGAGTAATGATAGTGTTATGTAAAAAAGACTGATCAAGACAGTGAGGCGCATTTCAAAACCGAAAATAATAAAGAGTCCGATAATACACTCCACGACTCCTGCTCCAAAAGTTACGAGGAGAGGATCGGATGGGAAAAGCCAGTGAAATTGTGTAAGGTGCCACGTGTTGACAACAAGGATAGTGATATCAGGATGGAGAAGCTTTACCGTAATCGCCGCATATACAAGAGCAATGCCATAGAGAACGCGCACGATGACTGTTTCATATTTCTCAAAATAACGAAATTTACGCAATGGTCCAAAAAGATATGTATCTACTGAAAAGACGCGCATGCCAAACAAAAACAGAACGATGAGTTCACCAAGATAATTGAGGTACGTAAAAACATACGGTCCAAAAACAAACATGCTCCAGACAAATATCACAATGCCAGCAAATGCGGCAAGCTCTGTCAGAAAGCCTACAGCAATCATTATACTTATTGCAAACAGCGCTATTTGTATAATATGTGGATATGAGAACAAACTTCCATGCAACTCAGGACCGAGGAAACTATTGCTTAAAGCGGAAAAGAAAAATGCTACCGCAACAGCGATACGCACAAAGTGTGGACCGAAATGAGAGTACCTTTCAATGAAACTGTGCGCCCGTTGACCAAACTTACTTCTGCGCACAAAGAAATTAATGATCAAAAGCACAATCACCGACAAGCCGATCTCAATAGTAATATGTATGTTTTGTGTACTTTTCAGGGCATCAAAAGCTTCTGCACTGAATGGCTGTTTCATACCGGCCCAAAAAGTATTATATGGAAGGACATATGCTTCGTGCGCAGAGGCGATACCAGTAATACCAAAGAAACTAAAAAGAAATATTAGAAAAACTTTTAAGCGATTCATATTGCAAATATAACAAATAAACGATAGAAAGTCATTCTGTTTTTTTACAAATAGCATCTGGTTCGAGTCCAGGTTCGGTGCGTTCTATGCAGCGCTAAAAAAGCGTTATATTATAGCACTCTGAGCGGCGCTCGAGGTGGCTGACGACCTCGGTCACGCAATTGTGAGGTGAGGTGTTGTAAGGGTATTCCGGCACGCTTTCTATAGTATCAATGACCCCTCTCGGTCGGGGGTAGGTTTATTACAATATAAGCACTTTTTGTACCTTATGCGACTAATGCGACAGTTTTAAGAGGTATTGTAGAAAGCACAAATCCTTGACATTATACTAAAACATGCTACAATGTAGGTATAAAGTTCCTCACAACGTTTTATGGGTTTACCAGAGATTCTCAAGGAATTTGTGGCAAACCCATAAACAAAATAAGATGAAAAAAGTACTTTTTATTATCATGTTGGCTATAGTAGCGGCAGGTTGCGAGTCAAGATCTGGCCACAAGACTAAGTTTCTAAAAGATTCGCTCGCCGCAATTCATTCAACCAACAATACACCAATTCACACAGAACATAATTCTTCAGAACAACCTGTGATTGGTGTACCAAAAAGCGTTACATTTGCCATTGAACCTAATTCCTGGAATCTTGATATAGATTATAATGACGAAGCGTATAATGTTGAAATTGATGCTAAAACCGCAAACCTTATACTAACTGACAAAACAATCAAGGCGGTTAAGATAGAGGGTAAAAAAGTTACCCTTTTACGATAAATTTATCGTAAAGAAAAAAGACTTGAAATGCTGACCATACCAATGGTTGGCATTTTTTTTGTTGCTATTTTTCCAACACCTCGACTACTTTGAGAGGAACCTCGATAAAACCAACGGCATCACTCATATCAGCAATAATTGCTTCCAAGGTTGATCCGTACAACAAGCCAATGGTTCGCTCGATTTCCTGTGGGGTTGATTCATAGCGCTTTCCTTTGAAGGTAATAGGAAACCCGTTGTTGATAAGCACTAGGCTATCCCACACAACGTCGGCGTGAATTTCTGCAGAATGAACGCCGTTTTTTCTAATGTAGGGAGCGGGAAATTCGCGATCGGCAGACGACATGCTGATAAGATACAGGTCATGATCCAGTATCATTTTGATTTCTTGAAGCTGACTCTCGTTCAGGATACTTTGCCCTGTCGCGCCGATGACAATGCTTATGTTGTCTTTTTTGATTAGATCAATCAGTTCTGACTGGTCATAGTGGGCAATGTCATATCCAGCCGTAAAATAATTCTTGTCGGCAAGTATCGAAAGCACGTTGCTTCCTATCGGTCCCAAACCAACCACGAGTATTCGTGGTTCTGAAATAGCATACTGCGCAACGGTATCGATGATTCTATTGCAGCCAAACTCGGCGATAAGGGGGCTTTCCTTTATCAGTTTCACTGCAGATCGGGCGACGTTGAATATAGGGAAGTGAAGCGTCGAATGTTCCAGTTTTCTAAATCCCGATGATGTTTGCTCGATACCAACAATAGGAACATTCTTTGGCATGGAATCAAAGCTATCGTTTACAGCCTTGAGCAGCTCACCGCCGTCATCCAAAATGATGATTTTTGATGGATTTTTAATCGAGGAAAGAAACATCCGCAGTTCGTGCTTGCAGTTTTCAGCATGCTGAACATCGAACGATACACTTGGATCAAATGTTGGTTTTGATACTTTGAAATTATCACGAGTCAATTCGCTTACAATTTCATTACTTGTGGAGTATATCTTGCCGAATATATGGATGTTTTCTTTGGGGATACCGAAGGTTGATATCAACTCGAACATTTTTACTTGAGGCTCGAGAAGGTGCTGGCAGGCCAGCACGTATACATCATCGTACGAGCGCTTTTGATCGCTGTATAATTGAGAGACTGCACCCAATAGGGGGTATGGGTAGGTATCATTCATTGTTATAGCTCTATTTCACCTATCTTTTTAAGAATTTCTTCATCGTTATCTACGCAATGAATATCGGGTAGCTGAAAGAAAAACGCATCAGATTTTCCAGATACAATAATTGGCTTCTGTAGCCCCATTGCCATCCCAGCTTCGTATCGAGCACTTTCCTGGTCTGATTCCCAGAGATATACAAGAATGTCTGATGACCTCACTCCTTCTGCTTCAAGAATAGCAATTTCTTTTGAGGGACCTTCAACTATAGAAACTATCCAATCATATGTAATTACATGCCCGTTATTCCTTAGATCATCCATGGCAATCTGAGCTCGTTCCATATCTTTTCCTGCGACGTAAATTTTCATTTTATTTGAAATGCTCTAAAAGTATTTTGTAATATTTCAGATGGGCTTCTTTCATATCTTCATCTGTTATGGTCTTAATTTTAGTAATACTTTCAATTCGATATTTTTCCGTAGTCTCTTGCTCGGTTAAATGTGATGCATCCCCAACTTCTATTGTTTGGTAATTATCAATATCAAAAAATTTTAGAAGTTCAGATTTTTTCTTAGAAGATACATAACTTCCAATTTTGGCGTATTCTTCGTTCAAACTTCCATATAGGTCATAGATTTTTCCTGAATATAAGCGCATTAATTCTATCCCGTCTTTTGCTTGTTGGTGAAAAAATGTGTCTCCAGTGATTCTGTGCAATGCTTTATAATATTCTACATCTACACTAGCTTCTGCATGCATGTAATAAGTTATTCTCAAAAGATAGAGAATTCGACGAATTGCTGCCAGGGTGTTTCTAATTATTAATCTTTTTTCTTTTGCCTTTTCAAACTCAAATTGTACAAGGGTTGTAATAAGGGAACCTAATATAGATCCAATTCCAACTAACCCTAAAATTTGTAATCCATCCATAGCTGTCGGACCTGGACTCGAACCAAGATAAACGGTACCAGAAACCGTTGTCCTACCATTAGACGATCCGACAAAATGCACTATATATAGTGCGCTTGTAGAATAGCGTTTTTTGGCTCAAAAATCAATAAGAATGGAGTTGAGAAAATCTTTAGAAATTATTGACTTATCCTTGATATTGGCGTACCGTTCAAACTAATGAACACCGCTGAGGAGGGGTGGTCTATTTCAGTCATGGCGGAGATTATTATTTAGTTAAATAGAGAAATATTTTTTATGAACATTACCTTTAAAAACAAGTGGATTGTGGCAGCCGCTGCAGTCTTAGTGGTCGCTTTAATGACTACAAAAGCACATGCGGATACCGCAATCGTTATTGATCAGACATCCCTTCAAGCCGCACTGCAAAGTCCTGATGTTTCAGCAATTCAAATCAATGCAGATTTTCCCGTGACACAAAAAATTATTATTAATCGTCCCGTAACCATCGATGGGGGAAACCACACTGTTTCCTTCACCAATATTATTTCAACAACATGGAGAGGGGACTATATATTTGAGGCGTACCACACCACTGGCGTTACCATCAGCAATATTAAATTAACCGGCGGAAATGCTGCTCTATTATTTAATGGATCAACCGGTACACTAATCGGAGCGATTGATGTTTCCGGAAATGGCTTTGGTGGAATTGAATCCTCATCATCAGGTTCTAATTCTTCAATCCTTACGGTTTCAGGTGCTACCATTACCGACTCCACTGAAAGCTACGGACAACCTGCTTTATGGGAAGATGGCATAACCGGCACCACAGTTGTTGGGTTTAACAGCGCTCCCAATACCACAATAAAAAGCAGTCAACGTCAATATTATTTGAACGCCGCGGACACTACCTCTGTTAGTGTATCAACTGAAGCGCAATTGAACGCCGCACTGGCAAATACCGCTATTACAAAAATAACATTTGCCAACGATATTATTATTGGTGCGGAAGTTACCGTTAGCCGAGCCGTCACTATTGATGGCGCGGGATTCACATTGAGTGCTCCATTCCAAAAGACTGATAATACAAACAACGCAGCTATCGGTATTCTGCATTCCGATGTAACAGTCAAGAATCTTATTGAAGATGGATCAGGTACTACTACTTCTCGTCACGGAATCAATATCTTTGAAGCTGTATCAAATGTAAACATTAATGATGTCACAGTAGAGAATAACCATGCTTCAGGTATTACTGTCAATGGTTCTACGGTTACAGTCAACAACATTACAACCAAGAACAATGCATGGGGAGGCATTAATGCCGATCAGACATCTGATGCTCAAGATCCAACAGTGGTTACTATTACCGGTACAAGCTCGCAGACTGAGACCGGTCCGGACATTTGGAAAGACGACAATACAAAGGATGTTACGGTTAATGACCCTGGCCACCTCTATGCGTCTGCATCGTACACTCACGACACGCCTATTATCACAGGAACCGTGTATGCACTCAAAACAGTCAATGTTTCAACTGAAGCTCAATTGCGAGCGGCACTTAGCAATACACTCGTAAGTACTATCGTACTTTCACATGATATTACCCTTGCTGCAGAAATTACCATTACTCGCCCAGTTATTATCGATGGTGCAAGTAAGACGTTGTTCTCACCTTTCAGTAATACCACAAATGATAATTCTAATAATGCTGGCCTTGGAATAATCGGAGTTAATGGCAATGTTACAATTAGCAATCTTATCGTGGATGGTGCCAGTGGTATCAAGACGCACGGAATCAACATTTTTGAGGCTAATAACGTTACATTGAATAATGTAACTGCACAAAATAATAGTAAATCAGGTATTACTGTCAATGGTTCTACGGTTACAGTCAACAACATTACAACTAAGGATAATGCATGGGGAGGCATTAATGCCGATCAGACATCTGATGCTCAAGATCCAACTGTACTGACAGTTACTGGCACTAGCTCTCACACTGAAGTTAATGCTGATATTTGGAAAGATGATAATACTAAGAATGTCACCATCTTAGATACAGAAGATCAATACACTTCTGCTCCGTTTGTAAATCCTGATGCACCAACCGTTACTGGAACAGCATATAAATTAATTGTTAAAGAAAGCAGTACAGTAGCAAATCCTCAAGTGGTTATTAGTGATTCAACTCGAGCAGTTACTATTAGCGTAGATAATGGAACAACTAATCCTTCCATCAAGGTTACTTCAACTGACGGTGTGGCGACACTACCTCAGATCAACGTTACTTCAGCTGATGCAAACGTAAACATTACCGCTGGCACGACAGTAACAAGTACTGACCATTCTTGGAATGGCGTGATCAACACACCAACCGTTACTACTAACTTCACATTGACTCCAGAAGTTGGCACTACTAAAACGGCAGTGCTCGCAATCGAAGTTGGTGCAGGGGACACTCCTCTGATATTCAGCAATGCGGTAAAGCTTACCTTTCCAGGACAGGCAAATAACCTCATCGGATGGTCACAGGGCGGATCATTCCACGCTATCACTAACACATGTACCAGCGACACTGCTCCAACGCTTACTGCTGGCGCGGACTGTCGTACTGACATAGGTGCTGATCTCATCGTGTGGACAAAGCACTTCACTACATTCATTACGTACACTCAGGCATCAAACGGTGTTGGTATCGTAAGTGGTGGCGGCAGAGCGCCAGTTGTAACTACAACTATTCCTGGAGCAACTGTTACTACAACAACTCCAGCCGGTCAGGTCCTTGGTGCGCAATCATTCCACTTCACACTTCCTTTGAAAATCGGAATTCACAGCGACGAAGTATTGCAATTGCAAACCCGTCTTAATGCTGACGGCGCGAAGCTGGTTCTCGATGGCAAATTTGGTCCAAAGACCAAAGCTGCGCTCGTGGCATGGCAGAAAGCTCATAAGCTCAGTACTGACGGCATCGTCGGTCCAAAGACTCGTGCAGTATTGAATGCATAATAAATCCTTGTAAACAAAGGTCTCAAAAGCGTTTCAAAAGCCGCTCTGTACAGAGCGGCTTTTGTGTTGTACACTATTTCCATGTTTAACTGGCTAAAAATGCATTTCATTCCTCACGAAGGCAACAATCATCGTCCGCATATATTGCACCAGAAAAATATTCATCGCATATTCGGACTGATCATTTTTATTGAGATCTTTGCATTTTTAATTCCTACGATTGCGCTTATTAGCAATGCTGACAATGGTCAGGTATTGCCAAGCGTGCTTTCCGAGCTAACTAACAAGCAGCGCGAGCAGATGAAATTACCTAACCTAACGATCAATCCGGTACTCAACGAAGCAGCGCAGGAGAAGGCCAATGATATGGCACAAAACAGCTATTTCGCGCACGTCAGTCCTGACGGCAAGACCCCATGGTATTGGCTGGAACAAGTTGGCTACAACTACAGCTATGCCGGAGAAAATCTGGCTGTTAATTTCACGGATTCCCAGTCAGTGACAACGGCATGGATGAACAGCCCAGCACACCGCGCCAATATTCTGAAAGCCAACTATACCCAAGTCGGTACGGGCGTGGCAGAAGGTATGTATCAAGGAACAAAGACTATTTTCGTAGCGCAAGACTTTGGCAGCCCGGCATCAACTGCGCCATTGGCAGATACTTCTACTCCCCGCACGCCGACGAGTATCGCTTCGCCCAATGTCGTCGCTGTAAACACCGCTGCTCCAAAAATTCTTGGAGCCGAGACGGTTACTCCGGTGCCGGTAGTCGCACAGCAGTCGCAACCTACGGTTGCGACTGCGCCAATTGTCCGCCCAAACATGTTCCAGCGATTCCTGGCGTCTCCTCACGCCGGCACCAATACCATCTTGTTTATTATTCTTGCATTCGTCGCTTTAGCAGTCTTCCTCAATATCGGTATCAAGATCAGTCATCATCATCCTGATCTTATTCTCAATGGCGTCATGGTTATGGCCACTATCGGCTGCGTCTTCGTTATGAATAATTACATTGCCAATGTCAATACTACTGTCATCCAAAGCGTGGACTACACCAGAGACCATACCGAACTCTGATTTTGTGCTAAAATATCGGCATGAAGCTAATCACCTTAAATACCTGGGCCGGACGAGAAAAAGAAGCCTTTGATGGTTTTTTAAGACAACATATGGCGGAAACGGACATTTTTTGTTTTCAGGAAATTTTTAATAATTATGATGGGATCACCGGTGACTATATCAATCATGATTTGGGAAATGGCAATATCTTACAAGAAATCACTGACATACTGACTGACTTCGATCAGTACTTTTGCCCCATCGCCGAAAATGTCTACGGCATTGCCATCTTTTTGAAAAAAGGGATTAACTTGATTGCTAGCGGGGAAGTCATGCTCTACGAAAATCCTGACTTTGATGTCAATGAAAAAACCGCCGATCACAATCGCAAGATGCAATGGATGCATATTCAAAACGGACGCAAAGATGTCATGGTGATGAACGTTCATGGACACTGGGATGCGCGCGGTCGCGATGACACACCCAATCGCTTGCAACAATCAAAAATCATCAATGACTTTATCGAGTCTGTCGGGCTGACGCCAAAGATCATGGTGGGGGACTTCAATCTCAACGCGCAAACAGAAAGTATCAAACTGTTGGAAAAAAATTTCACCAATCTCATCAGCAAGCATGGCATCACTTCGACACGCACAGCGCTCTACACCGGTGATGATCAGCATTCTGACTATGTCTTTGTTTCGCCGGAAATTTTGGTTGAAGATTTCAAAGTCATGCCCGATGTTGTCTCTGATCATGCACCACTTTTTTTACAATTCGATGTCTTTTAACCCATGCAACGCTGGCTAATCATTATCTCAATAGTATTTGTTCAAGAATCAGTCACACTGAGCGGATTGTTGGTGAAAACATATCAAGGTGACTATTCAATATGGATCGTGACATTATTTTTTCTGATCGCCACAATTATTGATATTGTCGTTGGTTATTTTCTGGGAAAATACCTTAAGCAATTTTTAAACAGAGGAGGCATTCATGCTTTTGCGCAAAAATGGTCCGATCGTTTCTATAACTATATCGGCAGGCACGGCAGAAGAGTGTATTTGCTGTTGCTTGGCTATTTCAGTTTTCCGTATCTGAACTCGTTTATCACCGCATGGCTCGGCATTCCGTTTTGGGAAAGTTTTTGGTATTTATTTTTCGGCAACATATTTTTTTATATCACGGCATGGTTGTTGGTGCTTGGTGTGACGTCAATAATCCCCAATCCGCTTGTTGCGTTCGCTGTGGTGATCGGGCTGACTGTTTTGATTACAATCATATTGCGCCTGTGGCGCTCACGTAAAATCTAACATGTATCATGCCTATATCGTGCAATGCAATGACGGCACATACTATGTCGGTTCCACCAATGACTTGACGCGGCGCGTCCATCATCACAATCATGCCAAAGCTGGCGCGCACTATACAAAAATCAGACGACCAGTGGTACTGGTATACAGCGAGCAATACGAAACATATGCAGAGGTGCGCAAACGCGAAGGCGAACTGAAGCGACTGACGCGAGCACAAAAAATCGTGACACTAAAAAAATAGAAGTGCTGTATACTTAATTCATGGATATGAAAAATAAAGGCGAAAACAGTTCTGGCTTCACCCTCATCGAGCTTTTGGTGGTGATCGCCATCATTGGTATTCTTGCGTCGGTTATTCTTGCGTCTTTGAATAGCGCTCGTTCAAAAGCCAATGACGCAAAAATAAAATCAGAACTCGTCGAAATACAAACGGCATTGGAAATGTATTACGGCCAGTACGGTACTTTTTATGTTGCAGGATCAGGCTGGAACAATGGCGGGGATGGATGGCTAAACTATCAGGATGGTAGTGCTTATACCGTGGCAGTAACTACTGCCCTCACCAATGCCGGTTTTCTTGGAGGTATGCCACTCGATGGACCTATTTCCAATTCTATGATTTATATCTGCAATGGAGGATCACAGTATTCGCTTTCTGCCACCTTGACCAACCCGAGTGTGTCGGACATTTCTCATCTTCAGACGCTTTGCGAGGGAAATACAGAAGCATCTTATGGCAAGAACTATGGCATAGGAAACTAGTAATAGTTCTTGATCTATCTCGTCTCTATTATGTATGAAAATACAGAGAATGTTGTCTTTTGTACCTATACTCTAAAATACCCTATTGTTATTACGGTGGGGTATTTTGGTATCGTTTACTATCACCGGCTAGGGGCGTATACTGAATAATATGACATTTAAAAAAGTAGTATTTTATATTGTGATCGTAATATTGTTTGTAGTGGTAGGCTACAGTGTTATTCACAAAATGCCGGTGGCAACAGCACCGGTTGTGCCTGTGACAACTCCTGGTTCAACATCTACCACCACAACAATTGCAAATTATTCATGTGACAGCGGCAAAACTATTGCAGCAAGTTTCAGTAACAACGATGCCACAATCACGCTTTCTGACGGCCGCACACTGACACTGCCACACACTGTTTCCGCGGATGGTGCGCAGTATGGTAGCGGAACTGTGTTATTTGTAACAAAAGGTGATCAAGGATTTTTACAAGAAAATGCTAACACCACATACGACAATTGTATCGTGAATTCTAGCGGCAGTGCTGTAAGTGGTATCAAATCCTTCACTGATCAGGGTCATACATTTACACTGAACTATCCGGCAAACCTCACCCTCGCCGGTGGTGGTATTGGCTACACGCAAAATTGGAAAGTGGACACTGACAGCACACTCGGACTGATCTTGGTGACACTCAAATCTCCGGCAAACTATATGCCAAAAACAAATTTGGGCGATGTGAAATTTAGCATCGGTACTTCAAGTGATCCAAAGGCAGTCGCATCATGTCTGACTGATACCAGTGGGGCAGGAGTAATCAAGTCCACTGTTGCGTATAACGGTATCAACTATACAAAGCTTGTGACAGTTGACGCTGGTGCGGGCAATCGCTACGAAACCAACAGCTACCGCACTGTGCAACATGGTCAGTGTTATGCGGTGGAATACACTGTGCACTATGCAGTGCTGGAAAACTTTGATCCGAGTATGGGTATAAAACAGTATGATGTAGCTAAAGTGCATGCCGACTTCGATGGCATTGTGCAAAGTCTGAAATTTCTTAGTCAGTAAAATTAATGGAAGAGCACGAATTTTCAGGATTTATCGCCGAACACTTCAGTGCGATCTATCGCTATGCCTATCGTTTTGCGCGAGACACTGCCGTAGCTGAAGATATTGTGCAGGAAACATTTATTAAAGCCTGGCGCTCAAGTGACACGTTCAAAAAAGACATGCCGGTAGCGCCATGGCTTTTTCGTATTGCACACAACACGGCGATAGACTATTTGAGAAAAAAGAAGAGTATCGTGTTTTCGCACATTGTCACTGATGATGAAAACAACGAAGCACTGTTTGCAGACACGAATATAGATATCATGGAAGAGACTATTGCGCGTGAAGAAAAAGAGACACTCACCACCGCGATCGAAAGCTTGCCGGTGCATTATAGAGAAGTATTGTTACTGCGTGCTGAAGAAATGCTGTCATTCGAAGAAATAGCTATCGTGGTGGGGAAGCCTTTGAACACGGTTAAAAGTTTGTATCGCCGCGGATTGGCACTGCTTGCAACCACACTGCACCTAAAATGAAAATTCATACGTACTAATAAGTATATGTTTAATCTAACCCCTGTCACTGCGCGAACGGGATTGCTGGAGCAGGTTATTTCCGCTGTAGAACACAAACAGCAGGTTTCTCGCCTGTGGCGTTTGCGCGTATCGGTCAGCGTCGGCATTGCGTCAGTGATCGCGCTAGTTCCTGTGGTGACTTCTTTGGTCAATGCATTTGCAGCTTCTAATTTCGGTACCTATCTTGGACTCGTTTTCAGCGACACGAGCGTTGTGTTGTCATCATGGAGAGTGATCGGCGCATCACTATTGGAGTCGCTACCGGCGGTGGCACTGACCGGCACGCTGGCACTTGTTGGAGTATTCCTATGGTCATTACGCACCGTTTCTCTTAATAATAATTTTATTGTATGAACACAAAACATTTTTTTCAATCACACGCACTGGCTGTCGTACTTTCCATTATCGTGGTACTGGTGTTGGTCATGGGAGCATTCGCTGTTGGCGAACGTGTAGGATTTCATAAAGCATCATTTGATCCGAACAATGGCAATCACATGATGACTGACGCTCACGGCAGTGCCGGAAAAGTTATTGCGATCACACTGCCGACCATCACCATTGAAGACAAAGACAACACCGAAAAAACAGTCGTGGTCAGTGATCAAACGGTCATTCGAAAATTCCGTAACACATTGACCTCGCAAGATATTGCAGTGGGAGATTACATTGTGGCCATAGGCGAACCCAATACGCAGTCACAAATCGCCGCAACCCTTATCAGAATTTTACCACCTATGCCACAATGAATACCTTTTTTCAAAAAACAAAACTTTATATCGCTCTCATTATTGTGCTTGGCGGATATTTTGCAATTCGCGCAATAACAAAAACTGCTGCGCCGACTGTCTATGTGCTTGGTACTGCAACAAAAGGAACAGTAGTATCCATCGTAACGAGTACCGGACAGGTCTCAACATCAAACTCTGTCGATCTGAAGCCGCAAGTGTCTGGCACACTGCTTTCTATTCGCGCAAAAGCCGGTGATAAAATCAGTGCAGGAGAAACACTGTTTGTGCTTGATGGCACTGACGCGGCTCGCGCAGTCAAGACAGCACAAAACAATGTGGCTTCAGCCCAGCTTGATTTGCTTGCCACCCAAACTGCTAATAAAAATACGAACAGTGACCAGACTAAAGCAGTAGCAACCGCATATGCAACGTTGCTTAGCTCTGGATTACAGCCACAACCGGTAGATCAAACCACTTCTAACTATCAACTGCCAACTATTACTGGTAACTACACATTGGGTAAAGAAGGTACGATCACCATCACGACCTATTCATCTCAAGGAGGTATTTCTTTTCAAACATCTGGTTTAGTCAGCGCCAATACATTGACCAATACCACTACCGCGCAGCCAATCGCCGATTCAGGATTGTTTATTCAATTTCCCACAACTGTCAGAGGTGGTCTAACATGGACGATTACTATTCCAAATAAGAATTCTGCAAATTATGTTTCAAATGAAAATGCATATGAAAATGCACTTGAAGCGCAAGCACAAGCAGTTGATCCTGCCAGTAGTAATGCAGTAACATTGCAAACAAAACAGCTTGCCATTACTCAAGCGGAAAACACTTTAGCTAGTGCCGAAGAAACACTCGCGCAATATTCTATCAAGGCGCCGTTTTCAGGAACATTAGCCACAGTGCCGGTAAGTGTTGGGGACAGTATTTCTGGCACGACACTGGGAACAATTATCACTAATCAGGAAATTGTAAATCTTTCATTGAACGAAGTGGATGTTTCAAAAGTTGCTATTGGCGATAAAACCACCTTGACGTTTGGCGCTATCAGCGGACTGTCGCTTACAGGTACTGTGACCACCATTGATCCTGTCGGTGTTGTTAGCTCAGGAGTTGTGAACTATACGGTGACTATTTCACTTGATACCCAAGATGTTCGCGTGAAGTCCGGTATGTCAGTAACTGCTGCGGTTCAAACTGCCGTTGCCCAAGATGTGATCACTGTGCCAAACACTGCGGTGAAAACGACAAACGGTTCGTCGTATGTGCTGACTGTTCCCGATGGTGATATTTCGACTCCGGCAACAACAGGACAAGGGGTGATACTCACTGTTGCGCCAATGAAAACCCCGGTAGTGATCGGCATTACTGATGGCACAACAACTGAAATCACTTCAGGTCTCAATGAAAATCAGTCCATTGTTACGAAGACAGTAACAACGAGTACAACTACTGCTGCTGCAGCAAAAACACCTACCGGCAGCAGTTTATTGGGTGGTGGAGGAGGAGGTGGTCGTGCAGGAGTCCGAATAGGCGGATAATATGATTGAAGTCACTGACATTACAAAAACATACGAGTCAGGCGATACTTCTTTTCAAGCATTGAAAGGAGTAAGCTTCACGATCAAGGACGGTGAATTTGTGGCAATCATGGGTCCGTCGGGGTCTGGTAAATCTACACTGATGCATATACTCGGCTGTCTCGATACACCAACAGAAGGAACATATTTTTTGGATGGTAAAGACGTGTCGAAAATGTCTGATGATGATTTGGCAGATATTCGCCGCGACAATATCGGTTTCGTATTTCAATCGTTCAACTTATTACCGCGTACCACAGTGCTACGCAATGTTATGTTGCCATTAATTTATGCCAATGAATCACCGGAGAAGCGCGAGCGCGATGCGCGAGAGGCACTGGAGTCTGCTGGTCTCGACGAGCGATATTTTACACACAAGTCCAACCAACTTTCTGGAGGACAAATACAACGCGTGGCGATTGCGCGCGCGCTGGTAAATAATCCGACAATGATTTTGGCCGATGAACCGACAGGAAACCTGGATAGTCATACCGGAGAAATTGTACTTGGCACATTTCAACGACTGAACGAAACACTTGGACGCACTATTATTTTGATTACCCATGAACCAGATGTGGCAGAACACGCTGATCGTATTATTGTCATTCGTGACGGTGTGATTGTTAGTGATGCAGCCAACCATAAGAAACATAAGGTGCGTGTAGAACCAAAACAAACTATATGACAACCAATGACATTCTTCATGAAACATACAGTGCATTGACTGCGAACAAGATTCGTACTGGTTTGACGATGCTCGGTATTATTATCGGTATCAGTTCGGTGATTGCCATGGTGTCGATCGGCAATGGCGCACAAAATTCGATTTCATCGAGTATCCAATCTATCGGCTCAAACTTGGTTATTGTGACACCGGGAGCACAGCGAAGCTTTGGCGGTGGACCAAATCAAGCTCGCGGCAGCGCAAATTCGTTGACCGTGACTGATGGACAAGCAATTCAAACACAAGTCTCCAATGTTGGCGCTATTGCCTTTGATGTGACATCACGCGAGCAAGTGGTGGCGGGCGGTAACAATGCCAACATCAGCACCATAGGAACAACACCTTCATATACCACTGTTCGCAATGTGCAAGTCAGTGATGGAAGTTTCTTCACCGATGAAGATGTGGCATCGAGTAGTAAGGTCGCAGTCATCGGGCCGACTGCTGTCACTGATCTTTTTCCTGACGGCAGTGAGCCGGTGGGGCAACAAATTCGCATCAATGGCGGTATGTATACAGTAATTGGTGTGACTGTTTCAAAGGGCGGTTCTGGATTTAGTAATGCTGATGAGACGGTATATGTGCCGTATACAACCGCGCAGCATTATTTATCCGGCAATCAATATCTTAGTGAAATCGATGTTTCGGCAAGCAGTGCTGATGCGACAACACAAGTGCAAACTGATATCACGACATTGCTTCTTGCGCAGCATAGCATTACCGATCCGACTAAGGCTGACTTTTCTACACTTAACCAGTCAGATATCATTGCCACCGCATCATCGGTGACCGGAACATTTACTATTTTGCTGGCGGCGGTTGCGGGTATCTCGTTGTTGGTCGGCGGTATTGGTATCATGAATATGATGCTGACCACTGTGACAGAGCGCACGCGTGAGATTGGTTTGCGTAAAGCGATCGGTGCAAAGAAGTCGGATATCAACACACAGTTTCTGATCGAATCAATCATGCTGACCTTTACCGGCGGAGTGATCGGTGTCGCACTGGGGTGGGCCATATCGTTTATAGTATCGAAACTCGGTATCATTCAAACGACAGTCACGCTGTCTTCAATACTGTTGGCATTTGGCGTGTCTGCGGTGATCGGTGTAGTGTTCGGATATTATCCGGCACGGCGAGCGTCGAATTTGAATCCGATTGATGCGTTGCGATATGAGTAAGAACCATTCGCTCCTTTCCACAAGATGCTTATAATAATACGT
>DHXN01000015.1:33343-74361 GCA_002413705.1 Candidatus Nomurabacteria bacterium UBA5155
ACGTATTATTATAAGCATCTTGTTTCAGGAGCTTGTCATTAATAAATTTTAGTAAAAAATAAGAGATGTACCCGCTACTTGCAGTATTATTATTTGAGAAAAACTTGCGCAGTGTGACTGACACGAGCACAGCAAAAATTCAGCAGAGTTTTATGCGTTTTTTCTCAAATAATAATACTGCAAGTAGCGGGTATGATGATTAGATATTAAATTAATATATAAAATAAATAATATGAACCAAACAACAAAAATAATTAGTATCGCGGTAGTAGTGGCAGTCATATTCTTCTTTGCAGGAAATGCGTACGGCAAGCACAAAGCGGCAAACGCTGTGACTGCGACAGTAGGGCAATATGGTTCACGAAGCGGAGGATTTGCAGGCGGTATGCGCGGTGGCGCTGGCGGTGGAATAGTCAGCGGTACGGTAGTGAGTGCAGATGCAAATAGTATCACTGTGCAAAGTGGCACGGCCGGATCAAAAATTGTTTTGGTCTCACCCAGCACAACAGTTGCAAAATCAGTGACAGGATCACTTGCCGATATTGCTGTCGGTTCAACTGTGACAGTAATCGGTACTGCAAACAGTGATGGCAGTGTCAGTGCGACTTCTGTCCAAATTCGCCCAACTGGTGGAAAATAATTGATCAAAACCCGCTTCTATAAGAAGCGGGTTTTTGGTATAATAAAAATATGAATGCAATATCAAACGCCAATATGTTCTTCGCAATTTCCTCAATAGGATTTATTCTAATTTTCATATTAATAATAGTTGCATTGCTGTATCTGATCAGTCTACTTAAAAGCATCGCTCGCATCAGTGCCAAGATTGAAAAGGATATGGATAATATCAGCGATACTGCCAAGGATTTTGTGATGCGATTGTGGGACAGTAGAATTTTCTCGTGGATATTTGGCAAAAAAAAGAAACGCAAAACTATTGAATAGTGCTATAATTAACAGATATCAGTAATAGTGCAAAATAGTATGGCAATAAAAAAACAAGTAAAAAAAGACAGCTCATCTACGGGAACAGCAGTAGTTGTGGGGGCAGGAGTGATCGCGCTTGCTGCAGCCTCATATTTCTTCTTCGGTCCTGAAGGGAAAAAGAATCGTCACAATCTCAAAGGATGGATGGTGAAAATGAAAGGAGAAGTAATTGAAAAAATCGAAAATGCTGAACACATGACCGAAGCGGCGTATGAAAAAATTGTTGATGCTGTTGCAGTAAAGTATGCAAAGGCCGGCAAGATCAGTGAAGCAGAAATTCGTCTTTTTGCAACTATGCTCAAACAGCAATGGAAAGGTATTGTGAAGTCTCACAACAAAAGTGCCGCAGTAAAAAAAGCAGTGAAGACTGTTACAAAAAAAGTCACTACTAAAAAAGCAGTTAAAAAGACTAAATAATAAAGAGTTATTTGTATGTTAATTGATATCGCAATTCTATTAATTATTCTATGGTTCCTCGGATTGATCGGTGTCTATACACTTGGTTATTATATCCATATCTTACTGATTGTAGCGGTAGTGTTGATTATCATTCGAGCTATTCGCGGAGATCCAATGTAATAAAAAACTTCCGTGTTTATACAGACAGTAAAAGAGTATTACCATAAACATGGCCGGCATGATTTGCCGTGGCGGATGACCACTGATCCATACAAGATTGTTGTATCCGAGATCATGTTGCAACAAACGCAAGTCAGCAGGGTGATTGAAAAATATTATACTTTTTTGAAAGCATTTCCAACAGTGCAAGTACTTGCGAATGCGTCATTGCAACAAGTGTTATTGCAATGGAGCGGACTGGGATACAATCGCCGTGCCAGATTTTTGCACCAGATGGCGCAGACTGTCGTGAAAGAAAAAAGTGGCGTGTTTCCAAAACATTTTGATGAGCTTTTAGAACTGCCCGGCATCGGACACTATACAGCCGGAGCAATATGTGCATTTGCATACAATAAACCGATTACCATCATTGAAACAAATATCCGTACAGTATTTTTGTATCATTTTTTTAATAATTCAAAAGAGGCACAGCACGATGGTTTAGTGAAAGTTGCCGATAGTGAACTGCTGCCATTGATTGAAAAAACACTGGATCAAAACAATCCTCGCGAGTGGTACTGGGCGCTGATGGACTACGGTTCATATTTGAAATCACAAGGCATAAAAATTCATCGCAGCAGCACGCACTATAAAAAACAAACCACATTCAAAGGTTCGTTGCGAGAAGTACGCGGAGCAATTATTAAAATGCTGACCAAACATTCCGCCACTGTTTTACAAGTACAAAAAAGTACTGGTTTTGAAATTGATCGTATTGAAGAGGCAGTACAAATACTTATCAAAGAGGGAATTATCGGTAAAAAGATTAAATATAGTACAATAGAGTCATGTCGCACAGATATCGTCATTTTATCTATATTCTAAGAATGATACTGATCAGTGTTGTATCATCACTGGTAGTGGTTGGCATAGTTGGGGTGGTAGGGTGGCACTATCGTGCACGCCTTGCGCGAGTACTGTTTGCGACACTGCCTCATATTGCTACACCTGTCATACCGCTTGCTCCGGTACTTTCTGTCGTTACTCAGACACAAGTCACTGCACCAATTGTTGTACCAACGCCGACTGTGGCTACCGCTGTCGCAAAAGTAAATCGAAGTGTTGTTTCCATCGAAGTCGGGCAAACCGTGCCTTCGTACATTGTAAATGCAGATGGCACTATTGGTCAGAGTAGTATCGTGGAGACTATCGGTGGCGGAAGCGGATTTTTTGTCACCAGAAGTGGTGTTATTGTAACCAATAAACATGTCGTGAATTTTGATAATGCTTCTTTCACGATAGTGACTTCGTCAGGTAAAAAATATACTGCTACAGTATTGGCAAAAGATCCTGTGCTTGATATCGCACTGTTGAAAATTCAAAACAGTACCGCAATATTTTCTCCCGTGACATTTGGTAACTCAGACTCATTGCAGCTCGGACAAAGTGTTGTGGCTATCGGCTATGCGCTGGGACAATTGCAAAATTCAATTTCTGCCGGCATTGTTTCAGGTTTGGGTCGTGACATTACCGCCGGAGACGCGGCCAATAATTCTGTAGAACAACTGGCCAAGCTGATTCAAACCGATGCCGCCATCAATCCTGGAAATTCCGGTGGACCACTGCTGACACTCGACGGCACCGTGATCGGTATCAACGTCGCCACTGCCACCGGTTCACAAAGCATCGGCTTTGCATTGCCGATCAACAGTGTGCGATCTTTTATTACCAAAAACGATTAGAAAATTTTTAGAATAACTTCAAATATTCTTGATGACTGAATGGGTACAATAGGTATCCATGGAAATTATTTCAAGTGAAGAAAATAAAAAAGTAAATATTGCTTATATTGATGCGGCAAATCTTGATCAAGCCCTCAAAATTATGGAATGGAAGCTTGATTATAAAAGGTTTCGAGTCTGGCTTAAAGAAAAATATCGCGTTGAACGCGCGTATATTTTTATAGGTTTTATTAAGAGAAATAAAAACTTATATAACTATTTTCAGGAAAGCGGTTTTCTTCTTATATACAAAGATGTCTTATATCAAAAAGGTATAATAAAAGGGAATTGTGATTCAGATTTATTGATGCAGGCAGTACAAGATTTTTACGAAGGAGATCTTAATAGAGCTGTGCTTGTTGCAAGTGATGGTGATTATGCACCTTTAGTAAAAGTTTTAAAAAATAGAAAGCAGATTGAAGTAATAATATCTCCCGCTTCTGTAAAACATTGTTCAATTTTATTAAAAAGAACAAATGTGACGATTGCTTATCTGGCTAACCAAAGATCATCTGTTGAGATGATAGTAGAGCCAGAAAATAAAAAGGCCTCCGATACGGACGAAACCGTATAAGAGTCCTTTTTGTCGTAAAAAGTACTTGTCTTCAGTTTTAGAGATTTCTCCCGTATCCGAACAAGTCTTTCGACCCAAGTACAACACAATCGTATCAAATTAAAGTTATGATTGTCAATCACTTTTTATAAGTCTCAGTGTATATATTGCTCCGAAAAAAAGCATACCGCCAAGAGAAATGAACAGTGCGGTGTACGAAGTTTCAGAGATAATAATCCAGCCAAGCAATGGCGCAATGATATAAGCCAATGGGTACATCATGCGATAGACACCGACGATACCCTCATCACGATCAGTGATTTGTTTGAAGAAATATGTTTCTGAAAGCACTTCCACCATACAGATACCGACACGCGTGCCAAAGAGTACTGCGGTGTACAGCACGATATCGTGACTATGTATCAATGCAAACGCTATGGTACTGATCGAAGCGATACTAAACCCCAAAATCAGCAAACCTTTCTCGCCGATATGATCCGCCAATCTTCCGATCGGATATTGCAATATGATAAATGCTGTCAGCATAATAGAAAAAGCAATGCCGATTTGTTGCCAACTAAAATGAAGCACAGTGTACATATATAATGGCGTAAACAATGTCATCCAGACATAGAAAAATTGCAAAAGAAAATTAAGTGTGACACCGCGACGAAGCGATGGCGAGAGACGAATGGTGGTCCAGGCGATAGGGATAGCGGTGGAAGTATAAGGACGATCAATGAATGATCGCTGACTACCAAGGATGATACCCGCAGCTATGAAGAGTAATGAAGCAGCCACTATGTAGACACTATGAAAACCGATGCGTTGCACCAAGAAACCGGCAATGATTGGCATCAATGCAATGGCGGTGTTGTTGATGGTCAGATAGCTGCCACGAGTGTAGCCCATGCTTTGGCTGTGCGCGTAGTGCGCCACAAAGAGGTCATTACAGTACCACACTGTGCCACTGAGTGCTGTGTAGATCACAAACACGCCGGCAAATGTCATAGCAGTACTGGTGCCAAGTATCAGCAATGCAACGGCCAGCAGTATAAAAATACTGGTGGCAGTTTTTACCAATCCATATTTTTTCACGACATACGGCAAACAAAACAACAGCACCAGCGATCCTGCCGCGCCACATACATACAAAAGACTGGTGTATGTGGCACCGACAAAACCGGACAGCACTGTTGAGTTGATATACATCACCACTGAGAGGTGAGCGAAGAAAAGAAATGAGGTGAAAAAAACTGACCGCAACATGCACGTAGTGTACTATGCAGACAGAATAACCGGTAGCACCAGCGGGCGCTTGGCAGTTTGCTGGAACAAATATTTCGATACAGTATCAGCAACGATATTTTTTATTTGATCAATATTTGGTTGCTGCTGTCCGCGTGTTTCTTGTTCGATGGTGCGCTTGATCAAGCCGCGGGTGTGGCGAACAAGTTCTTGTGATTCTTTCAAGTACACGAAGCCGCGTGAAATGATATCAGGAGATTTTTTAAGCAGTCCTGTCTTGGTATCGAGTAATGCAACGACAACAAACATACCATCTTCGGCCAGCATCTGACGGTCGCGAATAACGACATTTTGTTCGTCACCGACAGAAAATCCGTCCACCATCATTGGTGCAGCCGGAGCCTTTTCTTTACGAACGCCGATCTTGGTGCCGTTGTCAGTGATTTCAATGATAGAACCGTTGTCAGGAACTACGATATGATCTTCTGCCATACCCATTTCCATCACCAAATCTTTGTGCAGCTGCAAACGATAGTGGTTACCGTGAATCGGAATGAAAAACTTTTCATTGATTTTGCGGTGCAGCCAGCGCACATCTTCTTTGTTACCGTGACCGGTTGCGTGAACATATTCTTCACCCGGTGTGCGGTAGCCGATGATTTTAATGCCTTGGCGTGCGATGCCATCTTTCATTTTTTCAATGGCGCGTTCGTTACCAGGAATGATAGAAGAAGACAAAATAACAGTGTCGCCTTTTTTCAATGAGAAATTCTTATCTGTTTTATTCGCAGCACGATTGAGTCCTGAAAATTCTTCACCCTGTCCACCTGTTGAAAGAATCAAAATCTTATGCGGTGGATATTTATCAATGTCAGTCATCGGAATGATTGTATCTTTGGCCGGTTTCAAAAGGCCTGCTTCGATGGCAATATCAATGTTGGTTTTCATTGAGCGTCCGTTCAGCGCCACTTTCTTGCCCATTTCTTCGGCGGTGTGAATGAGTCCGATCAAGCGAGTGATATGTGAGGCAAAGGCTGCGATGATGATACGCCCGTTGATACGACGCAAGATATTTGCCAGTCCTGTGTGTACTTTTGATTCTGCCAGAGAGAACCCTTCATTTTCAATGTTGGTTGAGTCTGTCATCAACACAAGTGTTTTTGCAGTATCAAAAAATTTGTATTCTTTTTCTTCAGCATCACTGACCACGCCGTCAATCTGATCAAGCTTGTAGTCGCCCGGGTTCACGATCAAACCATACGGTGTTTCGATGATCACACCCATGGAGTCGGGGATAGTGTGTGTCACACCCCAGAAGCGAACCTTGATATCGCCAAGGGTCACTTTTTCATCCTTCTCAACAATGATGGTGTTAATCGGAGGAAGTGTCGGGAATTCACTCTGACGCTTTTTCAACATCAACACACTGAGATTGCGTGAATATACTGGCGGGTTACCAATACGTGAAAGCACCAACGGTACGCCGCCGATGTGGTCCAAGTGACCGTGAGTGATGATCAACGCGCGAATTTTATCTTTGCGCTCTTCGAGATAGCGAGTGTTGGGAATGATGTAGTCCACACCGGGAGTGTTTTCATTTGAGAAGTGCATACCAGCATCGATGACAATGATGTCGTTACCGATTTCAATTGCCGTCATGTTCTTTCCGATTTCTTCCACGCCACCAAGCGGGATGATGCGAATAGTGCCTGGTTCTGGATCAGGAATATGCGCAGTCTTTCGATCTGCGACATCTGTTGCTCCGTTGACGTGCACTTCCGGCTTCGGCCATGCGGGACGACGCTGTCTGTCATGCGGACGACGACCGTTTGCAAAAGAGCGCTTTGGCTTGTTGCCTACAGGAGTTGTTTTATTAAATTGTCTTTTTTCAGGTTGTACTGAGTTTGTTTGTTGTTCCATAAATGTTATTAATTATTATTTTTATCAAAAGCGATGAACCATTTCCAGAGCTTGTCAGTGTTGGTATACCAGTCTGAAACGCTGCTGTACTCCATGTCGACAGAGGTGAACGTGGCGGGAATAATGGTGTGTGTATTCGTGGTGAACACGTATGGTAATGATTCAGTATACAAAGGCAGGACGACACTATAGTTGGAAGGAATACTATGATCATTGCTTCGAGCAAGAAATAGTGAAAATGTTCCGGCAGTGATACTTTGTTGAAATGTTCCGGGATCAAATGCTTTGATCGAAACAACAACGCCGTATTGGCTTAGTTGCTGTGCCAGTGTTTGAGCAGCAAGCAATAATGACGGATCATTTTCTACCGCTATTGAAAATCCTTTTATAGTGATCTTCTTTGTCGTTCCGATGTCGCCATCGAGAGTTCCATAACCGTGTTGTACTGTAGCAATTATAGCATTTTTGTCAATAATTTGGTTCAGTGTTGCAACGACAGTCGTGTTTGACAGTGCAGTATCGCTCGATGAGCGATACAACGCAACGGTTTTTGCCGTCGGTATTGATTGCACTTGTAGACGAGAACCAAGTGGTGTTTGAGTCAGACCGTCAGGTGTCGCCGAATATGAAAAATTAACAGCACGACTGTTCAATGCATCAATCAGTTCGTTTTGATTGGCAAAACTTTGAATCACCAGTGATTTCAAAAGTGATGGTGTGCCTGCTGCATAAGTGTTGCGCTTCAGTGTCACTGTCATGGCAATACTGTTTTGATATGAAACCTTTGATACTTTAAACGGCCCAGCTCCAATCGGCGCAAGATTTTGTGGAACTGTTTCAAATGTTTGATCAGAAATAGTTTGCCAAATGTGCTGAGGAAGAATGCCGAATGTCAGATGAGAAATAAACGTAGTGTCGGGGGCAGGCAATGTGAAGACGACAGTCGCTGCATCAGGAGTATCAACAGAAATATTTTGCCAATAGTTGCTGACCTTGCTGACAGTGTTGTCTTGCATTTTTTGCACCGTGAACAGCACATCGGCACTGGTCAATGGTTTACCGTCATCAAAACGAAGTTTTGGACGCAGGTCGACAGTGTATGTCATACCATCGGGAGAAACACTGTATTGATTAGCGATTGATGGGACGATACTGCCATCGGACTGCGTACTCATCAGGCTGCCGTAAACCAGTGCTGTTAGACGCTGATCAGTCGGAGTGGTGGCAAGCAAAGGGTTGATATAGCGCGGAGAACCGATCACACCTTCAGTCAGTGTGCCGCCGCGAGCTGGCACGACAGTAAGAAAATGATTATTGATGGTGATGATCAACATGAAAATCGTTGCACAGATCGCAAAAAATAATCCGTAGACCGCCGCGCCAAGCCCGGTTAATGGGCCGCGCAACAATGCTCGGAGTGTAGAACGAGAGGGGATTTTTTTTGTAATAAAAAAAGAAGAAAAAGACTCCATAATGAAGTCTCACCAATTAAAGTAGACTAAGCTGCGATTGCAACGACCCAGATACTCACTGCTGCAAACACTACCGCGACAATAATAGTCAAAACAAACAAAAGTCGCTCGACGCCTCGTCGAGTTTGGAAGAATGACATACTGTCACCGAAATTACTGCCCGCATCTCCACTTGTTCGCTGGAGGAGAACAAGCACAATGAGGACGATTGCGGTGATTAATTGAAGACTGTGTAGCGTTGCTGCCATAGGTGAAACGTGTCTACTATATCAGAAATTGCTGAGAGAATCAAGTAGCTGCTTTGCTTTGTCAGTCGGATCAATCGATGGCGTGCCGTCTTTTGAAAGTACTAATGAAGTGAAGCCGGTAGTTTGCGGTGAGTTTTGAGTATCAGTATTTTCAAATGTGGCGGTGAAGACGCCGCCGAGGCCAAGGTTATTTGTTGTTGTCAGTTTACTGTCGCCGCCAACGAAGTTGCCAAGTGAGTAGGCAATAGTTTTGCCATGATATGTTTCCACTTTTCGCAAAACATGCGGTCCATCACCGAGTACCAAATCCGCGCCGGCATTGATGGCAGTGTGTGCCACGGCCTGCACATTGCCGCGGTCTTCTGATCCCTGATATTCTTCTCCGCCCGTTACTTTCGTCTTGTCATTACCCTCAGCGCCGCCATGAAAAATGACGATCACAATATCATTTTGTTTTTTCAACTGAATAACAGTATTGGCGATGTACGCATAGTCAGTGACACTCGCTATCGATTGTGTACCGGAGACTGCCATGATGCCAATTTTTACACCCTTCACAGTGATACTGGTCGTTGGCTTGTCAGGCGAGATGTAGGCCAGTCCAACACGATCAAGTTCTGTTTCGGTATCTTTTAAACCTACCGTGCCGTAGTCGAGCGAATGATTATTGATCAAGCTGACAAAATCAAATCCTGCCGCCTTCAATGTATCAGCAAATGTTGCATCGCCTTGAAATGTTCCTGCCTGACTTGTGTGACTAAGTGTTCCTTCCAAATTTCCAATCATCAGATCAGGCCGCTCAAGTGTGTCAGTGACATTGTTGAGTACACTGAGATCGTAGCCGACATTACTGGTTGGTACCATGTCGCCGGTCCATCCGATAGTCAGAGTGTTGATCGGAGCAGTTGCGGGAGACTGCACCATTATCGGCACATTGTGATCGCTGAGCGAGATCAGTGAAAAATGCCAAACAACTGTTGCGGCAACAATGCACACTATTACGAGTATCATTTTTCGGATCATAGTTTAAATTAGCGCGTAATCAATCAATCGTTTATTGAGATCGGTGGAGGTCACTTTGAAGCGAACTCTGTCCCCAATACGAAACTCCTTTTTAGTACTTTTACCAACAATAGTCAATGTTTTCTCATTGTATTCAAAATAGTCATGTCCGAGGTCGCGCATGCGTATCATACCCTCACAGCGAGTTTCTTTTTCTTCCACGAAGATACCGTTCTTTGAAACACCGGTCACAATACCATCGAAGCTCTCTCCAATATGAGTACTCATGTACTCCACCTGTTTGTATTTAATACTTGCGCGCTCTGCGTCAGAGGCTTCTTTTTCACGCTGAGATGAGTGCTGGGAGATCTCATCATAGTAGTGCCACAATTCTTTTGGAATGGTCTTGTGTTGGAGATATTCAAATAGCAGTCGATGCACTACCAAGTCAGGATAGCGACGAATCGGGGAAGTGAAGTGCGTGTAATATTTAAATGCCAAACCATAGTGGCCGATATTTTTTGTGGAATAAATAGCCTTGGCCATGGAGCGCACGATAGCGGTCTGTACGGTTTCGCTTTCTGGTTTACCTTCGAGTGACAAGACAAGGTCATTCAATTCTTTCGAAGGAATAACACCGTGTTCGTTCACGGTCACTTTATATCCGATACGTTTCAAAAAGAGCTGGAGATTTTCTACTCGCTCTGGATCGGGATGATCGTGTACTCGAAAGACGAACACTTCTTCGGCATGCTTGTCGCTGGTCGCAATATGTTCCGCGACTTTACGATTGGCCAATAGCATCAGCTCTTCAATCATGTGATGAGTTGCGCCGCGCACTTTTTTGTACACGCCGAGAGGGAAACCTTTGTCATCAAGTTTGAATTTCACTTCTTCTGTTTCGAGTGAGATCGCGCCTTCTTCAAAACGTTTTTTCTCAAGCATTTTTGAAATAGCTAGTGCGGCTTCAAGTTCTTTCAAATATGGTCCTTCTTTGGTATCAAGCACTGCTTGCGCACTTTCATAACTGAAACGTTGGTGAGAATAGATAACGGTTTTACCAAACCATTCATCGACGATGTCCATCTTAGAATCAAATGTAAAGACAGCGGAAAATGTCAGACGATCAACATTTGGATTGAGACTGCACAAATCATTTGAAAGCACTTCAGGCAGCATCGGAATAGTGCGGTCGACAAGATAGACGGAAGTTGCACGCTCCGCTGCTTCTTTATCAATAGCCATGCCGGGTCGCACATAGTGCGACACATCAGCGATGTGAATGCCGACTTCGGTATTGCCGTTTTCCAAAAAGTTCACAGAAATCGCATCATCAAAATCTTTTGCGTCTTCAGGATCGATAGTAAATGACACGATTGGGCGAAAATCACGGCGATTATTTTTTTCTGCCTCAGTGATACCGTCCGCACTGATGTCTTGTGCTTCCTTGATCACGGCATCAGGGTATGTAGTGTCGAAACCTTTTTCAAGTGCCAATGAAAGCATTTCGGCATTGTTCTCCAGTGGCTTACCCAGTACGCGTGCCACTTCACCGATCGGTGCGGACATCGGATCGTTCCATTCATGAATACGACAAAATACTTTGTCACCGGTTACGGCGCCATTGAGTTTGTCATTGGGAATCATGATCGCCGTGTACATGCGGCCGTCAGTCGACATGATGCAGTGTGCTCCGCCTTCGAGACTGAGTGTGCCAGCGTAGCCGACCTTGGCGCGACGAGTGATATCGATCACTTTTCCTTCAGGGTTATCGTCACGAGACGTGGGCGAAACCATAGCGGTAACCTCTACTTTTACCGTGTCGCCATGGAATGCCTTGTTGAGGGCTTCGCGTGCAATTTCAATAGTGATGCCAAGGTCACGTACTTTCACAAAACCAGTGCCTTTGGTTGAAATATTGATTTGTCCTTCGTATTGCGCGCCAACCTTGAGGTCAGGAGAAGTTTGTTCCATATAGATGACACTGTAGCACGAGTAAGGGAAAGTATAAAATCGTTGCTTGACAATAATCTGATATCTTGTAGAATTATAAAAAATTTAAAAAAATGGAACAAGCTATTTTAATGAAATTTCGAACAGTACTTCGTGTGAATACAGAAATATTCATAGGAATTGCACATCTTGAGGAAAAACCTCGACAAAAAGGAACTTTTATTATTTCCGGTACTAATTTTCTTTGTCTCAATACAGAAGGATCAATTGTTGGTGATTTTGCCGATTCACATCGGTATGCCCCAATAACTATTGTTTCTAATAGAATATTGAATGGCAAATTTATCAGGTTATCTGAAAGAAAAGCAAAGGAGTACAGCAAAAGATATTTTTTAAAAACCGTTCCTTACGAAACCAAAGAGCTTTTAATGTGCTAAAAATTGAAACGTCAATAAACCATGGTTTATTGACGTTTTTTCGTTTCTCTGATACCATAACGCCTACATGTTAAAGATTCGACTACAGCGCATTGGGCGCAAAAATGAACCAGCATTCCGTCTCGTAATTACGGAATCTAAAAACGGGCCACAGAGTGGTAAATTCTTGGAAATTCTTGGTTCATACACGGTGAAAAGTGATGTGGTAAGTATCAAGAAAGACCGTGTGCTGCACTGGATCGCTAACGGCGCTCAAATTTCTGACACCGCATACAACATGCTGGTAAAGCAGGGAATTGTTGAAGGACGCGCAAAAAACGTACTCTCACGAAAATCTCCTACTGTTGCTCGAAAGGAACTGAAGAAAAAGTAAAAAAAGTCCCATCAGGGACTTTTTTGTTTAACTTTTCTTTATTTTCAGCTATACTCTGTATGTACCATTACCAATAGTCACTATATCCCTATGTCTGATAAAGAATTTCTTGAAATGCTCATAAAAGCCCTTGTTGATAATCCGAATGATGTTGTTATTGCTCGCACCGTTGATGAAATGGGTGTGCTGCTCACACTCTCTATAAACCAAGCCGATATGGGTAAAATCATCGGTCGTTCTGGCAATACTGCCAAGGCTATCCGCACACTGCTCCGTGTTGTTGGCATGAAAAACAATGCTCGTGTCAATCTTAAAATCAACGAACCCGCCGGCTACGAACGCCAGCCCGACGTTGCAAATTTGGACGACGCAATGGCTGACCTGAAAGATCTTTAAATGAAATTTCACTTTCTGACAATTTTTCCTGACATGATAGAAAGCTATCTGGGGGAAGCGATGTTGAAGCGCGCGGCCGAGAAGAAGTTCGTGGCTTTTGATGTCAAAAATATTCGCGACTATACACTTGATAAGCATAAAAAAGTGGATGAACGTCCTTATGGCGGTGGTCCAGGCATGATCATGACGGCCGAGCCAATTTTGCGCGCGCATGCCAAGCTCAAAATGAAGGGCAAAAAGACCAAAGTCGTAATGCTGTCACCGTCAGGCAAGATGTTCAACAATATTATGGCGGCAAAATGGGCTAAACAGTACAGCGACATCGTGTTTATTTGCGGACGATATGAGGGTGTGGATGATCGTGTCAGAAAGATTTTGAAGGCGGACGAAATCTCCATCGGAGATTTCGTCCTAACCGGCGGGGAATTGCCGGCACTTGTCATGACCGATGCCATCTGCCGTCAAATCCCTGGTGTACTCGGCGATCATGCTTCCGTTGAAGAAAGCCGCAACGCCAGTCCTCGTGTCTTTACCCGTCCTGAAATTCTTGAATTCCCAAAGGCAACCAAAGCTACAAAAACAAAACCTGCTCAGAAAGGGATGTTGCACAAAGTCCCATCAGTGCTTGTTTCTGGTGATCACAAAAAGATTGAAGAATGGAGAAAAAGCCAACAAAAATAGCAAAGTATGCTTGCACGCATAAAAAGTGTGATTGACATTGTTAGGCGATGTGTTATATTGGTAAAAAATATTTTCTTACATAAAACAATTGAACATGGAACCGATTCCAGAAAAACACCTGAGGATGTATAACGATTCCCAGAAACGTTTACTCCAGCAACTTTTTGATGCCATTCAGAATCAGAAAGAGTGCCCAGTATTTGTTTGCGACAGAAATCCCGGAGGCGAGTATCTAAAGGCAGTTAATTATCCTCTATATGTATATGAAGGAGGGAATGATTATTTTTTGCTCGCTGCAGAAAAGGTCAAGAAACACTGGATCTCGTATTTTAATCACACCTCGATTGAGGTTGTAGGAAAAATAACATGGAAATTCAGATACAATAAATTTACTAGGATTGTAATTTTCTTTGATCGTAATAAAAAACCACCAGAAGCGCTTAGTAAAACAACGTGGATTCTCCTCGATCTTTTTAAAAACTGCGCTATTAATACAGCTAGCAGTTATTCAGGCTAAAATAATAAAATCCTTCAAAGTCCCTCTTACCAGGGACTTTTTGTTTGATGTTGACATAGTCTAATTTTTTACATATACTAATTGCCTTACAGATTGTGGAAGGGTTACGGCAGAGAGTACCTGTAAATTAGTAGAGATTTTATAGATAACGCCCAGGTTTAATTCCTCGGCATTTTTGCGTTTTGTACAACCATGAGTAAACCAAAATCAACGGACCAACGTCCAAAAAAGTACTTTTCGAAATATAAAAAACCCCTTGTCCCATTTCCAAACCTTATTGAACACCAGCAGAATTCATTCAACTGGTTGATTGAAAAAGGTCTAAAAGAAGTCTTCAAGGAATTTACTCCTATTAATGACTACTCAGGCAAGAAGTTCCAATTGGACTTCATGTCTTTTCACCTCGTTGAACCAAAACACGACGAACACTACTGCAAAGAAAACAAACTCTCTCTCGAAACCCAAATCAAAGCTCGCGTAAAACTGACCAACAAACAAACTGGTTCTGAAAAGGAGCAGGAAATTTTCATGGCTGATCTTCCTACCATGACTCCTCACGGCACGTTTATTATCAATGGTGTAGAGCGTTCTATTATTCCACAACTTTCTCGTTCAAGCGGTGTCTTCTTTACTGAACTCGAAGTAAAGGGCAAGCGCTTCTTTGGTGCCAAAATCATTCCAAACCGCGGCGTCTGGATTGAAATCGAATCTGACCCCGATGGTACTGTCTACGTACGTATCGATAAAAAGCGCAAATTCCCCGTTGTGTCTCTTTTGCGCGCTCTTGGTTTGACTACTGACGAAGACATCAAGAAGCACTTCACAACTGAAGCTGCTCAGAAATTCATCATCAATGCACTCGAAAAGGATGTTGCAAAAACTCCTGCTGAGGCATTCGTGGAAATCTACCGTAAGCTCCGTGATGGCGACTTGGCTACTGCCGACAACGCTCGCGACTTCGTCAACAATCTTTTCTCAGAAGAACGCTATGACCTTTCTTCAGTTGGACGTTTCCGTTTCAACAAGCGCTTTGGTCTTGATATGGCTGACAAGGAAATGGAACGCAAGACACTCTCTGCTGCTGACCTTGCTATCATCGTCAACAATATTATCGAATTGAACACCACTCCTGGCTCACGCCCTGACGATATTGATAACCTCAGTTCACGTCGCGTCCGTTTCGTAGGCGAAATGTTGCAACAGAAAATCTATGTTGGTCTTACTCAGATCAAGCGTAACGTGCAGGATCGTATGTCTACTATCGATGCTACAAACGCACTTCCTATTCAGGTGGTGAACCAGCGTCCATTGCAAGCTCGTATCAAAGAATTTTTTACTACTAACCAGCTCTCACAGTTCATGCAACAGGAAAACGTGTTGTCTGAAATCGAAGAACTGCGCACCCTCTCAGCGCTTGGTCCCGGCGGTCTGACTCGTGAGCGCGCTACTCTTGAAGTACGTGACGTACACCCATCTCACTACGGTCGCGTTTGTCCGATCCAAACTCCTGAAGGTCCAAACATTGGTTTGATTTTGCGTCTCTCTATTTACGCTCGCGTAAACGCATTTGGTGTGATCGAAACCCCTTACGTGAAAGTGAAAAACGGCAAGATTACCGGTGATGTGGAATATTTGAACGCTGCCGAAGAAGAGAAGTGTACTATTGCTCATGCAAGTACCAAGTACGATGACAAGGGTAATCTTCCTGAAGACGTTGAGGCTCGTATTCGTACCAGTCCTGGTATCGTCAAGAAATCAGAAGTGGACTACATCGATGTAGCACCAAACCAGGCATTTTCTGTCGGTACAAGTATGATTCCTTTTGTGGAACACAACGATGCAAACCGCGCATTGATGGGAAGTAACATGCAGCGCCAGGCCGTACCGTTGATTTGTCCAGAAGCACCATTGGTTGCTACTGGTGTTGAACAAGATGCGGCACCATATTCAGGTCGTCTTATCCAGTCTCAAGAAGCTGGCGAAGTGACCTATGTTGATGCATCAAAGATCACTGTCAAAAATGAAAAAGGAAAGGAGCAGTCATATGCACTTATTACTTTCCAGCGTAACAACAACTTCAATGCCTTTCATCATCGTCCAGTCGTATCACTCGGACAGAAAGTGAAGCAAGGAGAATTGCTTGCTGATACTTCTACTACAGATCATGGGCAAATTGCTCTCGGTCAGAACATGTTCGTGGCATTCATGTCATGGAACGGCGCAAACTTTGAAGACGCTATCATTCTCTCAGAACGTTTGATCAAGAATTCAAAATTCACCTCTATTTATATTGCTGAATTCACCTGTGTCGTGCGCGATACCAAACTTGGTCCAGAAGTAACGACTCGCGATATTCCAAACGTTGGTGAAGCTCGACTGAAAGATCTTGATGAAGACGGTATTATCCGCGTTGGTGCTGAAGTGAAGGAAGGCGATATCCTTGTGGGTAAAATTACTCCAAAAGGCGAAACTGAACTTACTCCAGAAGAACGCTTGCTGCGAAGTATCTTCGCTGAAAAGGCTCGCGACGTGAAAGACACATCATTGAAGATGGATCATGGCAAGAAAGGACGTATCATTCGCGTGAAGATATTCTCTCGCGATCAGGGACACACACTTGAGTCAGGCGTGATCAAGAAGATCGTTATTGAGGTTGCACAGCTCCGTAACATCTCAGTCGGCGACAAGTTGGCAGGACGTCATGGTAACAAGGGTGTTATTTCAGTCGTTCTTCCAGAAGAAGACATGCCTTACATGGCAGACGGTCGTCCCGTTGACGTCGTGCTGACGCCACTCGGCGTGCCATCACGTATGAACCTCGGACAGATTCTTGAACTTCACTTGGGTATGGCTGCCAACGAGCTTGGCTACCAAGCTATCGTGCCGCCATTCTCCGGTGCAACAGATGCAGAAATCAAAGAAGAGCTTGTGAAAGCAGGTTTGCCAGAAAATGGCCGCGTACCGTTGTTCGATGGACGAACAGGCGACAAGTTCGAACAGGACATTGCTGTTGGATACATGTATATCTTGAAACTGCACCACATGGTGGAAGACAAGATTCACATGCGTTCCATCGGTCCTTACAGTCTCATTACCCAGCAGCCACTCGGAGGTAAAGCTCAAGGTGGAGGTCAGCGTTTCGGAGAAATGGAGGTCTGGGCACTCGAAGGATACGGCGCATCGCACACCCTTCGCGAAATGCTTACCATCAAGTCCGACGATATCAGGGGACGCGCGGCAACATTCGATGCCATCATCAAGAATGAGCCGATCGGCGAACCAAATGTTCCCGCATCGTTCTCGGTGATGTTGAACTATCTGCGAGGATTGTCACTGGACGTAGAACTCAAGAGCACAACGGTCGTACCATTTGAGGAAGTAACGGAAGAAAATAACTAACCTTTTAGTTAAAACAAATATATGAAAACACTCGATACAACAAACTTTGATCAAATCTCACTCAAACTCGCAAGTCCAGAACGCATTCGCGAATGGTCTTTCGGTGAAGTGACAAAGCCTGAAACCATCAACTATCGTACCGGACGCAGTGAGCGCGGCGGTCTCTTCGATGAACGCATCTTTGGTCCAGAAAAAGACTATGAATGTTACTGTGGAAAGTACAAGCGTATTCGTTACGCCGGTATTATCTGTGAAAAATGTGGCGTGGAAGTTACCCAGTCCATTGTTCGTCGTGATCGCATGGGACACATCGAACTGGCGTCTCCTGTTGCTCACATTTGGTTCCTTCGCGGTGTGCCTTCACGTATGAGTATCTTGCTCAATGTGTCACTGACTGACCTTGAAAAGGTTGTGTACTTTGCTGGATACATCATTACTATTGTTCACGAAGATGAACGTGAGCGTATCATTGCTGATCTTGATGCAGAATTCAAAAACAAATTGAAAGGTGCAGCTGATGAAGAGACTCGCGACAAGCTTCGCACGCTTCTGACAAATACCAAGAAAGAAATTGGCGAAATCCGCGTCGGTAAGGTTTTGAATGAAATTTCATACCACCACTACTCATTGAAGTACGGTTCTGCTTTTGAAGCTGGTGTTGGTGCTGAGCCAATTTACCAACTCTTCAAAGACATGGATCTTCAGAAAGTAAAAGCACACACAGAAAAAATGCTTGAAAAAGCAGGTGCGGCAGAACGCGAAAAATTAAACAAGCGCATGTCACTTGTACGCGGCATGATCTACGCAAATATTCGTCCTGAATGGATGTTCCTGACAGTGATTCCAGTTATTCCTCCAGCCATTCGTCCGATGGTGGCACTTGAAGGCGGCCGTCATGCGACATCTGATATCAACGACCTCTATCGTCGTGTCATCAACCGAAACAATCGTCTGAAAAAATTGAAAGAAATCGGCGCGCCAGATGTGATTTTGCGTAATGAAAAGCGTATCTTGCAGGAAGCTGTTGATGCTCTTATCGATAACTCAATCGCCGGACAAGACAGTCCAGCCATGAGTCAGGCACAGCGCCGCGCATTGAAGTCACTTTCTGATAACTTGAAATCAAAGCAAGGGTTGTTCCGTCAAAACTTGCTCGGCAAGCGCGTGGACTACTCAGCGCGTTCAGTGATTATCGTTGGTCCAACATTGAAACTTAGTCAGTGTGGTCTGCCAAAGCATATGGCGCTTGAACTTTTCCGTCCATTCGTGATCTCAAAAATTATTGAACAAGAACTGGCGTACAACATTCGCGGAGCGAACAAGCTGATCGAAGAAGGTATTCCGGAAGTATGGGCTATTCTTGAAGAAGCCATCAAAGGCAAGTACGTGATGCTTAACCGCGCACCGACGCTTCACCGTCTCGGTATCCAGGCTTTCATGCCAGTGCTGATAGAAGGTAATGCCATCAAAGTTCACCCACTCGTTTGTCCTGCATTCAACGCCGACTTCGATGGTGACCAAATGGGTGTCTATCTGCCATTATCAGAACGTGCGCAACACGAAGCCGCAACATTGATTGCTGCTGACAAAAATATCTTGAAGCCACAAAATGGTGAATCAATTGTTTCATCAAAAATGTTGGATATCGTACTCGGCTGTTACTGGATGACGACTGCTATCGATAAAGAAAAAGGTGAGGGTATGTACTTCGCCAGTCCAAACGAAGCGATCACCACCAGTGACTTTGACGGAGTCTCAATTCGTGCAAAAATCTTTGTATTGGGAACACAGAAAGGCAAGTATGAATCATTTGCAAACAAGCCATTCGAAACCACTATCGGACGATTGCTCTTCAATGCAGTACTTCCAAGTGACTTCGCGTACATGAACGAAGACATGACCGGAAAGAAAATGGCCGCCGTTGTTGATTCATTGATCTCAAAATATGGTATCGAAAAAGTTGCACCTATCCTCGATCGTATCAAAGACTTCGGTTACAAATACGCCACTCGTTCAGGTGTGACATGGGGTATTGATAATGTGATCGTGCCAAAAGAAAAGCCGGCTATCGTGGCAAAGTATCGCAAGCTTGAAGCAGAAATTCGTTCACAATTTGAAGAAGGTTTACTTTCTGAAGATGAACGTTACGAAAAAGTGATTTCAAACTGGAACAAAGCCAAGAATGAAATCGAAAAAATTCTGCCTGACACAATTGAAAAGCACGGATCAGTCTACGACATGATCATCTCTGGTGCTCGTGGATCAATGAGTAATGTGACTCAGATGGCTGGTATGAAAGGTTTGATCCAAAATACTAGTGGACGAACTATTGATTTCCCAATCATCCCATCTTACAAAGAAGGATTGTCTCCGATTGAATACTTCATTACTACTCACGGTTCACGTAAAGGTCTGGCCGACACTGCCTTGAACACCGCTCGTGCCGGGTATCTGACTCGCCGTCTCGTCGATGTTGCACAGGATGTCGTGATCACTGAAAATGATTGTGGTACAAAAGGAGCAAAGCGCATGACATTGGAAGTGATCTCAGGATTTGAAATTCCATTGGCAAAAAGTATTCGCGGACGTGTGCTTGCAAAAGATATTGTCACGGAAAGTGGCGAAGTGTTGTTCAAGCGTGGACATTTGCTCGGCAAAGATGATGTGGCACTGGTGGATGAAAAAGGTGTGACCGAAGTGTTTGTACGTACTCCAATGGTATGTAAAACTATTTATGGTATCTGTCGTCAGTGTTACGGTCTCGACTTGGGACGTAATCACTTGGTAGATCGCGGCGAATCAGTCGGTATCGTGGCTGCACAAGCTATCGGTGAGCCTGGTACGCAGCTGACACTTCGTACATTCCACGCCGGCGGTCTAGCTGGTGTCGACATCACACAAGGTCTTCCTCGTGTTGAAGAAGTCTTTGAATGTCGTACCGTTAAAAATCCTGCATTGGTGAACAAGTACTCAGGTACTGTTGCTGAAGTGAAAGAAGAAGACGGACAGAAAACTATTGTCGTATTGTCTAACAAAGATGAAGAAGCCAAGAAAGATTCTGTAGAATATACTGTTGGTCCACGTCGTGTCTGTATCGTGAAAGTTGGTCAAGAAGTTACTAAGGGTGAACTGCTGACTGACGGATCTGCAAACGTCGATGAAGTGTATGAATTCGGTGGCCGTGAAGCTGCAGAAGACTACATCATTCGTGAAATCATCAAAGTGTACGAACTGCAAGGTGCTTCAATTGCTCGTAAGCACTTGGAAATCATTGTTCGTCAGATGTTCTCTCGACGCAAAGTCAAAGATGCCGGAGACACTCCATTTTCTCCAGGAGACACTATTGAAGCAACTGAAATGATGGAAGAAAATGCCAAGATGCGTGAACGCGGATTGAAAGAAGCCAAAGGCAACTTGATCATTCTCGGTATCACTCAGACTGCCTTGAATGCCAAGAGTTGGATCTCAGCCGCTTCATTCCAAAACACTAACCGTGTCTTGATTGCAAACGCAGTGAAGGGAGGTACTGATACACTTCGCGGATTGAAAGAAAATGTAACCGTTGGACGTTTGATTCCCGCAGGTACAGGATTCCGCGAACGCAGCGCACTCGATATCAACAACATTAAGTACGACGAAGAATAAACAAATGGATAACAGGCTCGTCGAACAAATAAAGCAACGCCTGCCTATCACCGAAGTTCTGTCGACCTATATTACACTTGAACCATCTGGAACACAGTTTAAGGCTCGATGTCCGTTTCATAATGAAAAGACTGCGTCGTTTTCGGTCTCGCCGGAACGCGGTCTTTACTATTGCTTTGGCTGCGGCGCGCGAGGAGATATTATTTCTTTCGTGCAACAGTTTGAAGGATTGGACTTTAAAGGCACATTGAAAGTTCTGGCTGATAGAGCCGGTATTCCAATGACGCAACAAAACACCAAAGTCGAGGCGACCGACAGTGTGTATGAAGCGATGGAAATTGCCACACAAAAGTATGAGCAATATCTAAAAAGTACTACTGAAGCTTTGGCATATCTGAAAAACAGAGGACTGACAGAGGAAAGTATCGCGCAGTTTCGCATCGGCTATGCGCCGACAGAATGGCGAAGCTTGGCAGGGAACTTAGATCAAAAAAGCCAGGAATATTATGAGCGTGCGGGATTGATCAAAAAAACTGAGAAGGGGTATTATGATCGGTTTCGCGGACGCATCATATTTCCCATGATGGATAGTAGTGGACGTATTGTGGCATTTTCAGGCCGCAGATTTCCTGATACGCCAAAAAATATCGAAGAGAGTCCGAAATATTTGAACAGTCCGGAAACAGAAATCTTTCAAAAATCTCGCATTCTTTTTGGTTTTGATAAAGCCAAGCTTGCGATCAAAAAACACAACTTTGTAATTTTGGTAGAGGGACAAATGGATCTTGTACTCAGTCATCAAGCCGGTTTCAAAAATACTGTTGCGACCTCTGGCACCGCTGTGTCAGAAACTATTGTCGGCGACCCCGGTGCTCAGCTGTCAGTATTGGCGCGCCTCACACCAAATATCTTTTTGGCATTTGATGGTGATTCGGCAGGGCAGAAAGCGCTTGAGCGCGCGGCACTGGTGGCACTGTCATTGGGTATGAATCCCAAAGTTGTGGCACTGCCAGAAGGTGTTGATCCTGCTGATTTTATTTCCAAAGACGGAAGTGAGAAATGGAAAGAATTACTCAAACAGGCCGAACATTTCATTTTGCACACACTTCATGCGGTGCAAAAAACTGCCACCTCTGCCCATCAGTTGAAGTTGGCATTGCGCACGCGACTGTATCCATTTTTGTTGCGCGTGTCATCTGCCGTTGAGCGACAGATATACATCAATACTATCGCTTCAGAATCCAGTCTCGGTGTTAAAGAAGTTACGGACGACTTTGTCGGTTTTAGTAAAACCAACGAACATACAACAGAACATGTGCAGGTTGCTGATTCTTTAAAAAATGTAATCATACCCGTTAGTCATCTCGAGCGTCTTGTTGCGTTGGTAGAACTGTTTCCAACCGAAACAATTTTGCAATACAAAACTTCGCTTGATCAATTTCGTTTCGAAGATGCCGCGATAGTGTTCCCGGTGTTTGAAAGTGTAGAAAAAGAAAGGATCATGGCACTGACCGAAAGGGAGTTTGCCAACAATGATGAAGATGAGCGAGAAGCGATCGTAAAAGAATTGTCACAAACAATCGTCACACAATTCTTGGAACAATTGCGTTTCGAGTACGCGATGAAAATGAATGAAGCCAAGCAACAAAAAAATGAAGAAGAAGAATTGCGCTATTTGGCACTGTTGCAAAAAATACACCAATACCGCCATGCAACATGATGACGGTATCGCAAAGGGTTGACATTTGACCCAGTTTCCATAATGATACGAATGCACTATATGCCAACAAAAAAACCAGCTCCAAAAGCACAATCGAAGAAAGTAGTTAAAAAGAGCGCACCCGCGCCGAAAAAAAAGGTAGCAAAAAAAGTGGCACCAAAGCGTGCAGCAAAAAAAGCTCCAAAAACTCCTGTTAAGAAAGTAACTAAAACTGTTGCAAAGAAAAAAGTTGCAGCGGTAGTACAAAAGGCGAAACCAAAACCGATCACTATTCGCCACGCCGGCATGCCACCACGTCGCGAGAACAATAGTGAAAAGAAACTGAAAGAAATGGAAGTAAAGTCCCTGGAACTTATCGCCAAAGGCAAGAAGCGTGGCTTTATCACCTACGATGAGATTCTAAAAACATTTCCTGATATTGAAAACAATATCATGTTCCTTGATGAACTGTATGAAAAATTCAGTACAGCAGGCATTGATATTCTTGAAGGTGGAAACTTGCTCGATATTGATAGTAATGAAGATCTTTCAAAATACGTGAAGGACAGTCACAGCTTCAGTTCAGTACAGATGTATCTTAAAGACATTGGTCAGTATCCATTGATCAATGCCGCGCAAGAAAAAGAATTCGCAAAGCGTATTGGAGCAGGGGATTTGGAAGCAAAAAATTTGCTTGCGCGTTCAAACCTTCGTTTGGTGGTGTCTATCGCCAAAAAGTATGCCAACCGTACTGCTGATCTGACACTGCTCGACTTGATCCAAGAAGGAAACATCGGTCTCTTTAAAGCGGTTGAGAAATTTGACTACACCAAGGGATTTAAGTTTTCTACGTATGCCACATGGTGGATCAGACAGTCCATCACTCGCGCGCTGGCCGACCAGTCTCGTACTATTCGTATCCCAGTGCACATGGTGGAAACGATTTCAAAATACAAGCAAGTCATGCGTCGTTTGGCGCAAGACTTGGGGCGTGATCCAATGCCGGAAGAAATCGCCATGGAAATGGGCATCGAAGTTGAGAAGGTGCATGTCATCGAACAGATCAATCAAGAAACTCGTTCATTGGAATCTCCAATCGGTGATGACGAAGATAAGTCCACCTTTGGTGAATTCATCGCCGATGATAAAATTCTTCGTCCCGACCAAGAGTCGTCTCGCCGCATGTTGCAAGATGCCATCCGCGCAGTACTGGAAGAACTTTCTCCAAAAGAGAAACGAATTCTGGAAATGCGTTACGGTTTGATCGACGGCGTGCAGCACACGCTCGAAGAAGTCGGCAAAGAGTTTGGTGTTACTCGTGAACGTATTCGACAAATTGAAGCCAAGGTTCATGAGAAACTCAGACAGAATGATCGCATTCAGAGGCTTCGAAATTACTTTGATTAATTAAGAAATTGATAAAACAATGAACTGCTATCATTGTTTCAACTCATAAATTAGAAAACCCTTTGCATACATGCAAAGGGTTTTCTAATTACTTCCGCATCTCTTTTACTGCAGAAGTGAATCGATATCTTTCTTCACATCCGCGATAGGGTATGCGCCAGGAATGATAATCTGTTTACCAGTCTTGATATTTACCACGATACTAAATGGTGTGCCTTGCGCACCGATGGTCTGTGCTTCGGTGATACTTGTATCGACAACAGCAGCAGTGGCAGGATCTGCACGACAGGCCGCAAACTTTGTTGCATCCAGACCTTGTTGCTGAGCAAACGTGTTGAGCATTTGATCACTTTTCGGATCAGGGTTGAGGGTGACATTGATGACGGTATCGAGATAGCTATTGAATGCTTTCGCGCCGCCGAGCTGTCCGGCACATTGCATTGCAATTGCTTCAGTGTGTGAGTTTGGATGAATGGTGAGAGGGAAGTAACGATAGACCCATGCAACCTTTCCTTGATAGTCACTTACAATTTGCTGCAGTGTCGGATGAAATTGTTCACAGAAAGGACAGTCACTGTCAGAGTATTCGAAAATTAATACCTGCGCTTTGCTCAGATCACCACGCACATGATTCATATCACCAGGGCGAAGTGTTGCGATAGCCGCAGGGATAGTGGTTGGTGTAGTTGGGGCTGCTTGTTGCTGAGCGTTATTCCCACTATTGTTTGCTGGGTGCAATATCAATATGAGTGCAAGCGCGATCATTGCCGCACTGGTCATAATTGCGGCAGCGATAGTGACAGCGGGCTTATTTGTTTCATTTTTAGGCGTTGTTTCTTGTGGTTCCATGGCACAATTATACCTTATTTTCAGGCTAGAAAAAACAACCTCTTTGTGTTAGAGTGCTAGAACACATCGCTATGACTATTCCGGAATTTCTGACCTATACCGTGATCTTTTTGGCTGTTTACGTACAGGTCTTCTTTTTAGTGACCTTTTTTGACCATTTTAAAGAGATTAAAAAGCTTAAAAACGAGCCTTTGCCAGACTTGGTCAATCCCCCTAAAGTGGCTATTATCGTGCCTTGCTGGAACGAAGAAAAAACCGTTCACGGCACAATTGCTTCAATTTTGGCACTGGACTATCCGCCGGAGTTATTGGAGGTGATCGCAGTCGATGATGGCAGCACTGATAAAACATGGGAAGAGCTTTCACAATACAAGAACCATTCTCGCGTGCGCATCTTTCACAAAGAAAATGGCGGCAAACATACCGCAGTAAATTTCGGTATTGAAAATACTGATGCGGAAATTATCGGAGGTCTTGATGCTGACTCTTTTGTCGCACCCGACGCATTGCGCCGCATGATCGGCATGTTCATGGCCAACCCAAAGGCAATGGCGATTACCCCGTCACTGATCGTTGATCAGCCAAAAAATATTTTGCAGTATGCGCAGCGCATCGAGTACAACATGAGTACGTACAATAAAAAAATGTTGTCATTGCTCGGCGCGATTCATGTCACACCCGGACCATTTTCATTATTCCGCAAAAATATGTTTACGAAGATCGGCGCGTTTCGCAAAGCACACAACACTGAAGATCAAGAATTTGCATATCGTATGCAAGAAAATCATTTGCAGATCGAGCATTGCGTCAATGCATTTGTTTACACTCGTTCTCCAAACACGGTAAAGAAACTCTATGTGCAGCGATTGCGATGGATTTATGGATTCATTCAGAACACGATGGACTATCGTCATCTTATTTTTAATCCAGAATACTTGAACTTTTCATTCTTTACGCTCCCGTCCGGTGTCATCTCCATTATTGCGGTCGTGTATTTGTCGTTGGTATTTCTGTATGATGCAATTCTTCTTGTTATCAAGAAGATCACCGTGTACAGTATCGCAGGATTTACTCACGGCGGCGTGGCGCACCTGCACTTTGATTGGTTTTATATCAACACGCAGACAGTATTTTTTGTGACAATATTCTTATATATGTTAATAATCTTTTCTATCGTCGCCGGCACTCGTTTAAATAAACAAGGTCACGGATTCGATTGGCACATTCTTGCATATATTCTGATCTACAGTGTTATCGCGCCATTCTGGCTTTTGAAAGCGGTATGGAATACAATAGCACGACGTGGTCAGCCAGCATGGAGATAACATATGAAAAAATTTAGTAAATATTTTATTGCACTTCTCATCACTGTTGCTCTTTTTGCGCTTGCCTGGTATGCCAGTATTTATTTTAACAATCGTAAAATAAATGAAATCATCAAAGCGCAAAATCAAGCGACGATAGATGTCATGTCTTCTGAAACACAATTTGAATTGTTACAACAGTCTTCATGTCAGGACAGTGTTTCCAATGATGAACTTGCAAGCGAACTTTCAAATCTGGCTGACAAAATAACCTACGGCGAGCAAAACTTCAGCGATCAAACGCAGCTCAATTTATTGAAGCAGCAATATAGCGTGTTAGAGGTGAAAGATTTCTTGCTGACAAAACAGATCAGTACTCGCTGTAAACAAAGTGTTGTCACTATTTTATATTTCTACAGCAATGACAACACTTGTACTGATTGTTTGAACCAGGGATATGTTCTTGATGCATTGCGACAGCAATATCCGAATGTTCGCGTGTACTCTTTCGATGCTGGACTTGATAGTTCGACGATTCGAGCGTTGATCAGTGTCTACAAAGTGCCAAAGACATTGCCGACACTGGTACTCGACGGTAAGACATACAGCGGATTTCAAACTCTTGCTGCTTTGCAAAAATTGTTACCTGCCACACCTGTAAAAAAACCAGTGAGCGCAACGAAGCACTAGTATGAAAAAGCTTACCACAGAGCTTTTCAAAGAAATAGGACGTTTTATTACCGTCGGCATATTTAATACCGCACTTGGTTTTGCAGTATTTAATATTTTCGCATATTATATTATTGGACTCGAAACATCGTGGCAGTACATTATATGCAGCGTGTTCACATTTGCTATTACCACGACTAACAGTTTCTTTTTCAATAGTCGTTTTACCTTCAGACATAAACAATCAAATGGAGGTCTGGGGCGCTTTGTCGCTGTTACCGCGGGTACGTTTATTTTCAGCGGTGGTATCTCTGTTGGTATATTTCACCTGCTGCGAATTCATACCCCACTTTCCGGTATTCTTATTGGTAACATCAGTGCGGCGGTGAGTGTGGCGATCGGTATGTGTACTAACTTTTTCGGATATAAATTTTTTGTCTTTCATGACCATGTTGAACATCATTAAAAATTTTTTTAAAAAATATTGGGTCATTGTCACCGTTATTTTACTCTTTGTCATTATCAGAATGGTGACATTGCAACATCATGCTGTAATTGAATGGGATGCGGCAGTATATATCGGCATGGGTAAATATCTTTTTTCACACGGCACGGTGGGGGCATGGGAAGTGCTGCGTCCACTAGGTCTGCCATTTATCTTGGGGTTGGCTTGGAAGATCGGTCTCAATCCTTATACATTTGGTACAATCTTTAGCATACTGGTCAGTGCCGGCATGCTGGCACTCGTCTATTTTTTTGCAGAAGAGGTTCGTAAAGGATCGGGTACTATTGCGGCACTGCTTCTGGCAAGCAGTACGATATTTTTCAGATACAGTAGCGTGCCGATCACTGATATCACTTCGGCTTTTTTTGCTCTACTCTCACTTTTCCTGGTGTATAAAGCGACGACAAATAAACAGTATTTTTTGAGCGGATTATTTGCCGCAATCGCGTTCATGTTTCGTTTTCCGCAAGGGCTTTTGCTCATTGTTGGCGCAGTGAGTATCATTGCCAAAATTTTTCAACAATCTGGAAAGAAAAAATGGAATGATCGGATTGCCGCAACGATTGAACAATTGTTTATATTCGGTGGGGGATTTATGGCGATAGTAATACCGTTTCTTGTGGTCAATTATTACATCTATGGCAATGCATTTGTGCCATTCATCGAAGCCACTATCAATATAGGTCAGTATCCCAGCCTCTATAACAAAGGAGTACTATTTTATTTCATTGAGTTATTAAAACAAGATCCATTTTTTATTCTCGCACTAGTTCCTATGGCATTGTGTTGGAAAAAGAAGTATCGACATGCTGGGGTAATAGCACTGACTGCCGCAGTCGTCGTTGTCGGTGGATATTTCTTTTATCAGCAACACAAAGAGCTTCGTTTCGTGTTGGCATTCTTGCCGTACATCGCAATTCTGAGCGGTGTCGGCGTGGTATATATATTGGAATACTTTAAACTGCCGCAATTATTATTTTTCGGAATATTTTTTATTGCAGCTTTTATGGTCTATGCTCCCGCGCTGTTGCACAGCAATGCATCAGCGGATGATCCGATCTTGTACGCATTCAACACGTATTTGGTGACCGCACCGAAAGCGCGTATTCTTTCTTCCACACCGTATACTTTTGCATATACCGATGTGTTGTTGATTCACAATCTTTATATCGATTGGAACGATGCATATGCGAAATATAATTTATTTCGTCAGGATAATGACTACATCGCACTGGACAGCTGCAGTCTTGAACTCGGTTGCGCCGACTATCATGATTGTAAGGCCGATAAACAAGCACTGCTGACGGAGCTTGCAGCAAAGGATAGGGAAGTGTTTTCACAGACAACGCCGTCACAATGTGTGTTGTCGATTTATAAAATAAATCACTAGAGAAAATAGAAAATGTCCCACATGTGGGACATTTTCTCTGGAGCCGGTTTCAGGTTGGACGACAGTTTGCGGGGCCTTTGCTTTCAAGCTCCATTTATAAGTTTCTTTTCAAATTCTTTCCTGAGAGCCGGTTGTCAGACTTGAACTGACGACCTTCGCTTTACAAAAGCGTTGCTCTACCAACTGAGCTAAACCGGCTCTCAGGAAATAATAATATATAATTATAAATGGAGAACAAAACCGCGCTACAACTGAGCTAAACCGGCATACATTACCCTAGGGTTTTGGTACGACTAGGATAACAGATTTTTATTCTTCTGACAAATGCTCAACTTTTTTTATCCGGAGCGCATTACGAGCCTTTTTCTTTGTTTTTGAAAGGCTGGCGAGGAAGTACGATGAGGGGCCGTCTTGCAAACCAGTCAATAAATCTTTTTCAACAAATGCTGGCTTGGATTTCGGAAAGACCGTAACAAATGCGTTGGTCACTTTTTCATTTCCCCACGACACTGCTTTTTTGCTATAACGCTGACTTTCATACCAGCTGCGACGCGCAATGCGAGCAGCTTTGTTCCATCTGTATACGACATCCTCTCGTTTGATTATTTTGATCGGTTTCTCTTGAACACTTCGCCACCACAATGCCATGGTGCTGATCCACAGCGCTATAACAAGAATGATGAGGGCAATAAGCAACGTAGTAATCATCTAAAAGTATTAGATAGTATAAAGAACGAATTTCTGAACTGTCGCGCCGTTGTCTTTGGCATACTGTTCGATCGTTTTTTCAGGAACTTTGAAGAATGACTGGTTGAGCAATATTTGCTCCGCAAAGAAACCATTGATCTTGCCTTCAAGCATCTTGTCTTTGATTTCCTGAGATTTGCCTTCACTTTGTGCGACAACTTCAGCTTCCATGACCGCTTTTACATTGGCGCGATTTTCTTCCGAGATGTCATCACTGCTCAAGAATGCCGGCTTCATTGCCGCAACATGCATGGCAATATCTTTTGCCACTGCTGGTGTGCCGCCGGCAAGCGTGACCACTGCGGCTGACTTGTTATCAAAGTGTGTGTAGCCGTTGACGACTTCGCCACTGAGTTCTTCAGCACCGCCAAGCTGTATGTTCTCGCCAGTTTTCAATACCACGGCATTGATCATTTCAGCCGAAGCTTCTTGCATTTTCTCAACACCCTCAGCCCATGCCATGTCGGCAAGTTTGTTTGCAAGATTTATGAAGTCTTCGTTTTTTGCCACGAAGTCAGTTTCGCAGTTCAACACGACAGTAACGACACGCTTGTTATCAGTGCGCATCACGACAATACCATCGGCCGCCAAACGACCTCCTTTCTTCTGAGCAGCTTCACCACCTTTCTTTTGCAAAATGATGATGGCTTTTTCCATGTCGCCATTGGCTTCTTCCAGCGCTTTACGGCACTGCATCACAGAGATGCCTGTCTTATCACGAAGTTCTTTTACTTGTTCAGTGGTGATCATATTTTTTAAGAATTAGAAATTAATAAATTTATTTAAGAGCAGTTGCTTCAAATACTAGCCTTGAAATGCGTCTTTCAGTATACCAAGAATTGCAGCAATAGAAGAAGCAGAACTGTCATTTGCAGTGATAGGGTAGTCGATGCCGCGAATAGAACAGTCAGTGTTACCAATAGCGATCACCGGGATGTTACTCTTGCGAGCTTCAGCCACAGCGATGTGTTCCTTTTTTGAGTCGATGATAAATACTGCGTCAGGAAGTTTGCTTACACCAACCATGCCGCCGAAATATTTTGTGAGGCGCTCTTCTTCACGAGACATCAGCAGCTGTTCCTTTTTAGTGAACTTTGCATATTCGCCTGAGGCTTTCTTTTCACGCATGTCTTCGAGCTTGTTGATGCGACGTTTGATTTCAGGGAAATTTGTCAACATGCCGCCGATCCAACGTTCTGTCACGTAGGGTTGCTTGAGCAGACTGCTGATTTCGTGAATGGCATTGCGTGATTCTGGTTTTACACCAACGAAGAGCACTGTCTTACCGGCAGCGCCAAGTCCTTGCAGGAAATTAGCCGCAGCTTCAATCTGAGGAATAGTCTTATCGAGGTTGATAATATCCACCTTGTCTTTTGTTCCGTAAATAAGCCCACTGTTAGTAGGGTGACGACGAGTACGTGAGTATCCATAGTGGACACCTGCCTCCATGAGGTCTTGTGAGTTAATAGTTTTCATAACAATCTGTAGCAGGAAGGGTTCAAACCCGACCTTAATAACTGAATAATTTCGTCCAAATGACGAGCCGTAAATATAGCATTCATAAGGCGTTTTGACAAGGCTGATGCCTTGACTTTATATGTAAAATGTGCTATTATAAGATCAAATAAAAAATCAGTTCAAAACCTTAAAAAATCAATATGAAAACTTTCCAATTTCTAGCAATCTTTACTATTTTGTTGACTATAGTAGCCCTTTTAGTAGAAGCTCCACCATGGACCAAAGCCGCGTCCATAACTATCGCCTTTATCTGCGTCATAATTAGTGTAATAAAAGAAGAAGGTGAAAGATAGCGACACATAAAGCCTTTGGATTTTACAATCCAAAGGCTTTTTTTATTGGCATTTTTATGGCACTATGTAAGTGATTTATGAGACAAACACAGCTTTTCACCAAAACCAGCAAGGACAACCCAGCAGACGAATTGGCCAAAAATGCCCAGCTTCTTATTCGAGCTGGCTATATTCACAAGGAAATGGCGGGAGTCTATTCAATATTGCCGCTCGGCTACCGAGTAATGGAAAAGATCATCGGTATTGTAAAGGAGGAAATGAATGCTATTGGTGGCATTCAAATGAAAACCTCTGCATTGCAAAGCAAGGATGTGTGGGAAAAAACAAATCGCTGGAGTGATGATGTTGTCGATAACTGGTTTAAGACAACGCTTAAGAATGGTACTGAGGTTGGACTTTCTTTTACCAACGAAGAAGCATATTCAAATATCGTAAAAAATTTTGTAAGCTCGTACAAAGATCTTCCATTGTATCCGTACGACTTCAAAACTATTTTTCGAAATGAAACTCGTAGCAAGTCTGGCATCATGCGTGGACGAGAATTTTATTGGAAAGCGCTGTATTCATTTTCTGCAGACGAAGCAGAACACAATGTTTTTTATGAAAAAGCAAAAGAGGCATACACTAATGTCTATCGTCGTGTAGGACTCGGAGATTTCACTTACATGACATTCGCTTCAGGCGGAACATTTTCAAAATATTCTCATGAGTTTCAAACTGTCTCAGAGGCAGGCGAAGATCTTATTTATATTGATGAAGCAAAAAATATTGCCATAAATAAAGAAGTGCTTACGGATGAGGTACTTGCTGAGCTTGGTATCGATAGAGCAACGCTTGTTGAAAAGAAGGCGATTGAGGTGGGAAATATTTTCTCGCTTGGTTCTAAATTTTCTGAACCGTTTGATCTTACCTATAAAAACGCCGAAGGAACAGATGTGCCTGTATTCATGGGCTCATATGGTATCGGCGTCACTCGTCTGATGGGAACGATCGTTGAAGTACTTTCTGACGAAAAAGGCATTGTATGGCCCGAATCAGTCGCTCCGTTCAAGGTGCATCTCGTAGCACTTGGCGACACAGTGTTCGAAAAGGCGGAAGTTATTTACAGTGAACTGCTCAAGCACAATATCGAAGTGTTGTTCGATGACCGCGTTGGTTTGAGTGCTGGTGAAAAATTTGCTGACAGTGATTTGCTTGGCATGCCGCATCGCATCGTGGTGTCAGAACGCAGTCTTGCTCAGGGTGGCGTGGAATATAAAAAACGTGACTCATCTGAATCAACGGTCTTATCTACTGAAGCATTGATCACAATGCTAAACGCATAGTATGTTCAAAAATCTCTACAAGCGTTTTTCAAATTATATCGGTATCGATTTGGGTACTGCTAATACACTGGTGTATGTGAAGGGTCATGGCATTGTCATCAATGAGCCAAGTATCGTGGCAGTCAATCAAAAGACTGGACAGATCGTGGCCATTGGTCGCGAAGCCAAAGAAATGTGGGGCAAGACGCCGGAGCATATTAAAATCGTGCGACCGCTTTCTGAAGGTGTCGTGTCTGATTTTGAAATGGCGGAAGAAATGTTGGCGTACTTCATTAGAAAGGTCGAAAAAATTTCAAAGAAATTTTTTCGACCTCGCGTTGTCATCGGTGTGCCGTCAGGCATCACCAATGTCGAACTTCGCGCGGTCTATGATGCCGGTATTGACGCCGGTGCGCGAGAAGTATTTTTGGTGGAGGAAGCCATGGCGGCGGCGATCGGTGTCAGACTGCCGGTGCTTTCGACCGAAGCCTCATTTATTGTTGATATTGGCGGAGGAACAACCGACATTGCGCTGATCGCGCTCGGCGGCATTGTTCGCTCATTGAACTTGCGCGTGGCCGGCGATCACTTTGATGCTCGCGTCATTGACTATTTGCGTGACGAATTTAAATTGTTGGTAGGCGAGAGAACAGCAGAAAATGTGAAGCTTGAACTCGGCTCTGCCATGGAAACTGACTATATGGAAATCGAAGTGCGCGGTCGCGATCTGGTATCAGGACTGCCGAAAGCGTTGATCGTGACCGATGGAGATATTCGTGAAGCATTTTCACGAACAGTGGGACTATTGGTTACTGGTATCAAAGAAGTGCTTGAAACTGCGCCGCCGGAAATGGTGTCGGATATTTTGCAATCAGGGATTGTGCTGACGGGAGGCGGTGCGAACTTGCGCGGTCTGGCACTGCTTTTGCAGCAAGAATTACAGCTGCCAATCATGATTGCCGAAGATCCACTGTCGGCGGTGGCGCGCGGCACGGGAATTATTTTGGAACAATTTGATGATTATAAGATCACACTACTTTCAATAGAAGATCATGCCTCGTTATAAACCACAAGTGAAAAAAGGCGCGGTCTGGCTTTTGCCGGCATGGGCGCGTATTGGCATCGTCACCGTAAGCATGATCGTTTTTATTATCTTGGCAACATTTTTTGTGAAGCGAATTATCAGTCACGTTCCTCCGGTCTATGGAGGTGTCGTTGCTGATGAATTACTTTCAAAACGCGCATTGATCAGCAAAGTTACCGCATTGCAAACAACACTTTCATCATACGACGCGGAAATTTCAACACTGACACAATTGCAATCAGAAAATGCGGCACTAAAACAAGAACTCGGCCGCACACCCGCACCAACCGGAATACTGGCAACGGTGCTGACGCTGCCCAATCGTAATTTTTATGACACGATGACTATCGATGCCGGTAGTGCAGAGGGGATTAAAAAAAATATGACCGTGTATGCATTCGGCAGTGTGGCATTGGGAACTATTTCTTCTACTGATACGCATACTGCGATCGTGTATTTATACAGTGCGCCAGGTCAGCAGACATCGGGCACAGCGGTCGGCAGCAGTGTGGCGGTGACACTGATCGGACGCGGCGATGGCGAGTATGAAGTGGATCTACCTCGCGATGTACCGTTTACAGTCGGCGATGTGATCTCTTCGCAAACCACTACTCCCGCAACACTGGCAACGATTGAAAAAATTGTGACCGACCCACGTGATCCTTTCCAACGACTGCTGGCAAAAGCGCCGGTGAATCTGCAGGCGTTGAAGTGGGTGATAGTGCGATGATATACTATCAGTAAGATGAAAAAAAATTATCGAGGCTTCACCCTCATCGAGCTCCTCGTCGTTATTGCCATCATTGGTATTCTGGCCTCCGTTATTCTCGCCTCTTTGAATAGTGCTCGAAGCAGGGCTCGTGATGCAAAAAGAATATCCGACATGCAGCAAATTGAAACGGCACTTGAGTTGTATTACAACAATCACGGTGACTATCCACCATCTTCGCCTGGCGGCACTGGATGTTGGGGTTATTGGCAAGGAGGAAATGTTGTGAATGGTTCCACGATTCAATTTTTGCAGCCATTGGTGACAGATGGCGATATCAGTCAAGTTCCTATAGAGACAAGTGATATACGAGACGATTGGAATTCGCAATGCACTTATCGGTATGCTAGATGGGACTTGAGTCCTTACTGTGGACCTTCGTATTCTGATGTTGCTGTTTTATATACGGCATTGGAAAATTCGCCTCCAGGTAACGGCGGCAGACAGCCCTCATGCCTTTCAAACAACATATGGGGAGAAGGATACCCCGGCAATAGTGATTGGCTTATTATATTGCGCCCCAGTTAGGAAAAAATTTATGATATTTTGTGTTATAACAAACATATATACATGCTGAAATTTACGATACAAAAGAAATTGGAGGGAACGCTGGCACGTGCGGGTGTAATTGAAACAGCGCATGGCGAGATCAAGACGCCGGCATTTGTGGTGGTGGGAACGAAAGCAACCGTGAAGGCGCTGACAGCAGAACAGATACGAAGTTTGGAAGCGCAGGTGGTATTGGCCAATACGTATCATTTATATTTGCAGCCGGGAGAAGGAATTGTGGAAAAGGCTGGAGGTTTTGGTCCATTCATGGATTGGCACGGTCCGACTATGACTGACTCGGGAGGGTTTCAAGCGTTTTCACTTGGTGCCGCATTTGGAAATTCTGTCAGCAAAATCGCAACTGGAAATGAAGTCTCTGATAAATCTGCAACTGTGGGTCAGCTCGCCAAGGTTACTGACGAAGGCGTGATGTTCAAGTCGCACTTGGATGGCAGCAAGCATTTGTTTACGCCGGAGTCTTCGATGGAAATTCAATGGAAGCTCGGTGCCGATATGATTTTTGCATTTGATGAATGTACCAGTCCGACTGCGCCGTATGAATATCAAAAAAAATCATTGGCACGAACGTATGAGTGGGCGAAGCGCTGTCTGGCACGACATGAACAATTAGATCCAGAAAAAAAGCAGTCATTATTTGGTGTGGTACAAGGTGGTCGCTTTCAAGAATTACGCGAAGAAGCTGCAAGAAGCATGGGCGCGCTAGCTGCAACTGCTGATTTTCCTGAAGGCTTTGATGGCTATGGTATTGGCGGTTCGTTTACCAAAGAAGATATCGGCACTGCTGTTGGCTGGGTCAACGCATTGCTGCCGGAAGACAAGCCTCGTCACTTGCTTGGCATTGGCGAACCACTCGATTTGTTCAATGCAGTTGAGGCAGGTTGTGATTTGTTTGATTGCATTGCACCGACTCGCATGGCACGACACGGCACGCTACATACTTCAGCGGGGCGTTTGAATATTCGCAATGCAAAGTTTGTTGATCAGTTTGTGCCGATTGAAGAAGGTTGTACTTGCTACACCTGTACTCATCATACTCGTGCATACCTGGCACATCTGTTTCGCGGCGATGAAATGACTGGCGCAACACTGGCTTCGATTCACAATCTTCATTTTATTTTGCGTCTCGTGGAAAACATTCGCGAGTCACTTTTTGATGACACGTTTCATCAGTATAAGAAAGATTTTTTGGAAGGATATTATAAAAAATAACATGCTTTGCGGTACTACTACCATTATGATAATATGGAAATACCGTCGCCGTTAGGCGTCCAAAACCCCTTGAAAGAGGGGTTTTAAATATTTAAAATTTCTTTATCAACTTTGTGTACACTGTGCGGATGTATATAAAAGATTTTGAAAATTGGAACTTCGTAAAACAAAGAATTGATAAAGAAGAAAGAGATATAAATATTCGAGCCGGAGAAATTCGCTGGATTATGTTTGGTGTAAATGTAGGCAGTGAAATTGATGGCAAAGGATCATCATTTACTCGCCCAGGATTGATTATTAGTATTTCAGGTTCGAATATTGCTCTTGTTGTACCTATGTCTACCAAAATTAAAGATGTTGCAGGGTATATATCGTTTGAATGGAAAGGAGAAATTATTTCTCTCTGTATTCATCAGATAAGAGTTATTTCTCAAAAACGCATTCTCCGTCGCATGGGTCGTATCTCTGAAAATAAACTGCAATTATTCAAAGAAGAGATTAAAAAATTTTTTAATTTATAAAAAAATAGTACAATATAGTCATGCCTGAAATTAGAAACACCTACACTTATTTTATTATATTCGCCATCATAGCGGGACTACTGACTATCAAAATTTGTCACGCTGCGTATGCGGCATACGATCTAAGTAGCTACGCTGTGACGACTTCTGTATAATGCAGACATGAAATTTGAACTGTCAAATCACTACCAGCCGGCCGGCGACCAGCCAAAAGCCATAAAAGGCTTAATGGATGGGCTTAAAAAGGGGGAGCAATTTCAAACCATGCTCGGTGCTACCGGTACTGGCAAGACCTTTACCATGGCCAACATCATCCAGCAGGTGCAGAAACCGACACTGGTCATTGCCCACAACAAGACACTTGCTGCACAACTTGCATCAGAGTTTGCGGAATTTTTTCCCAACAATGCCGTCCACTATTTCGTCTCGTACTACGACTATTATCAGCCTGAGGCGTACATGCCGACCACTGATACCTATATCGAAAAAGATGCGCAGATCAACAAAGAAATTGATCGCCTACGTCATGCTACCACTCAGTCGCTGCTGACTCGTAAGGACGTGATTATTGTCGCATCTGTATCTTGCATCTACGGTCTGGGATCTCCGGTTGAATACGAAAAGAAAAATTTTAAAATTGAAGTTGGTATGACACTGTCTCGCACCGAGGCGATGGAGCGATTGGTCAGTATTCATTTTACTCGCAACAATACCGATCTGTCGTCTGGGCAGTTTCGCGCATTGGGAAACAAAGTTGAGATCATGCCGGTGTCTGACACGATCCAATACATGGTGGAATTTTCCGGTACGACAGTAAAAAGTATTTTGAAAATCGATCCTGTGTCAGCGCGTATTTTGAAAGAAGAACAGTCCATTTTTATTTTCCCGGCAAAACATTTCATCACCAACGAAGATGAAAAAGATCGCGCCATCGGCGCGATCAAGCACGAGCTCGACGAGCAATTGAAACATTTTGAAATCGAAGGGAAACTTTTGGAAGCAGAACGCATCAAGCGTCGCACCACCTATGACTTGGCCATGATCCGTGAGATTGGCTATTGTTCCGGTATTGAAAACTATTCTCGCCACATGTCAGGCAAGATGGCGGGAGAACCACCAGAAACACTACTTTCATATTTTCCACACAAGGCCGACGGCAGCCCTGACTTTATATTATTTGTCGATGAAAGTCATGTGTCACTGCCACAACTGCAAGGCATGTACGCGGCTGATGCATCGCGCAAGCAAACACTGGTTGATTTTGGTTTTCGTTTGCCCAGTGCCAAAGACAACAGACCGTTGAAATTTGAAGAATTTAAAGCACGTATCGGTAACACTATTTTTGTATCCGCCACACCGGGTAAATATGAACATGAGCATGCAACCAATATTGTCGAGCAAATCATTCGCCCGACAGGCTTAGTGGATCCGATGATCGAAGTAAAACCAATTTTGGAGCATGGCGACTATCATGGTCAGGTGCAGGATCTTATTCAGGAATCTGAAAAAGAAATTGCTAAAGGCGGTCGTATACTTGTGACCACGTTGACCAAACGCATGGCGGAAGATTTGACTGACTATGTGAAAGAAAAAAAGATAAAAGTTGCATACATTCACAGCGACATCAAAACAATCGATCGTATTAAAATTATCACCTCGTTTCGAAAAGGAGAATTTGATATTTTGGTGGGCGTGAATTTGCTTCGTGAAGGGCTTGATATGCCGGAGGTGACGTTGATCGGTATTTTGGATGCGGACAAGGAAGGTTTCTTGCGCAGTGAAGTGTCACTGATTCAAACGATTGGGCGTGCTGCGCGCAACTCCAACGGTCGTGTGATTTTGTATGCTGACAACATGACCGGCTCAATGGATCGTGCGATCAGAGAGACGACTCGTCGTCGCGATATTCAGCTGGCGTACAATAAAAAACATGGCATCACACCAACGACAATTCAAAAGAAAATTTTGGATATTACACAAGCCATGGAAAGTCAGCACGGCAAGGCAGTAAATGCGGAGCTGGCACTTGATATCGCGCTCTTTGCTCAATTGGAAAAAGACATGAAAGGCAAAAAAGGGAGGCGCAATCCAATCGAGAAGCTCATCAAGATGAAAGAAGACGAAATGAAAGAATCCGTTAAGCTGCTCGACTTCGAAACTGCTGCTATTTTGCGTGATGAGATCAAGGTGTTGAGAGAAAGGACATATATAAATCCATAGTCGAAAAGTGAATTTTGTGGTATAATTGCTGCCGTGGAAAAAGGAAAGAGAAAAGCTGAAACCGCAGCCGAAAGTATTATTGTTAAAGGCGCGCGTACTCACAATCTGAAAAATATCAGTGTGGAAATGCCGCGCAATGCGATGATAGCGATCACTGGTATGTCGGGGTCGGGGAAGAGTTCGTTGGCCTTCGATACGATATTTGCTGAAGGCCAACGCCGCTACGTTGAGTCACTATCTTCATATGCGCGACAATTTTTAAATCAGATGCCCAAGCCCGATGTTGATGAGATCACCGGTCTTTCGCCAGCTATTTCTATTGACCAAAAATCTCGTTCAAACAATCCTCGTTCAACGGTTGCGACCATCACTGAAATTTATGACTATCTTCGCGTGCTGTATGCGCGCGTCGGCAAGGCATACTGTCCTGTCTGCGGCACACTTATTCAAAAACTTTCGATGGAAGAAATTAATGGCTTTATTTTGAATAAGATCAAAGATTTTTCCAAAGCCCAAAACAAAAAACAGCAAAAGGAGGTCATGGGTGTGCAGTGGAATGACACACGCATTCAAATTTTTGCGCCAGTAGTGCGTGGAAGAAAAGGTGAATACTATCAGCTGCTCTATGACTTGCTCGGACGAGGTTTTTCGACAGTGCGCGTGGACGGAGTAATGAAAAATCTTCGCGAGAAAATTGAACTCAACAAAACCACTGCCCACAACATCGAAGTGCTTGTTGATGAATTGGCAGTGCATGAATTCAAAGATACTCCTCGTGATGCCGAGCTGCGTTTATCCGAAGCGGTAGAGCGCGCGCTTTTGGAAGCAGATGGTTTGGTGCAGGTGACATTTGGTACATCACCGGACTTTTCAATGGACACTGATTTGCTGCAAGAATTTTTGCTCTCAAGCAAATTTGCCTGTCCGAACGATGGCTTCTCATTCCCGGAAATTGAACCTAGACTTTTTTCATTCAACAGCCCATACGGCGCATGTCCAGCTTGTAACGGTATCGGCACAAAATTTTTTGGCGGCACTGAGCCATGCGATGCGTGTCATGGTAAGCGTCTTCGTCCTGAAGCATTGAATGTGTTTCTTGGAGAAACTTCTACAAATAAAGATGGCACGGTACGCGGTATCAGCGTCGTTGATCTGACTTCCATGTCCGTGGAAGAAGCATTCAACTTTTTTATACATCTTAAACTTTCTCCCAAAGATAAGTCAGTGGCCGTGGCGGTGACAAAAGAAATTGAAGATCGTTTGAACTTTTTGCTCAATGTCGGGTTGGAATATTTGGCGCTCAATCGTACTGCTAACACACTATCCGGCGGGGAAGCACAGCGTATTCGTTTGGCATCACAACTCGGTTCACGATTGGTGGGAGCACTGTATGTTCTCGATGAACCGACCATTGGTTTGCACCAACGCGACAATGAACGTTTGATTCGCACACTCGAAGATCTGCGCGATATCGGCAACACGATCATTGTTGTTGAACACGATGAAGATACTATCTATGCATCCGACTATATTATTGATATTGGACCCAAGGCCGGTGTTCATGGTGGACAAGTTGTAGTTTCAGGATATTTGGATGATTTATTGAAAGCAAAAACCAATCCTTCCGGTTCTCGCACATTGGCATATCTTCGTAAAGAATTATCAATTGAAATTCCAGAAAAACGCCGCGGTGATGATAAAGGCACACTCAAAATTGTCGGAGCAAATCTACATAACATTCACAATCAAAATATTGAAGTGCCACTGGGACGCATGGTGGCGATCACCGG
>DHXN01000015.1:74498-92262 GCA_002413705.1 Candidatus Nomurabacteria bacterium UBA5155
GCGAAAGTATTTAACTGCGCCTCATTTAGTGGCAGCGAATATTTGGCGCGAGCTATCATGATTGATCAGTCAGCCATCGGTCGCACTCCGCGTTCAAACATTGCCACCTATACTGGAGCGTTCACGCATATTCGTGATTTGTTTGCCGCAACCGATGAAGCTCGACTTCGCGGATGGAAGATCAATCGCTTCTCATTCAATGTTAAAGGCGGACGCTGCGAAGCCTGTGAGGGTAACGGCGAGATTGCAGTCGAAATGCACTTTTTGCCGACTGTCTATGTGACCTGCGATGTTTGTAATGGAAAGCGTTTCGACAAAGAAACACTGGTGGTGAAATACAAGAAGAAAAATATTTATGATATCCTGCAGCTCACTGTTGAAGAAGCATTGGAATTTTTTGGAGATATTCCGGCACTGTATGATCGTTTGAAAACATTGTCAGATGTTGGTCTGGGTTATGTGAAGCTTGGACAGTCAGCGACCACACTTTCCGGTGGCGAAGCACAGCGCGTGAAAATTGCATCAGAACTGTATCGTCCGTATTTAGAGAAAACAATTTATCTGTTGGATGAACCAACTGTTGGCTTGCACTATGATGATGTTAAAAATTTGATCGGCGTACTGAACAGACTAGTTGCGAAAGGAAACACAGTTGTGGTGATTGAACATAATCTCGACCTGATCAAAGCAGCAGACTGGTTGATTGACTTCGGTCCGGAAGGCGGCGTGCATGGCGGCAAAGTTGTGGCCAAAGGCACACCGGAAGATATCGCCAACAATAAATATTCGCACACCGGCACCTATCTGAAAAAAATATTGAAATAAGGATTTATTTTTCCTTTAGAAAAACTTTGGATAGTTTTGATACATCATTTTCTATGATGTATGCATGATGACAATAAAAGAATTTCAAGAATGGTTTGATCAACAGTTTTTCATTTTTTTGAAAAACAAAAGTACGGCATTTATTGGCTATAGTAATACAGAATCGATATCGAACATTGTTTCGTATGTTGATACCTATGCGCGCGGTGGAAAACGACTGCGACCATATATGGCGTATGTCGGATACACGGTTGAGGATGGTGGGGAGGATATTTTTCCGCTCTATGCCGCCATAGAACTGTTGCACTTATTTTGTTTGGTCCATGATGATGTCATGGACAATGAAGCAGTCAGACATGGCACATTGACAGTGCATCGTCATTTGGAAAAACAATACAATAGTGTTGAAATCGGCAGAGCTCTCGCCATTCTGCTCGGTGATCTTTTGCTTGCATGGGCGTATGAATGCATTGCTGAAATGGAAATGATTGAGCCATATACTATAGACGAAACGACACGTCAGTTTGCGCGAGCGATTTCAGAAGTCATTCACGGACAGATGCTCGATGTCAGTGCGCTTCCACAATACCCACAATCAAAAGACATGATTCTTGATACGATGGAGCTGAAAAGCGCGCGGTATTCTTTCTTTCATCCATTGTATCTCGGCATGTTGACCGCAGGTGCCGGTGAAGACGCGGAATTATTCGCGGAAGAATACGGAGTCAATATTGGCATGGCATTTCAACTGCAAGATGACATTGCCGACTACATCAGTGATGCCGCAGAGGGAAAACAAACATTGCTGAGTTGGTACATATCCAATGAAGCACCGGCGGATTATCAAAAAGCATTTGAAACCTACAAAAACAAAGAATGGTCAGATCAAGATGAACTAACACTGATAAAACTTTTAGAGGATTCCGGCGCGATAGTATTTTCAGAGAAACAAACGGAGGATTATTTTCTCGCTGCCGAGGATGCCATCTTCAATCACAATAAAACCGATGAGGAAATTTGGCAGGAAATTATTGATGAATTGAAAAAAGAATAATATATTGAATGTGTTATAATACGTCGGTATTATGATACGTCAAGAGTTAGACAAGTTGGAGTTACCAGCAGAGCCAGGCGTGTATTTCTGGCGAGATGCACAGGGTACTATTTTGTATATTGGCAAAGCCACGTCATTGCGTGATCGTGTGCGTTCATATTTTGCGCCTGATGTGATCAAAACTCGCGGTGCTCACATTGTGGACATGGTCTTTAAATCCACAACCGTAACATACGAAGTTACCCATACCGTGCTTGAGGCATTGATCCTGGAAGCCAACCTTATTAAAAAATACAAGCCGTACTACAACACCAAAGAAAAAGACGACAAAAGTTTCAATTGTGTGGTTATCACCAAAGAAGACTATCCTCGTATTATTTTGGTGCGACAAAAAGATATTGATACGCGTACAAAGACCGTGACATTGCCGCGACTCGGTTTATTTAACACAACATACGATGCAGTCTTCGGACCGTTTCCCAGTGGTCCAAGCATTCGCGAAGCATTAAAAATTATTCGACACATTTTTCCATTTCGTGATCGTGCCAGCGCGCAAAAAGACAAGGAAGCATTTTATCGACAGATCGCGCTATCGCCAGATGTTTCAAACGCTGAAGCGACAAAAGAATATCGTAAAAATGTTGGCCGTATCAAACTGATCTTGCAAGGGAAATTGCAATCATTGATCAAAGGGTTGAAAAAAGAAATGATCGCTGCTGCAAAAATCGAAAAATTTGAAGAAGCGGAAGTATTGAAACAAAAAGTGTTTGCATTGGAGCACATTCAGGATATTTCACTGATCAAGCGTGATCTTGAACGAACCGATGGGGAAATAGTCTTTCGTTTGGAGGCATATGATATCGCGCATCTTTCCGGCAAGCACATGGTGGGAGTGATGACGGTGATTGAAAATGCCACCAGTAATAAAAATGAATATCGTAAATTCATTGTGCGAGGATTTGATAAAGCCAATGATGCCGGCGCGCTGCGCGAAATATTAGTGCGTCGTCTAGCTCACACTGAGTGGACATACCCGTCTGCAATTGTCGTGGACGGAAATATCATCCAAACAAATGTCGCTCGCGAAGTGCTGGCAGAGTTGCAACTTGAAATTCCTGTCATCGCCGTGACCAAAGATGAACGTCACCGTCCCAAATCCATCTCCGGTTCGCAAGAAATAATCGAAGCACATAAGTTTGCCATATTGCTTGCAAACAATGAAGCGCATCGCTTTGCATTGACGTTCCACAAAGATCGTAGAAAGAAAGCTGTGAAGTGATATACTTTATAGTATGAAAAGCAGAATACCTCTCTCGAAAGGTTTTACATTGATTGAACTCCTTGTCGTCATTGCAATCATCGGCATTCTGGCATCTGTTATTTTAGCGTCACTAAACAGTGCGCGGGCAAAAGCTCGCGATGCCAGACGCAAGGAAGACCTGAATCAGATACAAACAGCGTTAGAAATGTATTACGATCAGTATGGCGGATACCCCTCTTCTGCGTGGCCGGCGGTTGACTTTCTCATATCAATCAGTCTTGCCCAGGAACCAAAGATGACTCAGTTTATGTCATCGTTTCCAAAAGATCCAAGTGGTGCAGACACTTGTTATAACAACGGATATTTGTATTTGAGCAATGTTTATGGTGACGGCAGTAATAATAATGCTCAGGCTACTACTTATGCTCTTTATGCTACGTTAGAAAATCAATCCTCATCTAATCTTACCAACACCGGCAATGATGTCTGGCTCACATCATCCGGTTACGACGACTGTGGCAGTGCTCGACCAAATTATAAGGTGGCAAATTAAATAATTTTCTCTATTGTTTGATATACTGTAGTCATGCAACGCATCGGTATTCTCCGCGGAGGAGTCAGTTCTGAATATGACATATCGCTTAAAACTGGCGCCAATGTTCAGCGCGCGCTCTACGATGCCGGACTTGAAGCGATAGACATGTTGCTTGATAAAGACGGAGTACTTCATATCAAAGGTATTCCGACTGGCTTAGAGGATGCAAAAAATCACGTTGATCTGGTGTGGAACGCACTGCATGGAGAGTTTGGTGAAGATGGGCAAATTCAAGCACTGCTTGATATCAATGCTATTCCGTACACAGGCGCGTCATCGCAAGTCGCAGAACTGGCATTTGATAAACAGCGCGCCAAAGAACATGCTAAAAAACTCGGTATCGACACACCAACTTCAGTATTGATCATCCCGGAAGGAAATGAATCAGTGTCAGAAGTGACACAAAAAATTTATAAAACTATGGCACCACCGTGGGTCTTGAAACCATTGTCAGGAGGAGGGTCAGTACACACTCATTTTGCATTCACACCACTTGAACTGTCTCAATTTGTTGATGAAAGTATTTCTGAAGGTGTGCCATTTATCGCCGAGCAATACATTCAGGGCAGGGAAGCGGCGGTTGGGGTGATTGATGATTTCCGCAATCAAGAAACATATGCACTACCAGTGGTGGAGGTGCACTCATCATCACGCGGCACACTGACTCATGAAATGCGTGCAGGCGAACAAGAATATACGAAACTGCATGGAGGATTTAGCACCGACGAGCGTGGTGTGCTGGCCGAGCTGGCAAAAAAACTGCACACTCATTTTGGCGCCAAAGATTATTCGCAAAGTGAATTTATTGTTGATAGCCGCGGCAAGCCGTGGTTCATCGAACTGGACACTCACCCGCATCTGACAAACAACTCGCCATTTCTCACAGCATTGAATGCCGTCGGCGCAAGTTTGCAAGAATTCGTGAAATCAGTGGTGGAGAAAAAATAAAAATATCCTCTCCTCATTTATTATGAGAAGGGGATATTTTTTGAGAATGATTAAGCAAATCTTGCCGCCCTGTCCCAAATGATAATTTTCTTCGTAGACGAATCATACAGCCCGAAAGAAACAGGATCGCCTTGTCCTGTAACAGTGTATAATGTCCCTCTTATTTTTTCTCTAAGTAAAAGGTACTTTCTATACAATGCTTTTAATTCTGAATGACAACTTTTAGCACGCCAAACGTCGTCGTTAATTTTGATCTGAACTAATTCATCATCATCATCTTCTTTGTAGTAATTGTTCATAATGTTCGGTTTTCTTCAGACTACTCCTTACCATTAACTATGTCAATTTGGAATTCTGCTATACTTCATCCATGGAACAACACAAAAAATCTTCATCGCTCATAAAGTGGTCACTGATCATGGGAATCGTGATTGTCATGAATTTATTTTTTAATTACACATTGTCATTGGTATACAAAGCGCCTGACTACAATAATTATTTTTCTCAGTCGCAAGTAGTGCCAGCTATTACCAATGAACAAAATTGTGTTGCTGTTGGTGGACAATGGAATCAGATGGCGCCGCAAGGATATTGCAATCCTGATTTCACAAAACAACAGCAGTACGATGTCGCGCAAAAACAATATGATCGTACAATTTTTGTTGCGCTTGTAGTACTCGGTGCTATAAGTATTGTCTGCGGCACACTGTTAGAAAATACTGTTTTATCACTGGCATTTGCTTGGGGTGGCGTGTTGTCACTGTTTATTGCCTCACTGCGCTATTGGTCCGATGCTAACAATCTTTTGAAGGTCGTGATTTTGGCAATTGCATTGGGCAGCCTGATTTGGACGGCAGTTAAAAAGTTCGCATAAATTCTCGTTTGCTATAAAGCGCATTTTATGGAAAAATGCATATATATGAAGCCAAAAAAAGCTCCGGTGTATAATCACCTCAAGATTGAGAAAAAATGGCAGAAAGAGTGGGAAATTGCTCAAACCTATAAAACTGAAAATCCCCAAACTAATAAGATAGCCAAAAAGGAAAAAATGTATGTGCTCGATATGTTCCCGTATCCTTCCGGTGCAGGATTGCATGTCGGCCATCCTCGCGGCTATATCGGCAGTGACGTCTATGCGCGCATGAAGCGCATGCACGGTTTCAATGTCTTGCACCCGATGGGATTTGATTCTTTTGGTTTGCCGGCGGAACAATACGCAATACAAACTAAAAAGCATCCAGGGCCTTTCACTGACAAACTCGTTGCGCAGTATAAAAAACAACTTGAGATCATCGGTTTTTCATACGACTGGTCACGCGAAGTCTCAACTCATCGACCTGAATACTATAAATGGACGCAGTGGATATTCTTGAAACTCTATGAGGGATGGTATGACTCGAAGAAAAATATAGCGCGCACCATAGAAGAACTTATTGAAACATTTGAAAAAAGCGGCAATAAAAATGTAGCAGCAGTCACCAACGGTAATGTGCCATTTTTCTCCGCCAAAGAATGGAAAAGTTTTTCTGCTCTGGAACAGCAAGATATTGTCATGCACTATCGTCTGGCATACGAAGGCTTTGCTGAAGTGAACTGGTGTGAAGCGTTGGGAACAGTACTCGCCAATGATGAAATCGTCGACGGTCCAGACGGTTCGGTGTCAGAACGCGGAGGCTATCCGGTGATCAAAAAATCAATGCGGCAGTGGTTCATGCGCATCACTGCATATGCCGACAGACTGGCGCAAGATCTTGATGGACTTGATTGGCCAACAAATATAAAGGAAATTCAGAAGAATTGGATAGGGAAAAGCGAGGGGTCAGAAATAGAATTTCAGATTAAAATAAAAAATGATCTGTCTGAATTTGCCTCTGTCTCAGTGTTTACGACTCGTGTCGACACGTTGTTCGGTGTGACATATATTGTCATTGCGCCAGAACACCAGCTTGTGCAAGATTGGAAAAATACTATTACTAATTGGTCCGCGGTACAAAAATACATAAAGGCCGCGAAGGAAAATACCGGCATACAACTTCAAGGTATTGTTGCAATCAATCCTATCAATGGCGAAGAGGTGCCTGTGTGGATTGCTGACTACGTGCTGGCATCATATGGAACCGGTGCAGTGATGGGCGTACCGCAACATGACGAACGAGATCATATCTTCGCGACAAAATATCATTTGCCGATCATTGATCGACCTCTTGTTGATAAGAAAAAAATCACTGCTCAGGTAAAAGGAACATTGGTCACAAAATATAAAATGCGTGATGCGATTTTTGCTCGTCAGCGATATTGGGGTGAGCCGATCCCTCTGGTACATCGTGCTGACGGCATAATTATTCCGCTCAAAGAAAAACAACTGCCGCTTGAACTTCCCAATGTGAAATCATACACACCGTCTGGAAATGGTGAGTCGCCATTGGCCGGTGTGAAGAGCTGGTTGCAAGCAGGGTATGAGACCAATACTATGCCGGGTTGGGCGGGTTCTTCATGGTACTTCTTGCGCTATATGGATCCGCACAATGCCAAAGTATTTGCAGCGGAGAAAGCGGTGGACTACTGGCGAGATGTCGATATGTATGTCGGCGGCGCAGAGCATGCCACAGGGCACTTATTATACAGTCGTTTTTGGCATAAATTTTTATACGATATGGGCTATGTGCCGACCAAAGAACCGTTTAAAGCATTGAGGAATCAAGGTTTGATCGGCGGCGCTGACGGACGAAAAATGTCGAAACGATGGGGCAATGTTATCAATCCTGACGAAGTGGTGAAGCGCTACGGTGCTGATTCACTGCGCATGTTTGAAATGTTTCTCGGTCCGTTTGAGTCGCATTTGCCGTGGAGTACGGATGGTATCATCGGCTCACGCAGATTTATCGAACGTGTCTGGAGATTAAAAGAAAAACTTTCTACTACTTCTTCTCAGGCTGCAAAAAAAATCTTGCACAAGACAATTAAAAAAGTTTCAGAAGATATTGAAAAGTTTGCATTCAACACTGCAGTGTCATCAATGATGATTTGCTTGAACGAATTTGAAAAATCAGAAGTCAGTGAAAAAGATTTCAAAATCTTTTTGCAACTGCTTGCGCCGTTCGCGCCGCACATAACCGATGAGTTGTGGTCTTTGTTTGGAGAGAAAAAATCGATCCATGTTTCTTTGTGGCCAAAATATGACCAAAAATTATTAGTTGACGATGAGATTACGATCGGTGTGCAGATCAATGGCAAGGTGCGAGCGGAGCTGACGATGGCGGCCGATGCAACAAAACAGACAATTGAATCGGCCGCGCTGGCACTTCCTCGCATTCAAGAATTTCTTCAAAACATGTCCGTGAAGAAAGTGATTGTGGTGCCGGGACGAGTTGTTAACATAGTCGCAATCTAAGGACTTTTTTACAAACAGAAAATAGGGTATCATATGAGCATTATGTATCAAAACACCATTCACAAATTTAACAATATTTCTTTCAGCATTATTACCGGACTTTGTGTACTGCTTCCGTTTTTCTTCCTGCCAGCAACGATCGGCGGGCTTGGTGCCACAAAATCAGTTATCCTCTACATAGGGGTGTTCATGGCTTTCTCATTATGGCTTGTTGCTCAGTTTCTCGAAGGATCTTTCAAGATTCCCAAGCACTGGGCATTTTTGGCTCTGGGAGGATGGGTATTGTTTAGTTTAGTCAGTGCGCTGACATCCAGCAACACTAGTGTGTCGCTGTGGGGTAGAGGATTTGCAGTTGACTCATTTGCAACTGTATTGGTGATCGGCTTATTCACATTTCTGATTGCTTCATTTGCACGCGATCAACGTCGCTTGGTGCAACTTTTCTTGGCAGCATTTGCCGGGTCAGTACTGACGGTATTTTTACAAGTAGTATTGTATGCTTCACAACATGTTCCTTTTGTTGCTAAGTATCTTTCACATGTCACGACACAAGGCACACTCGTTGGTTCGTGGGTGGACTTTGCATACTTTGTGATCTTCACGTTCTTGCTGGCATTGTTGATGTTCGAAGTATTGATGCCAAAAGGTTTTTTCAAAAAGCTGTCATTCTTTGCTGTCATTCTTTCATTGGTGGTGTTGGTATTTCTAAACTTCAAAACCGCCTGGGTCATCACTATCGTTTCAGCACTGTTGGTGTTCGTCTACAAATCTTCCGTTGAACGATCGTTGTCAAAAATGTTCACAAAAAGTGTTGACGAGCAAGACATTGATGAAAAGATTGCTGAAGCTGACTCACAGCATTTTCCGCTGATGGCATTTATTTCATTGTTGGTAGGATTGTTCTTCTTCCTCAGTAGCGGTTCAATTGGCGCAAGTCTGGCAAACTCTGCCGGTGTGTCATTTACCGATATTCGTCCTTCATTTGCCACTACTACTCACGTCATGCGTGCCACACTAGCACACAATCCAGTCTTTGGCGCCGGTGCTGGTCGCTACGCGGACATGTGGAATCTTTATCATCCTCTCGCTATCAACGGCACAGTATTTTGGAACACTTCTTTCGATACTGGCTATAGTTTCTTGCAATCAGTATTTACTACCAACGGTATCTTGCCGATATTGTTCCTGGTTGCATTGCTGGTGATCGCGCTTATTCACGGATTTAAACTTTTCGGCTATCAGTTCCCCGATCGTTTCAGCCGCTTCATTGCCGTTACTGCTGTCATTATGCTTGTGGCATTTGTCTGTTTGATCGTGTTCGCATCTCCAGGACTGGTCTTGATCACGTTTGGATTTATGTATCTGGGGTTGTTGCTCGGCGTATCGACACTGGTTGGTCGCACCAAGCTCATCTCTATTGACTACTTGCAAGACCCTCGCACTAGCTTCTTCGCTATCTTGGCAATCGTTATTGCGGCCATGGCAGGATTCACCGCTGTCTACTTCAGTGGCAATCGTTTCGCCAGTCTTATTTATTACAACCGTGCTATCGCTGCCACCGATCAATACACTGCGCAATCACGCTTGGATAAAGCCATCATGCTTTCATCGGATGATATCTACTACACCACTCGCGCACAACTCTTCACCAGCGAGTTCACCAGTCTTGCGGGACAGTCAAATCCTGACAAGAGTCAGCTGCAAACGGCGTTTTCTCAAGCAGAACAAAGTGCTCAAGCAGCGGTGGCATTTGATTCAAGCAGTGCAAACAATTGGCTCACGCTAAGTCAGGTCTATCAGCTTGTTGCGAGTACTCAAAATACTCAGGCATATACAAATGCAAAAACTGCCGCCGCACAAGCTGAGAAACTCAGTCCGAACAATCCTGTATTCTTGCTCAATCAAGCACAACTTGCGCTGACGCAACAAGATAGTGCAGGGGCTTTAAATTACATTGCTCAAGCACTTGCATTGAAGTCAGACTATCTCGATGCGTTTGTGTTGAAAGCTCAAATCGAACAAGCAGGAGGGGATGCCACTGCGCCAGTGACAGAACTGACCGCATACACTCAAGCAGCACCATTTGATGATCAAGGATATTTGTTGCTTGGACAGGCCAATTTGCAAGTTAAGAATTATCCTGCCGCTATCGACGCATTTGCTCGCGCTCGCGATCTTGCTCCAACCAATCCTAATGACTACCTCAGTTACATTAGCGCGCTTGAAATAGCAGGACAGAAAGATCAGGCTATTGCCGCACTGCAAGATTTCAAACTTAAATTCCCACAAGTACAAGGAGTAGATCAACAGATTCAGCGTCTTCAAAACGGCACAGCGATAATTGCACCAGCAACTACACCAGTGACAACAACTACCACTACAACTACTTCAACAAAGAGCAAAAAATAAATCGTTCGTATGGTTTCGAAAATAATCAAATTCTTGAATCGCGATCTTTTTACCATGAACCAGGCCGCCCTGGTTCTTGCTGTTTTTTCCTTCCTTTCGCAAGTCATGGGACTGTTGCGCGATCACCTGTTGGCGTCTTTGATTGGACCATCAGCCAATCTTGATACCTACTACGCCGCCTTTCGCATCCCGGATTTTATTTATAATTCCTTCGGCTGTCTGTTTTCTGTGACAGTGCTGATTCCATTCATCGCGCAGTACATCGAACAAGAAAAAGAGGACGGACACAACAATGGCTTCAAACGATTTTTGAACAGTATTTTTTCTGTCTACATGATCGGCATGACAGTATTATCGCTAGTGTTGATTGTGGCAATGCCGTGGCTGACACGAATTGTTGCGCCGGGGTTCAATGGGATAGAACAGATACACCTGGTGTTATATTCGCGTATCATGTTGATCTCACCGTTTCTTTTTGGACTGGCCAGTTTGCTCAGTTCATTTTCGCAAGTACAGAAAAAGTTTTTTGCATTTGCAATTGCGCCGTTGCTCTACAACTTCGGTATCTTGATTGGTGTGATTGTTTTTCGTCCGATGTTGGGAATTTTAGGAATTGTACTCGGCGTGGCATTTGGTGCCGTGTTGTACTTTGGTGTTCAGGTGCCAACATTGATCAAGCTCGGCAAACTGCCGAAATTTAAACTTGATATTGATTGGCCGACCATCAAGCGTGTTATGACACTGTCGCTGCCGCGTACGTTGGGTTCATCGCTGAACAATATCACCTTTCTGATTATCGGAGCGATGGCGTCGCTCTTGGCCGCAGGATCAATTTCCATTTTTCAATTTTCATACAATATAGAAAACACCCCCTTGCTGATCATCGGCGTGTCGTATGCCGTGGCAGCATTTCCCACTATGACCAGAATGTATGCGGCGGGTGACAAGAAAGAATTGATGAATGTCTTATATCGCACCACGAGAAATATTTTTTTCATGTGCATACCAGCGTCGCTCTTGATGATTGTATTGCGTGCGCACATTGTGCGTCTGTTGCTTGGAGCCGGGGTATTTTCTTGGAATGACACGCGTCTCGTCGCGGCGTCTGTTGCACTCTTTGCTATTTCCATCGCCGCTCAATGTATGGAGCTTCTGATGGTCAGAGCATTTTTCGCCATTGGCGACACCAAGACACCATTGAAAATAAATATTTTGGCGTCACTCATCACCATCGGTTCTGTCGTCGCTTTGATCTTCACCTATCGCTACAATATATTCTTTACTAATTTCTTAAACAGTCTGATGCGTATTGATGGTGTGACTGGTGCCACCGTTATTCTGTTGCCACTAGGATTTTCAATCGGCGAAATTATCAACGCCATTGCATTGTGGATAGCATTTATTAAAAAGATGCCTGTCACCAAAGCAGAACACGCAGTGCTTGGACGCACCATTGTTCATATGATTGCCGCCGGTATTATTGCCGCCACTGCCGCGTACGTCACACTTGTATTGACGGGCGGGGAAGGAGTACTCGAGCATTTCTTCGGAGTATTGACTCAAGCAGTCATTGCCACCGCTGTTGGTATGGCTATGTATGGCATCGTGCTTCGCGCGCTACGCAACGAAGACATCACCCTGTTTATCGAAACTGCCAAGAGTCGCTTCTGGAAACAAAAGCCGATGGTGGTGCAAGAGCAGCAGGAACTCTAATTTTAAGCCAGCGCGTTTTTCAATACATACAATCTCATTTCAGAACGCATTGTTTTGAAATTATTTGTCGTATCTTTTTCAAACCTTACCGCCCTTCCCTCGATAGCATCTAATCGTTCTCCATGATCCTCAAGAATAATTTCAATTTCATTGAATCGCATCGATGTTTCCTCTTTAAAATCCTTGATAATGAATTCTACAGTGTCAAAACGTTGATTAATACCCTGAAATTGTTTCCCGACACCTTCAAATCGTTCGTCAATGGTGTCAAAGCGTCTGTCGATAGCTTCAAAACGCTCATCAACAGCATCGAAACGCCTATCAACTGCTTCAAAACGCTCATCAACTCGCGCAAAACCTTTGGCGGTTGCTGCCGCTAAACCGTTGATGCTGCTCTCAATCAGTTCTTTCACTTCCGCAAAACCTTTGTCCATTTTAGATTCTAATGAGTCTTTTTTCATCCACATAGTGTACACATTGTACCTCAAATTAATCCCAAGAAATAGTAAAGAAATTCTCATTTTCGAAGAGCCTCTTTTGTGCTATATTCATGGCACTATGGAGCTCAAAAACATTAGAAATTTCAGCATTATTGCGCATATTGACCACGGAAAGTCGACACTGGCAGATCGTATGCTTGAAGTTACCGGCACAATTGAAGCTCGTAAAATGCGCGACCAAGTGCTTGATAGTATGGAGCTTGAGCGCGAGCGTGGCATCACCATCAAAATGCAGCCGGTGCGTATGCAATACAAACATGCTGGCACAGAATATATGCTCAATCTGATTGATACCCCCGGACACATCGACTTCTCATATGAAGTATCGCGTGCCCTAAAAGCCGTCGAAGGATCACTGCTGCTTGTGGACTCAACACAAGGCGTGCAAGCGCAAACACTGACGACACTTGCCATGGCACGCGAGTCCGGACTGGTGATCATTCCATGTCTGACGAAAGTCGACTCACCGCTGTCACGCATCGAAGAAACAACAATAGAAATTTGCAATCTGATTGGTTGTGGCGTTGAGGATGTCTTGAAAGTATCGGGCAAAACAGGGGAGGGGGTGAAAGAACTTTTGACGGCAATCATTGAACGCATTCCGGCACCGAAAGCGGAAGAAATAAACACTCAGACGCAAGCACTGGTGTTTGATTTCAGCTATTCCAACCACAAAGGCGTGATTGTCTTTGTGCGCATGTTTGGCGGGCGTATTGCCAAGGGCGACACACTGTCGTTCTCTGCCAGCAAGCAGCAATTTCAAGCATTGGAAGTAGGTATTTTTGCGCCTGAAGCCACGGCACAAGATGCACTGGAGGCGGGCACGATTGGCTATATTGTGACCGGTATCAAACAACCCGGCATTGCATCTGTCGGTGACACCATCGTCTCACAAAAAAATCCGGCCGAACCGTTGCCAGGGTACAGTCAGCCACGTCCGGTCGTTTGGGCATCCATTTACCCGGAAAGCCAGGATGACTTTGATGAGCTGCGCATGGCACTCGGTCGTCTGCGACTGTCCGACTCGGCGTTTACATTTGAAGAAGAAGTGTCAGGTTCACTTGGACGCGGCTATCGTTGTGGTTTCTTGGGTATGCTGCATCTGGAGATCATCACCGAGCGTCTGCGTCGAGAATTTAATTTGGAACTGATCGTGACCATGCCGTCGATCACCTATGAAGTCGAGACGCGCCAGCATCAACGCGTGATCGTCTATTCGCCGCACCTTTTTCCCGATGATGGAACTCTTGTAAAAGTATTTGAACCATGGGTGACTATATCTATCATTACGCCAGAAAAATATGTCAGCACATTGATGCCATTTATGTATGATCATGAAGCCACCGTTCAAGACATTGAACAATTTGGCGATGATCGCGTGAAGATTGGTGCCACCATGCCATTGCGCGAATTGATGCGAGGATTTTTTGACGGATTGAAGAGTATCACTTCTGGCTATGGATCAATCGCATACAAGGAAGGAGAATTGAAAGAAGCCGATGTCGTACGCATGGATCTAATCATTGGTGATGAGCCGCAACCGGCATTCACTCGTATTGTCTCTCGTCGTCGAGTATTGGAAGAAGGCGAAGAATTTGTCGAACGTCTAGAAAAACTGATGCCGCGCCAGCAAGTGGAAATGAAAATTCAAGCCAAAGCCCTTGGTCGCATCATTTCATCTCGCACTATGAAAGCCTTTCGCAAAGATGTCACCCAGCACATGTACGGCGGTGACTATTCTCGAAAGTTAAAACTCTTAGGCAAGCAAAAGAAGGGCAAAAAGAAAATGCGGGAGAACGCAAGCGTCAACATCCCGCACGATGTCTTTATCAAGGTGATGAAGCAGGAATAATTTCTGTAAAGAAATTATTCGCTCTACCGAGTGAACAAAGGGAGCACTGTAAACAACAGCATTCCCGCGATCATGATGATGGAAAAGACTTTCCATGCCACATCCACCTTTTTTCTGTTATGATTGAATAGCATAAAGCTATGCTACCACGCTATGGTAAAAAAGCAATTTCCACATTCAGTTTCATATCGCATATCTCCCAAGCGCATTTTGGGCACCGTTATCGCATTGGTATTGTTTTTTCTATTGCTGACATCAGTGATCGGACTGGCGCAGAAATATTTTGCCATTCGCACGCGTAGTAAAGAATTGGCGGCACAGCAAGTTACTCTGAAAGCCAAGCAAACCGACCTGGCAAATACCAATGCATATCTCGCTACACCCGAAGGCACCGAGCAATCATTGCGCGAACGCTACGACTATGTGAAGCCGGGAGAAGAAATGATCGTGGTTACTCCCGATACCAATACACTGCCAGCAGCACCAACAGGTGTGGCACATTGGTGGGATGAGCTGCTACGGGGCTTGGGAATCCGCAAAGATTCGCAGTCATAGCAGGCTTGACCAGTGTGATACAATATAGAGATATGAAAGAAGTAAAAATTTACAGTACAAGTACTTGTCACTATTGCGAAATGGCAAAGGAATATTTCAAGGCCAATAACGTGCCATATATTGAATACAATGTTGGCACTGACGCAGAAAAACGCCAGGAAATGATCAATATGACACACCAGCTCGGTGTGCCGGTGATCGTAGTGGGCGACACCGCCATAGTAGGTTTCCAAGAAAGCAAAGTGGCGGAACTCTTGGCTGCATAGCAGCAGGCTCTTGTAGTTAAACGGATATAACTGCTCCGTCCTAAGGAGTAATTGTTGGTTCAATTCCGACCAAGAGCACATGGATAATGAACTAAATGAACGACTTAATACTATTGAGAAAATGCTTAGCGACAACAACGCAATGCTTATTAAGCTGCGAAAGTCACAAAAAAATGCCACACGTATGCGCGTCGTCTATTGGATACTGGTCATTATTTTGTGTGTAGGGTCAATTTACTTCGTTGCGCCGTATTTGGGGCAGCTGGGAGCCATTTATGGCATAGGCAGCACTAACAACCCAGCAAGTCCTGATAGCGGGACTTCTTCGACAAATACCACCCTGACCAAGCTTTTAAACCAATACGAGGCCAGTCAAAAAACGACACAATAGGATTGCTTTTGGGTCATTTTTGCGGTATAAAATAGAAGCCAATCTGAAATAATTGATACATTGCTTGGATAGCTCAGTTGGTAGAGCGCTCCCCTGAAGAGGGAGATGTCACCAGTTCAAGTCTGGTTCCAAGCACAAAAGAAAAAATCCCCAATGGGGATTTTTTCTTTTGATTTATATAGACTTTATTTTGAGCGCCGCTTTGCGTCCCTTATCGAGTTTTGGCAGTTTGATCATCAGCAAGCCATGCCGTTCGATTGCTTCCGCATTATCAATCTCCACTTCAACAGGTAGATCAACCACGCGTTCAAATGATCCCCAATATAACTCTTGAACATGATAGCTGTCTTGAGCGATAGCTTTGTTCTCTTCGCGCTTGCCGGAGATGGACACAACATCACGAGTGATATTGATCGAAAGGTGTTCTGGTAGCACACCAGCAATCAGCGTCTGAATGATGATTTCTTTTGGAGTTTCGTATACATCAACAGGCAGTTGGCCAACCTCTTCTTCAGGTTCTTGATGTCTGAGTGTCGGAACCTCATCATCTTCTTGGTGATGCAAAAACGCATTGCTGATCGGAAGCTCTCTGTGGTGTTCTATCGGTACTGGAACAGGTATATGTTTTGCTTTTGGAGCTTCAATTTCCTCATCGATTTCTTCGTTATTTTCATTAAACCGAAGATTGCCGGCTAGTCGTTCAAAGAATGATCTTTTTTTCATGATGATATAGGTGTTGTAATTCTTCGCAACTTTTCAAGAATTATGTGACTGATAATAGCGGCGATCCACAAGTATCCGTAGATCTGGATCAAACTTGCAGTATCATTCTTAAGTATAAAGAAGTTAAAGGTCGCATGCAAGAATATTGCACCGATAATACCGAATATAATTGCGCCGCTGCGCAAAGTTTTCGGAGAAATGCCGATCATAATGCCAACGAAGCAGCTGGAAATAGTGTGCAGCAATGTCGAGCCAAAGAAGCGCAATCCGCCGGTCAATAAAATAGCAGTGGTGTTGTTAATGATACCCGGCTGGAAGACATAAAAAATATTTTCAACTGTAGCAAAGCCCAGTGCCACCACAATCATATAGATAGCCGGTTCGATTGATTCATCATCATACGCGCTTTTGTATGCCAGGAAATAAAAGACGGCGAATTTAACAATTTCTTCCACCGCTGCCCAAGCGATTACTTGCGAGTGTGGGTCAGTGAAAACACCTTTCAAACTTTGCTGTGTAAATGTTGCGACCAACACACTGGCGCCGCCAAGCAAAAAACACATCATCAGCAGTCCAAATGGTTCATTGTGATTTTTATCCACGTGTATCCAAAATACCAACCACACAATGGAAGGAATAAATCCGACAGCGAGTGCCAGCAGCGGCGGAGCAGTGACTAGTGTTTCGGCCATGACTGTACCATTAGTAATTTCTTGTCATGCGTCGGTAGCACATCCCCAAGTAACTCCCACAGCGTTTCAGTCACGAACGGCATGAATGGATGAAGCACAGTGATACTTTCTGACAACAGTGTAAACAAAAGTTTCTGTCGAGAAAGTTTGATAGCTGTGTCATCACTGGTAAGCAACGCTTTGCTATCTTCCAGAATGCCATTTGCAAAACGATCCCACATAAAATGATAGATAGATTCTGCGGCGGTGTGCAGCTTGTACTCATCGATATCTTTGGTGATTGATGCGATCACTGTTTGCCACTCGATGATGATGGCTTCATCTGTAGTTGTGTATGAAGCAGTGGCAGACTCACTAGAATAATTTGAAAGCACATAGCGCGACACGTTCCATAACTTATTGGCAAAAAGTTTGTAGCCTTTGATTTTATCTTCAGAAATTTTGCTGTCAGTTCCTGGTGTTGTGCCGACGATCAGTGCGATGCGTCCGGCATCAGTGCCGTATTTTGCGGCAATATCCAACGGATCCATGGCATTGCCCAGAGACTTGGACATTTTCCTGCCCTGCGCATCACGAACAAGTCCGTGCA
>DHXN01000012.1:0-10796 GCA_002413705.1 Candidatus Nomurabacteria bacterium UBA5155
TGGCAATCGTATTTTCTGTATTACTTCACCCTCTGTATAAAAAACTTCATCAATGGCTACGCTTCCCGGCATTGGCTTCATTTCTGACACTGATCTGCTTCATTGTCATCATCTGCATCCCGTTGTATTTTATTACGATTGTTACCGTACACCAGTTACAAAATATGTTTCAGTATCTTGCCGGTACTGGCTCTATTGAAATTATTTCACAACATGTGTCATTGTGGCTGCACCATATCTTTCCGTCTGTTTCATTCAATCTGCAAGATCGAATAACTTCATTTGTATCACAACTTCCTTCTGCTGCCGGTATTATTCTCACTACCACTTTTAGTACTATTGTTTATTTTATTTTCATGTTGATCTCAATGTTTTATTTCTTAAAGGACGGACCGCAATGGAAAGAATCACTGATCGAATTGATACCGCTTTCAAATGACAGCAATCGAAAAATTATTGAGACACTCAAGACATCGATCAATGGCATCGTGAAGGGGTACATGGTAGTGGGGTTGGCACAAGGCATTGTCACGACAATTGGTTTGTATTTATTTCATGTGCCGCACGCCGCACTGTGGGGAATGTTGGCAGTAATAGTTTCAATCATTCCCCCGCTCGGCATCGGTGCCATCTCCATATCGGTATTCGCTTATCTCTTGATTGTTGGCAGACACGGCGCGGCATTTGGCTATGCATTGTGGGCAATATTTTTCAATATGAGTATTGATAATATTTTGAATCCCTATATTGTTGGCAAGCAAATCTCAATTCACCCACTACTTGTCTTGTTCTCAGTTATTGGCGGGCTGGCACTGATGGGACCTGTTGGCATTTTGATCGGTCCGCTTGTCATCAGCTTTATATATGCACTGATGTCAGTGTATAAAACAGAATGGAACCACTAGCTTCAAAAATACGTCCTAAAAATCTGGATGAATTTGTAGGGCAGGAACATCTTGTCGGTGAAAATGCGCCTATTCGCATTGCCATAGATTCAAAATATGTTTCTTCGTTTATTTTATGTGGGCCACCCGGTGTTGGAAAAACAACACTGGCTCGCATATATGCCAAAGCACTCAATGCCGACTATCATGAACTGTCGGCAGTATCAGCTGGCAAGGATGATATTCGCGCCATCATCAATGAAAAAAGCACGCTCTTTAGCGAAGGTCCGAAGATTTTATTTTTGGATGAAATTCATCGCTTCAATAAAGCGCAGCAGGATTTCTTATTGCCTTATGTTGAAAGCGGTCAGCTGACGTTGATCGGTGCAACCACAGAAAATCCCAGCTTTGAAGTCATCTCCGCATTGCTTTCTCGCTTGCGCGTGTTCACACTCAAAGAACTTTCTGAAGAAGAGATCGGCATTATCATAGATCGCACTGATGTTAGCGTGGACTCTGATACGAAAGAATTCATCGCGCAGATTGCCAATGGTGATGCGCGACAAGCACTATCGTTGATTGATAACACACGCAAACTGTACACAGAAGTGACGGTGGAAACTGTTACCAAGTCATTGCAAGACACACGACTGCGTTTTGATAAAGGCGGGGAAGAGCACTACAACACCATCTCGGCATTTATTAAAAGCATGCGCGCATCACAAGTTGATGCGGCGCTGTACTATCTGGCGCGCATGCTTGAAGCCGGACAAGATCCGAAGTTCATTGCCCGACGCATGGTGATCTTTGCATCAGAAGATATCGGCATGGAAGATGCGCAAGCGCTATCACTTGCCAATGCAGTGTTCAGAGCGGTGGAAACAATTGGTATGCCCGAATGCGGTATCAATTTGTCGCACGGTGTCGTCTATTTATCAAAAGCACCAAAAAACAGGGCGGCGTACTATGCGTATCAGGCAGCAATGGATGATGCAAAGAAACATGGCAATCTTCCTGTTCCGCTCAAAATTAGAAATGCGCCAACTAAACTGATGAAAGATATTGGCTATGGCGAAGGGTATGAAAAATACACCACTGAAGATTTGCTGCCGGATAAACTCAAGGGCAAGAAATATTTTAAATAACTACAATACAAAAAACCAAATGCTATACTAGGGCAATGGTTATTATCATCGCACTACTTGCTTCGTTTTTTGGATTCTGTATCGCGCTTTATATATATGGAAAGCAATATGCCAAGAAGCCGTTGATGTGTCCGCGCAAATCTCCTTGCGAAACAGTCATTAGCAGTCCCCAGGCCAACACCTTTGGTATCTCAAACACCGTACTTGGCATGGTGTACTATGTAGTCGTATTCTTTTTCTTTTTATATATCCGAACAGGAATTCATTCGGCGTTGGAAGTGTTGACACTGGGTATGATAATCACGGCAGGATTTCTTTTTTCGGTTTATTTGGTAGGGGTGCAGCAATATAAGATCAAACAATGGTGTGTCTGGTGTCTGGGCTCGGCGGCCATGGCCACCATTATATTTCTCTGCATGCTCAAGCTTTTCTTCTAATATCTAGATTTTTGAGTCCACTTCTGGTATAACTGAAGCTCCGCAACGTCATTGATTGATAGTATGATAGTGCGGAATCCACACATGGTGCCTATGGTGTAATGGTTAACACTGAGGTTTGTGGAACCTTCGATTCGGGTTCAATTCCCGATAGGCACCCCATAAGAAAAACCCTTTCCAGATCTGGAAAGGGTTTTTCTTATGGGGTGCCTATAAATTCAATAGTCACCCTGAGCTGGCAACTCTTTATTTTTTCTTGATAGGCATATGCTAGAATGCAATTGCATATGGAAAAAGACAATATCCCACAAAAAAATACAACAGCACAATTCCTTATTTTTACTGCCGAAACTGGCAATCCTAAAATAGAGGTCCGTGTGGAGGGGGAAATGATATGGCTTACACAGAAGTTGATGGCGGAGCTTTTTGATACTACACCACAAAATATCACACTTCACCTAAAGAATATCTACGAAGAAGGGGAATTAAAAGAGGTTTCAACTTGTAAGGATTTCTTACAAGTTCAAAATGAGGGAGGGAGGGATGTAGAGCGAAGTCTGACCTATTATAACCTTGACGTAGTCATTGCTGTGGGGTATAGAGTGAACTCCAAACGAGCCACATATTTCCGTATTTGGGCAACACAAGTGCTTCGTGACTTTATTATTAAGGGATTTGTTTTAGATGATGAACGATTGAAACAAGGTAAGAAATTATTTGATGTTGATTACTTCAGAGAATTGTTGGAACGTGTCCGTTCCATTAGAGCAAGCGAACGCCGTATCTATCAGCAAATCACCGACATTTTTGCGGAGTGCAGTATTGACTATGACAAGGACTCCGATGTTAGCCACGAGTTTTATGCAATGGTCCAGAATAAATTTCATTACGCTATCACTGGTAAAACAGCACCAGAAATCATTCATGATACTGCTGACGCAACATTGCCGCACATGGGGCTATCAACATGGAAGCATTCACCGACAGGAAGAATACTGCAAGCTGATGTTACTGTTGCAAAGAACTATTTGAAGGAAGATGAGATAAAACAGCTTGAACGAACGGTGACGGGCTTCTTTGACTATGTTGAGGGACTCATCGCACGCAACAACACCTTTACCATGAAGGAATTTGCCGAAAGCGTTGATAAATTCTTGACCTTCAATGAATATAAAATTCTCGATGGCAAAGGACGTATTACTAGGGCTGATGCTGATGCGAAAGCAATTTCCGAATACAAGGAGTTTAACCAGCACCAGAAAATCGAGTCTGATTTTGATAAGGAGGTAAAGAAGATAATCGGAGAGAATAAAGCCGAATAAGTAACCTTTTACTCAAGAAGCGATTAAATCGTTGATACGGAAGGTTGGAATATAGATTGTCGCATCATTCCTCTGTGCAAATATAGTTCTGACTTCCTCTACGACGGCACCCAAATAGCAAAAAGCCGAAACATATATGTTTCGGCTTTTTGCTATTTGGGTGCCTATAAATCCAATAGTCACAGCCTGAGCTTCTGCTCCTACACCATAACTAATTATTAAAAAACAGTGAATTTAATCTAATTATAGATAATATTCACGATTTATTTGACAAAAAACGTGAATTTAGTATACTTTATGTATATATTTATGATTAAAATACCAAAAAAGCTACAAAATATAATAGAGTTAAAGAAGAAATTTGATAGCCTTAAAAAGGGTAAGGAGGCACTTCTGACTGTGCTGGAAGAGGTTGAGCTTGCGGAATCAGTTTATAACTCAAATGCGATTGAGAATTCTACGCTCACGCTTCCTGATACAGAAAAAATTCTTCTTGATTTAGAAGTTTCAAAAAACTACTCACTCCGTGAGGTATTTGAGGCTAAAAATCTTGCTCGTGTATACGAATACATAAAGGCAAAAAAGGATAGTATTGTGCTGAACCAAGATACTATTCTTTTTATTCATGGATTACTCATCGGCGGAATAGATGACTCAATTGCTGGAAGGTTTAGAAAGCAAGGTGAATATGTTCGAGTAGGGAAGCATATTGCGCCCGCGCCAGAACATGTCACGCGCATGATAGAAGTATTGCTTAATGAGTACAAGGAAAACCATGAGAAAAATATGCTTGCCAATATTGCGCACTTCCATTTGCAGTTTGAGACAATACACCCGTTCTGCGATGGCAACGGTCGCATTGGACGCGTTCTTATAAACTTGCAACTTCAGTCTCTCGGGTACCCCAATGTCATTATTCGCGACAAGGAAAAGCAGTTGTACTATAAAACCTTTTCTAATTTTAGAGAGGAAAAATCTTCAAAACAAATGGAACAAGTTTTGTACCTTTCACTTTCTGAAGGACTTCACAAAAGAATTGCATATTTGGAAGGATGGGAAATAATTACTCTTGCAGAGTATGCGAAGGGTATTAAGTTGCCGTTAACAGGTATTATTAACGCCGCCAAGCGACAGACGATTCCTGCTTTTCGAGAGAAAGGTGTGTGGAAGATAGGGAGGGAATATAGACAGTAGTATCATTTCTTCTCTTATAGACAAATAATGTTAAATGTACCTTAAGCAACATTTCTGTCATTTATGTTATATAGTAAATATATGAAGTCCGTTACCATTTTACATCATCACTTTATAGACAAAGTCGCTGTTGCTACTGGTATTGTTTCTGGACTCGCTCTGTATCCTCAAATACAATGAATCAATACAACAATAACAAAAAATGGATTGTCTATGTTTCAACCTTTCCACCGCGTGAATGTGGCATCGCCACATTCACGCAAGATTTGATGAATTCATTTGATGAGCTCTATGAGCCTCGTGAAGAAGCGAAGGTTATCGCGATGAATCCTGATGAAACCTCTCAGTATGTCTATGATCAGGAAACGGTAATATACCAAATACCTCGGGACAATGAACAGCACTATGAGTCTGCGGCGGCATACGTTAACAGTTTGGAAAAGGTTGTATTGGTGCATGTTCAGCATGAATTTGGAATATTCGGTGGTTTGTACGGCCGTCATATTATTGTATTTCTTCGTACCGTCAAAAAACCAATAGCAGTCACTTTTCATACAGTCTTATCTAATCCCTCAGACGATCTTCGTGAAGTGGTGGAAGCTATCAATATTCACGTACAAAAGATTATTGTTATGACTGAGTCATCAAAAAATATTCTGACTGCAGAATACCGCATTGCTCCTGACAGGATAGTGGTTATCCCACATGGTATTCACCCTAGCGCATTTTCAAGTGGTGGAAAGGTCCGGAAGGAATTAAGGTTTTCTAAAAATATTGTTATTTCAACATTTGGCCTTGTTAGCAAGGGGAAGGGAATAGAATATGGCATAGAAGCAATGGCCATGGTGGTGAAGAAAAATCCTACTGCCGTCTATTTGATTATTGGGGCAACCCATCCTATGGTATTGAAGCAAGAGGGAGAAAAGTATCGTAACTCGCTGATACAACTTGTTCACACATACAAATTGGAAAAGCATGTTTTTTTCTACGATGCTTATTTTGAATTGCCAGATCTGTTGCGATTCCTTAGTGCTACCGATATATACATGTCATTATCGCAAGATCCTCAACAAACAGTTTCTGGTACGCTTTCCTATGCACTTGGTACAGGCAGGGCTGTTATCTCAACTTCATTTCCGCAAGCGCAGGAAGATGTTACCGAAGATGTAGGAATTTTAGTTGGATTTAAAAGTGCTCAAGAAGTGGTGACAGCGCTACAGCGTCTTGTTGATGATAAGCCGTTGCGATTGAATATGGGAAAAAGTGCTTATTTCAAAACACGTAGCAGGACATGGAGAAATAGCATTCTGCGACACATGAATGAATACATTCAGCTTGTTCCTTCATTGGGGAAGGATGAAAAAAATCTTCCCAAGGTACGAATTGCCCATATCATTGCCATGACAGACAGTTTCGGCATGATACAGTTTGCCGACTTGCTTGCTCCAGACATGTCCTCTGGATATACGATTGACGACAATGCGCGCGCATTGGTTGCACTAGTAAAATACTATCAATTGTTGAAGAAAAAACGGGCACTACCGCTTATCCAGACCTACCTCAATTTTATTGAGTATGTTCAAAAAGACACTGGTGGTTTCCACAACTATGTTGATATACAAAAAACCATTCACCATGATCAGCATGTTAGAGAAAATTTGGAAAGTGCCAGCACCAAAGGAATGTATGCATTAGCAGTGTCAGCGGCGACAATCGAGATACCGTTAATGCTTCGTGAAAAAGCACTATTGTTATTTAAAAAAAATATATATATTTTACAAACCGTCACCTCTCCGCGTTCAATTGCCTATGCTATAAAAAGTCTTTGCTTGTGGAATTCCGTGCAACCTTCTCCAGAAAACATACAGACCATCATACGCTTGGCAGATATGCTGGTTGAACATTTTGAAAAAAATAACACCGCTGACTGGCATTGGTTTGAAGACATCCTTGCATATTCAAACGGTATCCTGCCGGAGGCTTTAGTCGATGCATACCGATGCACTGATAACGAACGCTATCTTGTCATTGCACAGCAAACATTGAACTTCCTTGTTGATAATAGTTTTGAAGGAACTGTATGTGTGCCTATTGGACAAAAAGGATGGATGAAAAGGGGAGAGAAAAAATATCTTCACGACCAACAACCGGAAGAAGTTGCAGCATTGGTCTCTTGTCTGAAAGCTATGCATGGCGCCACCCACGACGAACGATATGCTCAACGAATGCGTAATGCATTTGATTGGTTCCTGGGAAACAATGTATTGCATCGTGTAATCTATGATCAGGATACAGGAGGATGCTATGACGGATTGGGAGAATACGAGGTTAACCTTAATCAAGGGGCCGAATCAACTGTTATGTACCTGCTCGCAAGGCTTGAATTTGAGCGTGTTACACTCTAGGGTATATGAACACACCATCTCTTGTAGTATTCGATCTTGATGGTACACTTGCGACAAGCAAACAGGCAATAACTAGGATAATGGCGTTGATGCTATGCACTTTGGCGTGCAAGACAAAAGTGGTCATTATTTCTGGGGGGTCATTTCAGCAGTTTAGTATGCAGGTAGAGGCTGTGTTGCAGGAAGCTAATATCGTAGTACAGGCGCCGTTGAGCAATATAATTTTTCTGCCAGTCACTGGTACTCAATGTTATCAATATGACGATAGCCTGAAACACTGGCAGATGGTATTTGCACAGACGGTACCGATGTTTTCTGAAGAAACAAAAAAGGAAATTATGACAGTACTGCATTCACTCAATGGTGCTGACTATGGCATACCGACACAAAGTGCGGGAGCACTTATTGAAGATCGCGGCTCACAAATTACCCTTTCTGCTTTGGGGCAAAATGCTGAGATTGAGCAAAAAGAGGTATGGGATCCTAAGCAGCAAAAACGACAAAAAATACAAGCAGTGTTGGCTGCACAGTTACCTAACCTTGAAGTGTCTGTTGGAGGTACGACTTCTATTGATATATTGCCAAAGGGATATACCAAAGGAACAGCACTGCAATCCTTTATTGAGAAAAATAATATTGATGCTGCACAAACAGTATTTGTTGGTGATGCGCTGTATCATCATGGTAACGATTCATCAGTACGTAATACTGCCATCAAAACTATTGCAACAAGTGGGCCGACAGAAACACTTACAATCATAGAAGATATATGTTTGATTGATACGCAGCAGCGACCCTGGGGCAATTTCAAGCAATATACTGCTAATGCTCCAACAACAGTTAAAATAATTGAAGTGAATCCAAATGAATTATTAAGCTTGCAAAGCCATACTCAAAGAAGCGAATTTTGGCATGTGATATCAGGTACTGGAGCGTTTGAGATTGATGGAGTGTCACACAGTGTTCAAGAGGGAGATGAATATACAGTACCAATTGGCAGCAAACATCGTATGAGTGCCGTGCAGAAGCTGTCCGTACTTGAGGTTGCTCAGGGAACATTTGATGAAAATGACATTATTAGATATGAAGATAAATACGGCAGAGTATAAAATGTTTACGCTAACACGACAAACAACACCAGTTTTAACACCAGACGAAGCGTATCCTTGGGAGAAAGAAGGTGTCTTTAATCCTGGAGTTACGACGATGGATGAAAAGATAATAATGCTCTATCGTGCGGTAGGGGAACGAGAGGCCTATATTTCAAAATTTGGCTTAGCAACAAGTAGTGATGGTATTCATTTTACTCGCGCTTCGACTGAGCCAGTCTTTGTACCACAGCAGGCATTTGACACATGGGGTACAGAGGATCCGCGTATTACAAAAATCGATGAGGATTTTTTTGTAACATATGTGGCAGTACCAGAACGTATCATGCTCAATGGTGAATCATTTCCCCGAACAACCCCCTTAGAAACCTCGACGGCACTTCTTAAAACACATGATTTTTTTTCATATGAAAACCTTGGTATTATTTCTGCTCCCCGCTCTGATAATAAAGATATAGTGCTTTTTCCTAAAAAAATTAATGGCAAATATTGTATGCTGCATCGCCCTAATCGTTGGGATAAAGGCACTTGTGATCGATTGCAAGGTGAAGGTAAACATGTTGACTGGCCTTGTGACCTTGCTCACTTACCTGAAAAACCGGCTATTTGGATTGCCTGGTCAGATGATTTAAAACACTGGACTGATCATCATATCTTCCTCGCGGCACTTCATGATAATGATAGCAAGATTGGACCGGGAATACCGCCGATTGAAACAAGTGAGGGCTGGTTGTTGATATATCATCACATGGAAAAAAAATCATCGGGAGTATTTGTTTACACTGCTTACATAGCGCTATTTGACCTGGTTGACCCGACGATATGCAAGGCCGCATTGCCATACCCGATATTGTCACCGCAGGAACCTTTTGAAAAATACAATGGCAGGGAAATTGTTTTTCCGACTGGAGGTTTCATCAAAGATGACACACTCTTTGTCTATTACGGCGCTTCCGATTATTATGTTGGGCTGGCAACAGGCTCACTTTCTGAATTATTACAAGAACTTTCACAATATAAAAAATAAGAAAGGAACGTGATAAAATACTGGGAGATGATAGAACTGTACGATGTCTGCTATAAGAATAGTCACCGCAGTTATGGTCAGTCATCTTCTTCGCACTACACAGTCCAGGTGAAGGAATGTTCTTCAAAAAGAACAACAGAGAGCCGGTGTTATAATGGGCACATGAATACCCCTACAATCATAGTACTCGTCGGTATCACCGGTGATCTGGCAAAAAGAAAACTGTTACCCGCTTTGGATAGTCTAAAGGAAAAAGGCATGCTGCCCGAACATTTTAAACTGGTCGGTGTTACTCGTCGTGATGATCCGGAACTTTTTAACATGGATCTGGACAATGCCGCCGACTATCTGCGACTAAAAGATCATTTGCAAAGCATTGAAAAAGAATGGGGGACGGTGGCGCAGCGATTGTTCTACCTGTCTGTTGCGCCAAAAGTGTCGCTGCCGATCATTAAACATCTTGGTGACTCGGGAATTTCTTCTATCGAACACACGAAACTGTTGCTTGAAAAACCGTTTGGTCTTGATGATATTGATCAGTATTTTTCTGAAGAACAGGTCTATCGCGTTGATCATTATTTGGCAAAAGAAAGTGTCCGTGCACTTTCCGGCCGCAGTATCGAAGAAAGTGCGCTCGAACGCATCGAAGTCTCTGCCAGTGAACAGATCGGTATTGAGGGTAGAGCTGACTTTTATGAACAAACCGGAGCGCTACGCGACTTCATCCAAAGTCATTTGCTCGAAGTTGCGGCCGCGATGGTGTCACCGAACAATCGTCTGCAAGCGTTGCAACAGTTCTATATTCCAACTGACAAACCTATTACTGAATATGTTCATCGCGGACAATATATCGGCTATCGTGAAGCGGTCGGGCATCCTGACAGTGCGGTGGAGACAAAAGTTTCTGTTACATTATATTCACACGACTCATTCTTAAAAAATGTTTCAATCGTATTGAAAACAGGCAAAGCACTTGATCACAAAAGCACCGATATCTCAGTGTTCTACAACGATGGCGCTTTTGAAATTATTTCTCTTGATGATATGTATCATGTGTATGAAACCGTTTTCGCGGATGCAATTGCCGGCAAGAAAGAATTTTTTATTTCAAAGGCGGAGGTCATCGAAACACACCGCATTATTGGATCGATTCAGCAAGCATGGAAAGCCAACTCAGAAGATCTGGCATTTTATGAACAAGGCAGTACACTATGATCGTGATCAATCAAAAATTAGAAAAAATAATAAAAACAGAAGAGGAATGGAAAAAGGA
>DHXN01000012.1:11005-25092 GCA_002413705.1 Candidatus Nomurabacteria bacterium UBA5155
GATAGCTATTTACGCTCACTGTGCTTTACTGTAAGTATTATTAGAATAATTAAGTATATTTTTATGTTGACCACTATTGCAATAATCTTGCTTATACTATGGGCTGTAGGATTTATCGGCTTTCATGTTGTGGGCTGGTTCATTCATATCCTGCTTGTCGTTGCCATTGTTTTGTTTATTATTCGCTTGCTATAAGCGGCAGTAATCAAAATAGTAGGTAGATCAAATAAAAATTCCCACCGGACGGTGGGAATTTTTATTGGTTTACTCTATTTCTTCACAGAAGTTTTCACAACGGTTTTCTTTTTTTTGATTGTTTTTGCTACCGCCTCTCTATCAGCAGCAATCTTTTTTGCATCAGCAGCTACAGTAGCAGTGTCTTTTTTAACAGTTGCTTTGTCAGCAGCGATTGCTGTGATAGCAGTTGCTACACCGGCAGTATTTTTTGCTTTCTTTGCGGTTGCAAATGTTTTGGTATCAACTGATAGCTGAGTCTTGTCAGCCTTTAGCATTGCTTGGTCAGTAACAGATGTTTGACGATCAGCAGCAAGTGCTGGATTTGTTGATGCTGTAGCAGTTGTAGGGGCTACAGCAGTCCTTTGCGCAGATGCCGTAAATACAAATGCTGCGAGTGCGAGAGGAACAAGTCCCGCTGAAAGTAATGCTTTTTTCATGAAATAATATAGAGTAAGTAGCTATAAATAATAATAGGTCGCCAACTTACTTTGTTAATACGCAGTTATCACTATTTTCTTTCATTTGACCAAGGAAGTACCATGTCAGCACTAAAATTGCTGCCATCTATCATTGTTCCGACAATTTTGACATATTTTCCCGGAATAATAGCGGCACTGTCTATTTGTGTAGCGGCGTCTGTCGCAACAATCCAGGGTTGTTCATCGATATCTATCAACGTAAAGCTGTTTGCGCTTGCAGTGATGATTCTGCCCGAAAGCAGTCCGTCTTCAGGATAAATCCAAATATCACTGTTACTGCTCACTAGTGTTTTGTATGAAGGAATATAATGGTCAAAATAGTAATCAAGGTATTTTCCAACGCCGGCAAAAAATAATGCAGTTCCCAATACGATACTTAAAAACAAACTGCCGACGATAATTTTTTGAGAACCATAACGATAACCGCGCCTAACTTTTTTAATATTGAAATACGTTATCGCAATCACTCCGGCAATAATGACTATCCAAAGATAGGGGATGGTTTTGATAATATGCAGAAACAATCCTTCTTGCAGATGGTCGATAGCAAACCAGTCATGATCAGTCAAAATAAACACGGAAGTGGTGACGGCGACACTCCCTATGATTATGGCGACAACAATGAGTGTCATAAAAAACCAGCGCTCGGTCATAAAGTACCAACGAGAGCGAGGAGACATCTTTTCTTTGTGGATACGATCTAATATTTTATTGTTGAATGTTTCATCTTTCATAATCTTTTTTTTCGAGCAGAATTTTTAATTTTTGTTTCGCTCTATTTAATAACGTGGCTATCGTACCCGGAGGTTTCTGCAAAATATCGGCAATTTCATCATAACTCTTCTCTTCAAAGTATTTTAAGACGATGACGTCTGTGTATTTTTGATCCAGTGTTTTTATTAACTCCTTAATACGCTCGACATCAATGGTTTCTTCTGTGTGGGCCTGTTCCTCAGAAAAAAAATCAACGATGTTTAATTGTTCCAAAGATAACGGCTGTAGCTTTTTCTTGCGAAAATAACTCATGGTTTCGTTATGGGTAATGCGGTAGATCCATGAAGAAAAAGGAAAGTCATTATTGTAGGCGTTTAGATAGCGGTACGTTTTGATAAAAACATCTTGCAAAATATCTTCTTGTTGAGAATGCTCCCGCGCGCCGAGGTGGTTGATATAGCGAAGCAGTTTTGCTCGATAGCGATCGATAATGTGACGATAAGCTTCTGCATCTTGCAGTGTCTGTTGCACAAGTGTTTTATCGCTCGGTTCTTCTCCCATTGCAGTAGTATACCGCAATAACACATGCAAAAGGCCACCCCTTTAGGGGTGGCCTTTTCAGAATAAATTATTCGTGCAGGCTTTGGTCCACAGCATTTTTGATCTTTTTTACCGCGAAACCACCAATCAATAGACTGATGATAAACAACACAATAAAAACAAAGAAGAGAATTTTGGCAATTTCAACGGAAAGTCCGGCAATACCGCCAAATCCGAACAATGCTGCGACAAGCGCGATGATTAAAAATATAACAGCCCAACGTAGCATATGTGGTTACCTCATTAGATCCAATACATTCGACCTGTTGTAAGTATACATCATAAAACTTTTCTGATAAGCTAACCCAATATGAAAAAGAGACAATCACAAAATAATATTGTGCTCTATCAAGCAAAAAATGGCGCCATCGAATTTCGAGGCGATTTTGAACATGAAAATATTTGGGCAACTCAGGCTCAAATAGCAGAAGTATTTGAAATCGACCGTTCTGTTATCACTAAGCATATTGGCAATCTTTTAAAAACAGGGGAAATTGATCAAAAAAGCAATGTGCAAAAAATGCACATTGCTAATTCCGATAAACCCGTATCCCTCTATTCTCTCGATGTTATATTATCAATAGGGTATCGCGCTAATTCAAAAACTGCCACCGAGTTTCGTAAATGGGCAAGTAAAATATTGAAAGAGCATGTTACAAAAGGCTATACGATCAACAAGAAACAGATTGCCAAAAACTATGATGCGTTCATGAAATCTGTCAGCGACATTCAAGCATTGCTTCCGGAAGGCGTAACCTTTGATCCAAAAGACGTGTTGAAACTTATTAAGGAATTTGCTAGCACATGGCTATCGCTCGATGCGTATGACAAGGAGTCGCTCAGTGTCATTGGCAGCACCAAAAAATCAATCAAGCTCACCGGTGTGCAATCAACACGATGCCGATCACGGAGCTTCGTTCTGAATTGATGAGAAAGGATGAAGCAACCGATATCTTCGCTCAAGAAAGAAAAATGGGAAGCGTAGGAGGAATTGTCGGAAACGTCATGCAGTCGTTTGGTGGAAATGATGTTTATAAAACGATTGAAGAAAAAGCGGCGAACCTTCTTTATTTCATTGTGAAAAATCATCCTTTTGTTGATGGGAACAAGCGCTCAGGTGCCTTCGCATTTATTTGGTTCTTGCGAAAAGCAAAAGCTAAAACAGTTCGTAATATAAATCCTGGCGCGCTGACGGTATTGACTTTGTTGATGGCAGAAAGTGATCCGCGAAAGAAAGAGCAAATGATTGCGCTTGTAACTCAGATTCTAAAATAAATCTGTAATATATTGAGAAAGTAACGGTTTTCTGGTAAGCTCAGGGGTATGAGCAACAGCCAGATCCTCCTATTCTATAAGTACGTGCACCTCGAAGATCCAACAGTTGTCAGAGACTGGATTTTTGGGCTGTGCCAGAAATACAACATCAAAGGGCGTCTGATTGTGGCGGCTGAAGGTATTAACTTCACCTTTGAAGGTAAGACTGCCGACACTGAAACTTTTCTGGTGGACATGCAAAAGGACGAACGATATGGGATGCTGTTCCAGAATATTCACTTCAAGCGCAGTGTCGGCGATGGCACGTCATTTCCAAAATTGTCAGTGAAAGTGCGCGAAGAAATTGTGACCGGTAATCTCGGTGTTTGTGATATTGATCCCAATGTTGTGACAGGAAAACATCTGCCACCGACAGAACTTCATACGTGGATTCATGAAGGCAAAGAAATTTATATCATCGATATGCGCAATGCATACGAACACAAAGTGGGAAAGTTCGCCGGTTCTATTTGTCCTTCTTTGGAAAATTTTCGTGACCTGCCAAAAATTATTGAAACTATTGCGCATCTCAAACATAAAACCGTCGTCACTGTTTGTACTGGCGGAGTACGTTGCGAAAAGGCCAGCGGATATTTGATCACACAAGGCTTCAGTGATGTGTATCAACTCGACGGCGGTATCGTGTCATACATGGAACTCTATCCAAACGAAGACTTCGAAGGCAAACTCTACGTCTTTGATCGTCGTGTCATGATGGGCTTCTATACTGATGATCCAAAACACAAAATCATCGGCATCTGTGATCACTGTGCCGCGACAAGTGAAGACTATATAAATTGTGCGAACAAGGTCTGCAACAGACATATCATTTTATGCGAACAATGCCAGACAGATACTGTCGCAAAGCACGGCAAGCGCATCTGTCCAGATGGGTGTTTGCCCGCGAAAAAAGTTCGTTCTTCATATGGATTGTGGAGTACTATAAAAAATATATGGAAAAAATAACCGAAGAAATAAAAGGAACATCTCATCCTCTGACATTGGTGCTGGAAGAAATCTATGACATCTTTGCCAAACAAGGATTTTCTGTTGCCACTGGTCCTGAGTTGGAAGACGAATGGCATAACTTTGATGCATTGAATTTCCCGAAAGATCACCCGGCTCGCGATATGCAAGACACTTTTTTCATCAAAGATCGTCCCGGCTTCGTCATGCGTACTCACACCAGTAATGTGCAGGTTCGATATATGAAAGAACATACGCCGCCATTTGCGATCATTGCACCCGGCAAAGTATTTAGAAATGAAGCAACTGACATGACACACGAAGCACAATTTCATCAACTTGAAGGACTGGTGGTTGGTGAAAATATCACCGTCGGACATCTTAAAGAAACATTGCTAAATTTTTTGAAAGAATTTTTTGGCGAGAAAACTGAATTGCGTTTGCGGCCAAGTTTTTTCCCTTTCGTTGAGCCGGGTTTTGAAGTTGATGTTGCCATTCCTGAAGGGAATGGTAACCAATTCAATAGTGACGGTAGTCTTAAAATGAAATGGCTTGAGATTGGTGGTGCCGGCATGGTGCACCCACATGTGTTTGAAGCGGTTGGCTATGATCCGAAAAAGGTCAGCGGCTTCGCATTTGGCATGGGTGTTGATCGACTGGCCAATGTAAAATTTGGCGTCTCCGATGTGCGTTATTTTTATCAAGGTGATCTTCGATTGAATCAGTGGCAAACAGAAGATAAGACGGAAAATTAAAATATGAAATATTCATACAACTGGCTACAATCACATATTGAAGATCCACTGCCGTCACCGGAAGTGTTGAAAGAGACAATTATTTTTCATGCATTTGAAGTTGAAGAAACTGAAGTTGTTGATGGTGATACTATTTTTGATATCAAAATATTACCTGACAGAGCGGGGGATTGTTTGAGTCATCACGGTATGGCGCGAGAAATTGCCGGGCTGCTTGATTTGAATTTCAATACTGTTGAATACACAATGCCGGCTACTTCGACAGAAGTGTCGATTGATGTGCAAACAAAAAATTGTCTTCGGTACTCGGCAGTGCGTGTCGATGGTGTGACTGTTGGTCCGTCCCCACAGTGGCTGGTGAAAAAACTTGCCGCAGTCGGTCAACGATCGATCAACAATGTTGTCGATGCAACGAATTTTATACTGCTTGATATCGGTCAGCCGACTCATGTATTTGATGCTGACAAAGTTCATGGTGCTATTGTTGTTCGCAATGCGGTGGCTGATGAAAAAATCACCACGCTGAGCAATGAAGAAAAAGTGTTGAATGAAACCATGATGGTCATTGCTGACAGTGAGAAAGTGCTGGCGATCGCCGGTGTAAAAGGTGGCAATGCCGCAGAAGTAACCGCAAACACGACTTCAATTATGTTGGAAATTGCCAATTTTGATACAGTCAGTGTGCGCAAAACATCGCGCAGTCTCGGTCTGGTCACCGATGCGTCAAAACGTTTTGAAAATAATCTCGCGCCATTTTTGGTTGCGTCTGCTCAAGCAAAACTAATCGGTCTTGTGCAAATTTTGGCAGGAGGAACAGTCGTGGCAGCAGGTGAACACTATCCAAATCCGCAAACAGAACGAGCATTGTCATTCACACTTGCAGACATACAGCGACAACTCGGCAGCACTATCACTGATGCAAGTATCGTGAAAGTGCTTGATCGTTATGGCTACAGTTATGAAAAAACTGAAGAATATTACACGCTGGCAGTATCGCTATGGCGTCACGATATCACCGGCGCGCATGACATGGCAGAAGAAATTGGCCGCGTGATCGGCTACGACACTATTCCCAACGCAGTATTGCCATTTACACCAACCATTGTCGCGAATGAGCAGTATGAAAAAATTCGTGTCATCAAATTCGCGCTTTCTCAACAAGGATACAGCGAGGTGATGACGTATAGCTTTCGTAAAAAAGGCGAAGTGAATATTTCATACGGTCCAAAAGATAAAAGTGCATTGCGCAGCAATCTGTCTGATGCACTGAAAGAAAGTTATGACATGAATCGTTTGAATGCACCGTTGCTTGGACTGCAAGACGTGAAAATCTTTGAAATTGGCACTGTGTTTATGAATGACAAAGAAGAAATGCACGTTGCAACCGCTGATAAAAGTGGTGTGAAGGAATGGACGGTGGAAGAATATTCTGAAGTAGCAGCAGGCAGTGTTGCCGTAGGCAACACTGCCGCCATCACTCCTTTCAAACCCTGGTCTCTCTACCCATTCATTACTCGCGATATTGCTGTATGGTTAGACAACTCAGAACAATTACCAGTATTACAAAAAATCATTGCCGACTTTGCAGCAAAAAACTGTACCCGCCCTGCAACACTTTTTGATACATTTACAAAAGATGGAAAAACAAGCGTGGCATATCATTTAGTATTTCAATCAATGGACAAGACGCTGACAGACGGGGAAGTAGAAACAATGCTTCAACCACTGCTTACTACTATTGCCACGCAAGCAGGCATGACAATTCGCTAGCACTGAATATTTGCTACAATGTACTCATGAAAAAAGTCGTTACGACGCTACTACTACTCGTCTATCTTTGCGGCACGTATGCAATGGCGGCTGACCTGACCAGTACTGATTTTATCGTACGCGATCCAAGCATTGGCACTGGCGGTGGATATCAAGCGAGTGGCAGTTTCAAGATGTACTCCGCGGGCAATCTCAACGTGTCCGGCAACCTTGGCACATCACCGAGCTATATCGGTCGCGGAGGTTTCCTACAATATCCTGAAGTGCAAGGCGCCGTGCTTTCCGCTACTTCTACCGGTTCTAACATCAACCTTACTTGGACTGCCAGTACTGCCGAGGGCGGTTACAATGTTTCCGGCTATAAGATCGGCATCGCTACTACCAGCGGCGGTCCTTATACTTTCACTTCAACCGGCAACGTATTGACGTACTCATATACCAACCAGTCGGCAGGGGATTATTTTTTCATACTGCAAACGCTTGATACATTCGGCAACATCATTGCAACTTCCAACGAGGCGACTGTCACCGTCCAGGAATCCGTGTCGTTTTCACTATCTGCAAATACTATATCATTCGGATCGCTTACTGCCAGTGGCGCGCGCTATGCCACTACCGCTGATGGTACCAATACGCCTACTGTTGCCCACAATATTGTCGGGGCAAGCAATGCGCTCAACGGATACACTGTCACCTATGAAGGACCAACGCTGACGTTCAGCGGCAACACTGTCAATCCTGCCACCATTACCGGTTCTTCTGCAGGTACTTCTGGTACCAATCAGTTTGCAATTTCGTTTCTAAGCAGTGGGTCGGCTACCGTACCAACAAGCTATGATCAGAGTCAGCAGAATTGGAATTTTGCCGCAAATACTACTACCACTATTGCAAGCATCAGCGGCTTCAGTCTGCCAAGTACCATCGATGCCTACTACATTGCCAATGCCGCCTCCATGGCGATTGCCGGTACGTACACTACTACTTTGACGTACGCTCTTACTGCCAATTATTAGCTTGTGCCATGGTATAATTTTGATGTTATGCCCAAGAACGTTATCACTCTCGTGCTCGCCGCGGCACTTTTTGTTGCTCTTCTGCCAGGTACCATACGTACCGTGCATGCTGCAACTCTTTCACGACTGTCCGATACCATGTCGAATCAGTCAGCCAGTGCCGCCTCAAGTCACGTCTTGAAATTTACCGTCTCGACTGGCATCAATGCGGCAGGGCAAACCATCGTCCTTACTTTTCCTTCTGACTTTAACTTCACTTCAAAAAATATTTCAACCGTTTCGTTTACCCACGGTGCTTCAACCGGAACGGAAAATACCGAAACATTGTCCGCTTCTCCGTCTGTTACGGCATGGGGTGCCGCCTTTTCATCCACCAACAATCTGGTGCTGACATTGACCGCGCCTACTGGTGGTGTGGGAGCAGCAGTGCTTGCTCCGCATGACAAGGTCATCATTACGTACAATGCCACCCACTCGTTTAACCCGTCAGTCTCGGGCAGTTACGTCATTGCCATCAATGCCAACAGTGACACAGGCAATATCACTGTTCCTATCATAGATAACAACCAGGTAGCGGTCAGTGCCGACATAGACCAGACACTTTCTTTTTCGGTATCAAACAGTTCTATCGGTTTCGGTATTCTCGATCCTGCTGCCAATCACTTCGCTACCGCTGACACTACCGGAGCAGCGATAGAACCAACCGCAGCTCACACGATATCCATCAGTACCAATGCCGCGAGCGGATACAGCGTAGCCCTGTCAGGTGATACCCTTACATCCGGTATAAATACTATTACGGCCATTCCCGGCAGTGTTGCCCAGCCGCTGACACCGGGCACTGAGCAGTTCGGTATCAGAGCGGCAGTTGCCAGCGGTACCGGCACAGTGTCGGCACCGTTCAACGGTTCGGCCGGCAGTTATGGCTTTGGATCATCCTCACTCAATTCACAGCCATTTTGTAATGCTAGTGGCAGTCCTGCCACGGCAGTATACAATGTTAACTATGCAGCCAATATTACCAGTGCCACAGAAACAGGAAGTTATATCACCACACTCACGTATGTCGCCACGTCCAATTTTTAAGATTTTTTATAGCGTACTTTTTCTCACTCTGCTTTTTGGAAGCGTATTGCATGCACATGCTTTGACAGTTTCACCTGCTCGCATTGAAGTATCGGGTGATCCGGGTACTACTGTACGCGGCACGTTTACTCTGACCAATGAGCAATTGAATACCGAAACCTTTTACGCTTCGTATGAGAATTTCAGCGCTCAGGGAGAAAGCGGCACGCCATCATTTAGCAATGAGAAGACTGACCTTGATACCTGGATCAAAGTCAGTCCTGAACAGGTGACACTGGAAGCAGGGAAGACTGTTACTGTTCCGTATAGTATTGCCATTCCGGTCACTGCCGAATCGGGCGGATATTTTGCTGCTATTTTTTGGAGCAATACGCCACCAAACGTTTCTGGCACGCAAGTTTCGATTGGTGCAAAAATAGGATTGCTGGTACTGCTGCGCGTCAACGGCACCATTGCCGAAGCAGGAGGTATCACGCAGTTTGATAGAAACGGTCATAGCTTTTTCTATACCTCATTGCCCGTTATCATGCGATACAAGTTTCGCAATGACGGCGCTGATCGAGTAGAACCGATCGGTACTGTCACTATTCGTGATACTGTATTTCTCAAGAGTGCCACGCTCAATGCCAATGCTTCGCAAGGAAACATTCTACCCGGCAGCGTTCGCCAGTTTTCAATCCCATGGCAGATTGTCGGTAGTGATGCTGCCTCGCAAGGATTTTTTCAGAATGTGAAATACCAATGGCAGAATTTTGCCATTGGTCTGTACAGTGCACATCTCAACGTGGCATACGGTACCGAGGGTACTCACGCTACAAAGACAGTATGGTTTTTCGTACTGCCATGGCAGCTGACACTGTGCATGCTAGCTGTTCTTTTGGCAGCGTATTGGGCAGGAAGAATACTGATTGGCCGATACAATCGCTATATTATTCGCAATGCGCAATCCGTTCGCAATGACCAATCATAAGCCAGCCGTTTATATTATTCTTGGAGCATTGGCATGTGCATTCATGGTGCGAACGATAGTGAACGCTACTATCCACGTCACCAGTTCCAGTAACGTGTTCATTACTGCTCAAGTAGGCGGCACGACAGGCGGAGGCGGAGGCGGAGGTGGTGGCGGCGGAGGAGGTAGTTCTGGTGGCGGTACCGGCACCACCGGCATGCCAACAACTGTCAACTTTTCCGGCATGGGCTATCCTTCCTCGAAGGTAGTGATATTGCAGGATGGCGCGCAGGTCATCACTACCACTGCCGATCCGCAAGCCAACTTCTCGGCATCGTTGAGTGGATTGGCCCAAGGCTCGTACACGTTTTCCATATACACCACCGATACCAACGGATTGCACTCAGTTAGCTTTTCGTTTCCTGTCTATGTGACGACTGGATCAACAGTCAACATTGGAGGCATTATCCTCGCGCCGACTATTGATGTCGACAAGAGCGAGGTTAAACAGGGAGAAAACGAGGCTATTTTCGGATTTGCCGTGCCGAATAGTCAGGTCAATATTGCTGTGCACTCGACCGTCGCTCATTTGGTAAACACTACTGCAACTTCTACCGGCGCCTACTTGTACAACTTTGATACCACGCCGCTTGAATACGGCGATCACAATGCGCAGTCGCATGCCATACTGAAGGATCAGGTCAGTGCCGATACCAACCCTGTGGCATTCGTCGTCGGCAACGAAGACATCAACAAGTCGGCCACTACCTGCGGATCGCTGATTGGTGACATCAACTGCGATGATAAGGTCAACCTCGTAGACTTTTCCATCATGGCGTACTGGTACAAGTTGGGTACCACTCCTCCTGCCGATGTTGATCTGAACAATGATGGTAAGATTACCTTGATCGACTTCAGTATATTGGCGTATCATTGGACCGGATAATTATGAAAAAATTTTTATTATTTACATTACTACTTTCTTTTTTCTTGCTTGTAAAAAATGCGGAAGCTTCGACGGTCACGATCAGTCACGCACCTACTACTGTCGCGCAACAACAACAATTTTATATTGATGTTGCGCTCGACACTGCCGGCACGTCCATCAACGGCATACAAGGAGCAGTGACGTTTTCATCCGACACGCTGTCATTCGTTCGCGCCGAAACAGGCACGTCGAACGTAACGCTATGGATTGATCAGCCGACAGTGCATGGCAACACCATTTCTTTTTCGGGAATTATTCCTGGCGGTTTCGACGGACTGGTTGATCCGTTTGATCAAACTCACAAGCAGCCCGGCGAAATTGCGCGATTGGTCTTTGTTGGCAAGATGCCAGGAAACGCAACAATAGCAACGTCAAATGTCATCGTGTCAGACAATGACGGCAATGGCACATTGGAACATGTTGCCGATAATACCACATCGGTTGTCGTGTCGAATGACATTGCACCATCGATCTACAGTACTCCTGATATTGTACCGCCGACTATCACTGCGTCGATAGTGCAGGATGCCGACCTCTTTGATGGAAAGTATGCATTGCTCTTTACTGCTATCGACAAGGAATCAGGCATCGATCATGTCGAGTTGAAAGAAGGAAACGATCAATGGAAAACAATTCAGAGTCCGTACATGCTGCGTGATCAATCAAGAGATAGTATACTTTCATTGCGTGCATACGATGTTGCGGGAAATATTGCGACGATAACCATCGCGCCAAAATCTTCCGCGCCGTCACCAACTGCAATCATCATATTGATCATTGCCGCGCTTGCCATTCTTTATGTCATGTATAAAAAAATCATTCGTCGAACGTACGCGCACTAGATTTTTTGTCGGTGTATTTTTTGCGGCACTGTTTTTTTTCCACGCTTCGGCAGATGCGGCAACACTCAGTCTCAGTCCGTCGAGCGGAACATATACGATAGGAAAAACATTTAGCGTGAAAGTGCTCGTCTCAAGCGGTGGACAGTCGATCAATGCGGTAGCCGGACAGCTGACATTTTCTGCAAACACTCTTTTACTGACCAGTATATCGAAAGGCAGTCTGGTGAATTTGTGGGCCAAGGACCCATCGTATTCCAACACTCCCGGTTCTGCTTCATTTCAAGGTGTCATACTCAGTGGCTATAACGGCACCGGCACGGTCGTGACGCTAAACTTCAAGGCAAGGGCTGCCGGCACCGGCACGGTCAGTTTCTCGGGCGGATCCTCATCAGTACTGCTCAACAATGGTCAGGGAACAAACGTCCTTTCCAGTACGAGCGGTGCATCATTTAGTATCGAACAAGCAGCACCGACCAAGCCTGTTGCGCCACCAGTCGTACCAGTACAACCAATAGTGCCAATACCAGTACCTGTAATACCAATCCCAACCGTCGTCATACCAATGGCTGCCCCATTGTTTACTGACTACCAAAGCCCACTGTCACCCGGTGACTTCGTGGTAGTGAAGGGAACGGCGACTGCGAACACGTTCGTGACCGTTACGTTTACCCGCAGTAATGACAACGGCAATACCTCAATTAGCCAAGCCGTCATACCGGTCATGGACAACGGCACGTTTGCTTATATTTCCGACGAAAAGGTAAATGAAGGCAGTACATATACGCTCGTCGCCAGCACTTCCGATGGTCAGCAGACTCAGCCACTGGTACTGACAGTGAAAAATAGCTTGTGGTTCAACGTTTCGAGCGCCATCGCCAGTCTCTTGGTCATAAAAATATCAGCCGCACTAGCATTGCTGATCATCTTCCTCATCACGCTGTATTTTATCATTCGAAACAGCATTCTCAAGAAGCGTTTGCGCACGCTGATCGACCAGTTGCGCGACACACAACCAAAGGTATAAAAAGGGAAACTTTTTCACACTTTTTTTGATGCCTTGCAAATAAAAAAATGTTATAATTTCAGGGCATTTCATACGAAATGGAAAAACTACCAGCCAAAAAACTGCGCACGTTCTTTTCCCATATACGAACCACTCGTATACACGTTTTTGCAGTAGCAATTTTTGCCATTGGTCTACTTATTTTCGGACAAGTTTTTGCCGCAAGTGGCGTGCCGCAAGTGATCAACTTTCAGGGTCGTTTACTCGACAATGGCGGCAATGTTTTGGGAGGTCCTAGTGGCACCAACTACTGTTTCCGTTTCTCACTGTACGACTCCGCTGCTGCCGGCACCAAACTTTGGCCATCCAGTACTCCGTCAACGATGACCCTTCCTGTTCGTGACGGTGTCTTTGATGCTAACATCGGTGACACTAGTGCCGGTGGCGATGCATTGAACTACAATTTCCAGGACAGTGACTCTGTGTACGTCAATGTCGAAGTGGCACAGCGGGTGGCTGGCTCATGTAGCGGCGTAAGTTTCGAGACACTCACTCCTCGACAGCGTATCGTGTCATCGGGCTATGCCATCAACTCTGGAACTATTGGCGGGTTTGCGGCATCACAATCCGCAAGCGGCAACCAAGTGCCGGTACTTACCAGCGGGGCATTGGTATTGGGTGATGCTTTGGCGGCAGTGCGAGCAACCACTACCAACGCATTAACATTTCAGGGTGGCGGGGCGACTGGCAACATACAGTTTTTCAGCGGAGCCAACAGTCTCGACAGTAGTGGTGATCTTACGCTTGCTGGCAGTCTGCATATCGGAACACTGAATGGCATACTGAAAGCATCAAGTGGCACAGTATCAGGAGGCGCTACTACTGACGACCTGCCAGAAGGTACTACCAACTTGTATTTCCTCCCTGCTCGTGCCGTCACTGCACTGACCGGTCAGAATATTTCTATCTTTACAAACGATGTCGGCTATCTTACTTCAAGCACCGGCGTATCGTCTTTCAATACTCGTACCGGTGCGATCACATTGACATCTGCTGATGTCAATGGCGCATTGGGATACACGGCGGGTACTGTTTCAACGTTGTCAGTTATTTCCACTAACGGTTTTGCCGGAACGGTAGCAAACGCAACCACTACTCCCGCCATCACGCTGACCACTACTGTCACCGGCTTGCTCAAGGGTAACGGTATCGGCATCAGTGCTGCTACCGGTGATACTGACTTTCAACTTCCTATCGCATTGACTACCACAGGAATCGCCGGAGCGGCAACGTTCAGTGTCGACACATTGAACGTTCCAAACTATACCCGCACTGCAGGCACGGGACTGACCCTGACCGGTGCTTCATTTT
>DHXN01000012.1:25212-25981 GCA_002413705.1 Candidatus Nomurabacteria bacterium UBA5155
TGGCCAGTGCTCCAACAATAACCAATCCTATTATCGCAAATATTAACCCTGGAGCTGACTTCACCATTACCCAGAACTTTGTGGTGCCATTTACTTCTGTATCGAGTGGGGCGGTGGCAAACACGCTGTATCTGAAAGCAGGACAAGTCGGTATTGGACAGGTCTTACCGGTAGCAACCCTTGACGTGAATGGTACAGCACTCGTTCGCAGCACTCTGTCGGTGGCTGACACCATAGTAAAACCATATTCGAGTTTTGGATCCAATGTTACCTCTCATAGTTTGTCGAGTGCCTCCGACGTTTTGGTTTCTGGCAACCTGGAAGTTGATGGCAACATCTTTGCTGACGGATCATCGCTTTCGTTTGCTACTGCGACGACTACTGGTGATTTCCAGGTCGGTGGCAACTTGCTGGCATCGGATGGTACTGCTACTAACCCATCAATAACATTCACTAATGATACGGATACAGGTCTCTTTAGAGTAGGTGCCAACACGTTCGGTATTACTACTGGCGGCGTGGAAAGGATTCGAGTTGACTCACTCGGCAATGTCGGGATAGGAGGGGCAAGCTCTGGTGCTAAATTAGATGTGAATGGCACAGTAAATACTGGCGCATTGACTTCAACGACAGTAAACGGCAACACTATCACAACCGGTACCGGTACATTAACGTTGGCAGCAGGAAAGACTTTTACTGCGAGCAACACCCTGACCCTCGCCGGCACCGACGGATCGACATTGAACATCGGCACCGGCGGCACACTCGG
>DHXN01000012.1:26185-29162 GCA_002413705.1 Candidatus Nomurabacteria bacterium UBA5155
ACGGTTAACACTTCACAAAATATTTCAACATTGTCCAATCTCACCAGTAATGGTGTCGTTACAACGTCAGGCAGCACGGGAGCACTTTCAATTACCGGCGTTGCGTCCGCTGCCACTGCCTCAACGCTTGCATTGCGCGATGCCAATGCCAACAGTTCATTCAACAACGTCTTGCAAGGTTACAATGCCACAGTCACTTCCGGCATAACGACTACGCTTACCGTCGCCAGCGGCTATCAGCAATATTTCATCGGCGCGAGTACTCAGACTGTCGTGCTGCCAGTCAGTGCTACGATGGCATTGGGTCAGCAGTTTGCATTCGTGAACGGTAGTGCGGGCACTATAACGATCGAGTCTTCCGGCGGTAACGTAGTCACTGCCATGGCCAGTGGCACGTTTGCACTCATTACTGCCGTTCAAACTTCCGGTACGACGGCAGCGTCATGGGGCGTGCTGTACATGGGAGACGAAGTAGCCAGTGGCAAGAGTCTCACTGTTTCAAACACCCTGACCCTCGCCGGTACCGACGGCTCCACGCTCAATATCGGCACCGGCGGCACACTCGGCACTGCTGCCTACACCAGCTCTACCGCATACGAAGTGCCGCTGACATTTTCAACAGGACTGACACGCACCACAAACACAATCACGGTTAACACTTCACAAAATATCGCCAAGCTTTCCAATCTCACTGCCAACGGTTTCGTCAAGACCAGCGGAAGTGATGGCACGCTTAGTATCGATACCAGTACTTACCTGACAGGAAATCAAACCATCACGCTGACTGGCGATGTCTCTGGCTCAGGCGCGACAGGCATCACTACCACTATCGGAGCAGGCAAGGTTACAAATGCCATGCTGGCCGGCTTAATCGCGGCATCAAAACTGGTAGGCACCGACATCGCTACGGTGGGAACTGTCACGACCGGTACCTGGAGCGGATTGTTCGGGGCAGTATCGGGTGCCAACCTTACCAGTCTCACTGCCGCAAACATTTCTGCCGGTACTGCCGGCATCAATATCAGTGGCAACGCCGCAACGGTTACTACCGACGCCAACCTCACTGGTGCCATCACGTCAGTTGGCAATGCCACATTGCTCGGTTCGTTTACTTCCGCCAATCTTGCTACCGCACTTACCGACGAGACGGGAAGTGGAGCAGCGGTCTTTGGCACCTCGCCATCCATTTCCGGCGCGACTCTTACAACGTCTTCCGTCAACGGCGTGACGCTGACGACGGTAGGAAGCGCAAATACTTTCCTTACCGGTACTGGCACGTACACTGCGCCATTTATTCTGCTGACGAGCGGATCGTCAGGATCTTCCACGTATAGTGCCGGCACCCTTAACATCCCTACCTATACGCTTGCTGGTCTGGGTGGTATTTCTCTCACATCACTTTCTGCAACGTCTCCTATTTTTTACAACAACACAACGGGGGTAATTTCATCGCAAGCGGCAACAACTTCAGTAAACGGTTACCTTACTTCTCCAGATTGGAATACCTTCAATGGCAAACAAAATGCAATTTCTTTTGGTACAGGAGTTCAAACCGCTCTGGGTGTAAATGTCGGCACGGCTGGTTCGCCTCTGGTCAATGGTGGAGTATTAGGAACGCCAAGCAGTGGCACGGTCACCAATTTAACAGGTACCGCTTCAATCAATATCAATGGAACTGTCGGAGCAACGACACCAACCACGGCGTGGTTTACTACCGTAACCGCAGGAACTACGAGTGGAGGAAATACTTATGCTACAGCCAATGCGGGAACTAATGGTGTTTGGTCGAGTTGGGCTAATACAGGAGGTAATAATTATATCGGTGCCGAAAATGCGGCAGCAACTAATTTAATCACGGGCGATACAGCGTATGATTTTGTAATGCGTGGTAATAGTGGATTATCATTTTCAGCTAATAACGGTGCTTCGTTACATTTAAGAATAGCTTCAACAGGAGCTGCTACCTTTTCAAACACTGTTACAGCAGCAGCATTTAATACGTCAGGCGGCTATACCCAAACGGGCACCAGTGCCAACACATTTACAGGCACTCCTACCTTCTCTAATGCCACCTACTCAGCGTTGTTTACGGGAGGCAACGTCGGCATCGGCACGACGAGTCCGAATGCAGCTTTGCAAGTTGCTGGTAACGGACAATTTGCTTGGTTAGGAAAATTATCATTTGAATATGATAATTCAGGTTCTTATAGTAGAGGAATGCAAGGTTTATCAAGAGGATTGGATATATTCAACTTAGAAAATGATTCGAATGGAGGAATTAAATTTACAACTGGAACAACTGCAAGTCCGAATGATGTAATGAAAATTTCAGGTAGTGGAGGATTGTCTCTAGGCAGTAGTTATGTCGGAACAGACCCTGGAGCAGGAACCATGATAGTGCAAGGCAACGTCGGCATCGGCACGACGAGCCCGGGGGCCTTGCTGCAAGTTGGCACGCGATCTAGCGCGGCAAGTACCAACAATTCAATAGTTGGTACTTTTGGGGCGGCAAGCGTCGGAGGTATTGCTTATCCTCTGACAATAGCCAACACGGCAGGAGGCTCGGTTGGAAATGAATCACAAATTACTTTCACCAATGCCAGTAACTGGGCGGCGACAAGTGCAATAGGTTCGGTTGTAACAAATTCAGCCACCGCTGCTTCTGATTTACGATTCTTAACCTACACCGGCTCGGCGCTTAGCGAATCTATGCGCATACAGGGTACTACCGGCAACGTCGGGATAGGGACTACGAGTCCCGGGGCGAAATTAGATGTGGAAGGCAATGGTGATCTTATACGTCTAAGATATTTATCTGATGCTGGTAGCGCAACTCTTGCGTGGGCTAATAATGCTGGAACAGACCTCTGGACAATGGGAGGTGGCGTATCTGCGCAACAAGATGAATTGTCAATACAACACCAGGGGGCAAATGTTATGTATTTTAAAAACAACGGCAACGTCGGGATAGGGACGA
>DHXN01000004.1 GCA_002413705.1 Candidatus Nomurabacteria bacterium UBA5155
TGGTATTATTTTCTGTCGCCATTGTTGTTTCGGGCGCAAAAACAACGCTCGCAGCAGCTCCTGATCTCGACTACAAATATGCCGATTATATAAATAATTTCAGCACATCAAACGATGGTACTACGGTCAGCGGACTCACCGGTGGAACCGTTCAGAATTCAACATCAAACAATGATGCAGTCGGACTCGTATTCAACGTGAACTTGGGGATAAATACTCCCACTACAGGTGACACCATCAAAGCCCACTGGGATCGAGTAGACCAAAGCTATTCAGACACAAACGGCAACTATTTTTTAATCGAGTTATGTAATAACCAAAGCGCAACCCAGTGTTGGCTCAGTTCAGTACCTTTTATACCCGGCAAAACAAGTACCAATGACAACTATCAAAACCTAATATCTCCAAAGGATTCCTCGGGTAACGATGCCGATAGTGAACAGGTCGCTGTAAATGCTTTCACTGCAACAGGGGCTGGAAACACTACCAACCATCTCAATATCTATAATCCATCGACAGATACAGTCACCCCTGTTGGGACGATTACCTTAACAAAAGGAGCATCTCTCACTGCTAGTCTCTGGTATTGTGCTACGGGTACGGGAAAAGGGGCAGCTGCTGACTACACTAAAGCCAGTGCGACAAACTCAACAACATCCGACAAGCAAACAAGGGGGGCGCCGACAGATTTTGGTGGACTTTGCGGAGGTTCTAGTTATTTTCAAATAGGAGCACCTCTTGGTATCACCATTCCAACTGATGCAACAGCTCTGCAACAACAGGTAAATACATCTCAGCAAACACTCGCAACTCCCGCAAAAGCAACTTCTTCAGATATAAACCTGCCGGTCTGTAACGTCACTCCTGTCGGAGGTGGAACAATTAATGGTTGTATCGCCATGGTGACCTATTATATTTATCAGGCCACGGCATGGATCGCCGGACTTTTTGGAAACCTGTTTGACTTCTTTATCGGCTATTCGTTAAGCGACGCTTCGTACCGATATGCATTTGCAGTGACCGGATGGAAATTAGTAAGAGATATATCGAACATATTCTTTATTATTATAATGGTCTATACCGGTTTTTCTGCGGTATTTAGCGCAAGCTCTGCGTCAATGAAAAAGGTTGTGCCGCAACTTATTATCAACGCCATACTAATCAACTTCAGTTTGTTTGCAACGCGCGTAGTTATTGATATTTCAAACATAACGGCACGCATGTTTTATAGCGAAATGCTCGTCTGCGATCAGTCGACTATGAACAGTAACGGAGGGGTCTGTTCTGCTGCACAGGCAAAGCGAGGTGAGGGCGGTTACTGGCCATTGTCCGAAAAAATAGTCTCTTCATTCAACCCCCAGCAAATATTCAAGACGAACGTCCTAACTCCGTCGACCGTAACAAACAACAGTGTCACGAGTGTCAGCTCGACAAACGTAGGTACGGCTGCCGCAACAAATGAGCGCGACTACGCGGATTACTTCGCCATCGTTTGTCTCATCGCATCCTTTATCATGATAGCCGTAAGTATCATGTTCTTTAAGGTGGCGTTTCTTTTCATAGGACGAGTTGTCGGCCTCTACATATGCATGGTCTTTTCACCTTTTGCATTTTTGAGTCGAGACATGCCAATGCTGGGTTCAATCCCTCGACTGAAATGGAAGGACTGGACAAAAGAACTGACAAGCTACGCACTGCTTGGCCCGGTTTTCATATTCTTCCTCTACATCATATATACATTCCTATCAAGTAACTTTGTCCAGCAAATCGGTATCCAAGCAATGGCTTCAAGTGGCTTTTTTGCAACAGTAATGGCAATAGCAATTCCAATGCTTATTATCTTCTTTTTCATGCAGGCAGCACAAAAGGCTGCTGAAGGCTTATCTGGTGATATAGGAAAAGCAGTACAAGGTATCGGAAGCACTGTAACTGGACTTGCGGTGGGCGCGGCTACCGGTGGGGCGTCATTCTTGGGCAGTAATACAATTGGGCGTTTGGCCAACAATGCTGCAAACAGCGAGGGTTTCAAGGACTGGGCATCCAAAAATGGTATTATCGGAAGAACAGCACTAAAATCTATTAACTCAATAGGAAAAAGTAGTTTTGATGCCCGTAATACAACAATTGGCAAAGGTGCCGCAAAGCAACTCGGCATAAACACCGACCAAAAAGCACTGGGACTTCTTAACCTCGATACTAAATCAACAAAAGGAGGATATGAACAGGCTCAGGCTGACAAAATAAAAGGGGCTGAAGAGTATAAAAAGCTTTTCACTACCAAAAGGTCTGACGATGAAATAAAAGGTTCATATTCACAAAAACAGCTCGCTGTGCGCCAAGCGTATGACACTAAACAGGACAACCTATTGAAAGCCCGATGGATAAGACAGGTAACAAAAGACCCATCAGTTGCTGCTGACCCTACAAAATACAACGATACGGCCTGGGCGGCACATAAAAAAGCAAACAAGGACGGTGCGTATGACAAGGAAAAGAACGCTTATCAGAAAGAAGTTCCACAGCCTCCTGTCTACTACACTGCAACAGAAGCAAATAAGGCTCGCAGCAATTCGTATGCCGAACACAAGGAGAAAAAATCTGGCGGATCTTTTGCGCAGCAGAATTACTACAACAAGACCGGGCAGCTTGTTGCGAAGAAGGGCGACGTGATGAGAAATCCGTATGCTACGGAGGATTATTATGACAAGGACGGTGAGGAAGGCGGTAACAAGCTTGCTAGCAAGGGGGACAAAGTTGCAAGAAAGAATGCCTGGCAGGCAATCGCAGAGGCAAGTGAGGGTGCGGCAAAAGGTGCCGCTACTGGTGCATTGATCGGTAGTGTGGTTCCTATAGTAGGAACAGCTGCGGGCGCAGTGGTCGGTGGAACGCTTGGGGCTATTAGGCAGACATTGAGATACAGTGGTGTTACCAACAAGAAGATCGGTGGGGCAATCCGTGCGGAACCGAAAAAGAAAGACAAGATTATTGACGACCTTCTCAAAGAAGTTAAGAAAGATGCGGATGCGGCTGCCCCTGCACCAGAAACCCCTCCTGCCGCTGCTGCGGGTGGAACACCGCCGCCAGCAACCCCATAATATTGAATCCACTAATGCTACACTACAACCATGGATCCTGAATCAACAGCTATTGCACAAGAAACATTTGACCACCTACCAAAAGATATTCAGGAGGTGATATTTTCTGACGACTACCAAACAATTCTTGAGAACACTGCTAAAGAATTTAATCTTACAATGGAACAAAAAAACAAGCTTGAATTCGAAACAACGATGGTGCTCATGGGCGTTAACAAAAGAATTTACTATCCATTCGATCTTGAACTAGATCTTGGCATTGAAGAAGATGTTGCTCAGACTATCAGTAAAGAGGTGAACAGTACTGTGTTTGCAACAGTAGAAGAGTCTCTTCAGAAAATAGAGCAGGAGGACATGGGTGACGAAAAAGAACTTGACGCAAAACTTGATTATGAAAAAAGAAGACTGGATGCTGAAAATCCAGAGGATAAGCCAGTGGACGCAAACCTCTCATCCCTCGCCGACCGCCTCAAACAAGCATCAATCGCAACACCAGCAAAACGTGACTACAGTCTCACTCGCGATGCCGCGCCCGCCAGTATTCCGCAAATCATTTCTCCGACACCGGATGTTTCCGCCACATCTGCGCGTCCAGCTATTGACCCATACCACGAATCAATAGACAATGAATAAGTAATGCAATTCAAAGTTCCACAATTTATTGATATTGAAGACAAAGTTTTCGGACCGCTGACATTCAAACAGTTTGTGTATCTTGCCGGGGGAGCAGGGTTTGGCTATTTGTCATTTCGTTTCTTGCCGATTATCATCGCGCTATTTGTTGGACCAGTGGTCATTGCTTTTGCGCTAGCGTTGGCATTTATGAAATACAATGAGAAACCATTTATTCATGTCGTAGAATCATTTATTAAATTCTACAGTCGTTCTCGTCTCTATCTCTGGCACAAACAAGCGCCAAATCCCAATCAGCCGCCGGAACTGCACAGCATGATGCCAAACAATCGTGCTACACTACCAGGGAGTAAGCTCAACACACTGTCGTGGAGCTTAGACGTCATTGATCCTAAAAAATAATTATGGCAACTATCGGCACTCCTGCACAACAATTTGTTCCAGTACAAGAAGTACGCGACGGTATCGTGGTGATGAAAGACGGCACACTGTGCACTGTTGTGCTTGTTTCTTCCATCAACCTGAGCTTGAAATCATACGATGAACAGAAGGCAACACTGGAACAATTTCAAAACTTTTTAAATACGATTGATTTTCCCATTCAAATCGTCGTGCAATCACGCCGTTATGATATTCGACCGTATATTTTGACACTTGAAAACCGCCTCAAACAACAAACCGAGCAACTGCTGCAAGTACAAACACGTGAGTACATTCAGTTTATTCAAACTTTTACTGATCAGGTAAATATTATGCGCAAATCATTTTTTGTGGTCATTCCTTATATCCCGCCAGTTTTGGCGCAAAAGGGAGGCATCGCTCGAATATTTTCTTTCTTGAAGAAAACTCCGAGCGGAGGAGAGACGGTCAGCGACTTTGAAGAGGAGCGCACACAACTCGAAGAACGTGTCAGTGTGGTAGATCAAGGACTAAGTCGCGTCGGACTTCGCCTGGTACAACTCGGCACACAAGAGGTGATTGAGGTGTTGTATAAAACATTTAACCCCGGTGAATCAACCACTCAAGCCGCGCCAGTGTCCTCAAACGGATAGGCAATAGCAAAATATCCTTGTATACTATTGACATACATGGCATTGCTTGACTCTTACTCAACAAAAAAATCAGCATCGGGAAATAACAGTTTGCTTCCGATCTCACCAAATGATGTTCAGGAATGGGCATCGATGGAACTTGCGGACAAAATCGCTCCTTCTGCTATCGAAATCACCCCGAAATCCATGCGCATCGGCGATAAAATCGTGCGCACTTTTTTCGTCATCTCATATCCTCGCTATCTCAGTGACAACTGGCTGACACCGATCATCAACCTCGATAAGATTTTTGACATTGCGATCTACATCAACCCGATCGAAACTTCTGAACTTTTGAAGCACTTTCAAAAGAAAATTGCCGAGGTGGAAAGTCAGATCATTGTGCGTCAACAAAAGGGTTTGGTGCGCGACCCAATGCTTGATACTGCCCGCGAAGACTTGGAGGAGTTGCGCGACAATCTAACACAAGCGCAGGAAAAAATGTTTGATGTTGGCATGTATATCACTATCTATGCTGATACCGATACTGATTTGTTTCGTGCCGAAAGCGAAATCAAGTCACTGTTGGAATCAAAACTTATTTATATCAAACCGACACTGTTCCAAGAAGAAGACGGGTTTAAAACCGTTGCGCCGCTTGGTACTGATAAACTGCAAGTGACACAGAAGCTGAACTCTGAACCGATTTCAAGTATGTTTCCATTTGTTTCATTTGATCTGACCAGCGAGACTGGTATTTTGTACGGCGTGAATCGCCACAATTCCAGCTTGGTGATCTTTGACCGCTTCAGTTTGGAAAACTACAACTCGATCATCTTCGCCAAGTCCGGTGCTGGTAAAAGTTACGCGACCAAGCTCGAAATTATCCGCACACTGATGTTTGATTGCGATGTCATCGTCATCGACCCGGAGCGAGAATATGAATACCTGGCTGAAGCAATTGGCGGACGTTATTTTAATATTTCACTTTCTTCCGATCACCACATCAACCCGTTTGATTTGCCGATTCCTCGCGAAGACGAAGCGTCTGCCGATGTGTTGCGTAGTAATATCATCAATCTGGTTGGGCTGTTTCGCATCATGCTTGGCGGACTGACTCCGGAAGAAGACTCTGTGATCGATCGCGCTATCACCGAAACATATTCACTGAAAGACATCACCGCCGATTCTGATTTCTCAACAATTGAACCGCCGTTGCTTTCAGATTTTGAAATGGTGCTGACCGGTATGGAGGGCACTGACTCTATTTTGCAACGTCTGACCAAATACACTCACGGCTCATGGGCGAGTTTTATCAACCAGCCGACCAATGTGGATATCAATAAAAAGTTTGTCGTGTTCTCAGTGCGCGATATGGAGGACGATTTGAAACCGGCTGCGATGTATATCGTGACACACTTTATTTGGAATGCAGTGCGCAAGGAACTCAAAAAACGATTACTCGTTGTCGATGAGGCGTGGTGGATGATGAAGTCAGATGACACGGCGTCGTTTTTGTACTCTATCGCCAAGCGCGGCCGTAAATACTATCTCGGTCTTTGCACCATCACGCAAGACGTCGGTGACTTCATGAAAAGTCCGTATGGCGTGCCGATCATTACCAACTCTTCTATCCAACTGCTGCTCAAACAATCTCCATCAACCATGGATGTATTGCAAAAAACATTCAACCTGACTGATGAAGAAAAATACCTGCTGCTTGAGTCAGGAGTGGGGGAAGGTATTTTCTTTGCCGGGCTGAAACATGTGGCAATCAAAATCATCGCATCATACACTGAGGATCAAATCATCACATCCGATCCATCACAGGTGATTTCAATCAAAAAAGCCAAGCAAGAGTTGGCGGAAGGGCGCGCGCAGAACGGATAGTGTTGTATACTATACGTACAAATGAAACGGATATTTTTCATCACTATAGCTATGCTTTTTATGGTATGTGTTGTCACTTTCTCAGCGCATGCACAACTTGCGACCGCTGATCTCAGTCTTTCAACCATTCCAATCAATCCTCAACCGTTGCAAAATGTGCAAATTCGTTTGAACAGCAACGGTTTTGATTTGACTCAAGCCAGTATTGTCTGGGTATACAACGGTGCGACCGTTGCTTCTGGTATCGGAAAAACAATGATTACAGTGGTTGCTCCGGCCAACGGCCGAGTTGGCACTATTTCAGCCACAGCCAACGGTAGCGACTTTTCAGCAACAACAGCGACACTGATATTGCGTCCTGCCAGTGTGGATGTGCTTTGGGAGGGAGCCGATAGCTACACCCCACCGTTTTATAAAGGTCGGGCACTACCGGCAAACAACGGCCTGATTCGCGTCGTGGCCATACCAACAATCAGCGCACCTCGCGGTTTGACCTATACTTGGCAAGAAAATGATTCTGCGTTGCCTGATGCTTCCGGCTATGAAAAATCAAGTCTGGTATTTAGAAATCAAACACTGAATACAAGTGAGGATATTACCCTTTCTGTGAGCAGTAGCCTGTTTAGTGGGGCGGGAGAGATCAATATTACCCCAGTGAGACCAAACCTGCTGGCGTATTTCAACACAAACGGATATATCGACTATGCCAATGGGTCAAGCAGTCTTTTGAACACTTCAGGCAACGGTGCAATCATTCATTTCGAGCCGTTCTATTTTTCTCTGACAACAACCAGTATTTCGAATGATCTAACATTTTCTTACACTGACAACAATAATAACAATATTGAGACCGGCGACTCCCAAAATGAGGTTCGCCTCTCACGACCTGACGGCGGGGGACAGTCGCAATTTACTGCATTTGCAACTACCAGTTCATACAGTCTACAAAATGCAACCAGACTCTTTTCGATCAGCTTCAATTAATATTCATGGTAAACTAGTAGTATGAAAAAACTCCTGTGGCTTGCAACCTTGTTTGGATTTATTTTTATATTTCACCAACGTGTATCGTCAGCACCTGCGCAAACATACACTTTTCCAAACAACTATCCTGCGACTATCAGCATTACCTCTGCAACGTCGGTCACTGGTCAAGTAACATTGCCATATACCGCTGGTAAATCATATGCAGCGAATGTGTGCGTTGTTGTTGACCCTTCATCTTTATGTAATTCAACAAATCTATTTTCTAAAGCTTCTGCACCATACGGAAAAGCAGATACTGTATCATTTACTTTAAATAAACTTGATCCAACTAAGCCATATTTTCTTGTTATTCAATCAGTTGGAAACAATGTTGTCAGAGAGTTTTTTACAGGCAATCAACAATTCACTAGTACGCCAATAGCAACTAGTTCAAAAAGTAGTAGCGGTAACAGTGTTGTAGTAAAGACCAATATGAGTCCGTCCATATATCCTTACTATCGAGAACTATCTGCTTCACTTGTATATTCAACTTCAAGTGATCTTAGTAATCCTATTGCAGGTGGAGCGATTCCTGGTAGACAAGAGTCAGACCCGAATAGCAGTACAGGTATCAATACCACCGACAGTCCGGGTTCTTTTTTTTGGACGCTCAATGCACAACCGAGTACGCTTTATTATTTTCAAGTAACAATTAAATCAGGTTTAGGTGCGACAATCAGTAGTGCTATTGATACTGTAAATGGCTCAGATGGTGTCACTATTGCTCCGGGTAGCGTAGCTGCTGCAGCGGATTTAAATAAAAGAAGTTATACATTACTCTCAGGTTTTCCAAACTTCACCTCACTTCCTGATCCAGATCTCTGTGCGCAGGAGCGTGCAGCAGGACAGATAGTACAGTTTTGTGATATTAACGACGTATTGAATTACTTTTTGAAATTAATGGTTGGTATTACAGGTGTAGTACTAGTATTCCGATTGATGTACGAAGGGTACGTCATCATGACCACAGATGTGCCTTTCTTAGGAGCGTCGTCAAAAAATGCCTTCTTTACTGCTTTGGGCGGACTACTGCTTGCACTGTGTTCATATATTATTTTAAATACTATCAATCCGAAATTGGTGAGTGAGAGCATAAATGTGCAACAATTAAGTATCGGGGTAACAGCTCCTGATACTGACCAAACACCAATCACTCAAGATACTGGTGCGCCAACAGGACCATCTGGCGCGTGTACGGCTGGTATAACCACTGTTACTGTTCAAAAATCAACATTTCATGTTTGTAGCAGCTATACATCAGCTGGTGTTGTTATTCCTGTTGCCGCTAATTTAAGAACTATGCTTACATCTGCATATAATGCTGGTATTACACTACAAGGTGGCGGATATAGATCAGCTGCTTCTCAAACGGCATTACGTAAACAAAATTGTAATGGAGATACCACCAACTCTGCTGCGGCGTGTACTCCTCCAACCGCACCAGTTGGTCACTCAAACCACGAAAGTGGACTTGCATTTGATTTTACTTGTAATGGTGGCGGGACAATTAAATCTCAAAGTAATACTTGTTTCCAGTGGTTGCGAGCTAATGCCGCTACGTATAAATTTTATAATTTTCAAGCAGAACCGTGGCACTGGTCATGGAACGGGCACTAATAATCTTTTGATATAGTACAATACTTCTATGCGACGCATTCTCATCATTCTCGGTATCATTGTTGTTGCTTGGTTGGCAGTATATTTTTTCTATATCAAACCAAAACAGCAAGTTTCCACTCCGGTACCAAATATATTGAAACCGTTTTTCCCAAGCAGTACCACTAGCACTGGTTCATTTGGCACTGACACTTCTGCGCCGGGAACTGTGGGAAATACCTCAAACACTCAAGCAAATTCTGCATTTAAACAACTAACTGGTCAGCCTGTGGCCGGTCTGACAGTGTTTTCTACCAGCAGCACTGTTTCTATTCCTTCAACAGATCCAAAAGTGAAGCCAGTATTACAAACTATTGTAAATCACATTGTTCGCTATGTTTCTCGTGCCAATGGGTATGTATATGAAATAAAAAATGGCAGCGCGCCGCTACAGATCAGTAATATTTTTATTCCCAATATTTATGAAGCCAGTTTTGCAGATAGTAACAACACTGCGATTTTGCGTTTCCTGAGAGGGGATAACAAAACTATTGCGACATACACGGTGCCTATCCCCGCACTGAACAATGACGGCACTCGCACACAAGTTTCTGGCACGTACTTGCCTGATACTATTTCTGCTATTGCAGTATCTCCGGATCAAACATCTATCGCTCGCATTACCAGTGATAAAAATGGTTCAATTATTAGTACATCGAACACAAAAGGTACAAATATAAAAACAGTATTACGATCACCTTTTACCGAATGGCTGCCATCATGGGCAAACAGCACAGTCTACGTGCAAACAAAAGCAGCAAATGCCGCCGATGGATTTTTCTATAGTATTGATGTGGGTACTGCACGTCTACGCCGTCTCATAGGTAACACACCGGGCATGACAGCGTCTGTCAGTCCGAGTGGTACGTATGTGCTCTATTCACAAAGCACTACATCTGGTTTCAGCACAGAACTTTTTAACACAAAAACAAATACCACGACTGCCATCAATTTAGCAATTCTGCCAGAAAAATGTACGTGGCTTAAAAATGAAGATCTGATCTGTGCGGGCAATAATACTGTTGCAAACGCTACCTATCCTGATGATTGGTATGCCGGCATCACACATTTCTCTGACCAGCTCTACCACATTACTACCGCCACAAATACCTACACAGTACTCTATAACGGCCAAGGACAGTCATTTGATATGACAAACCTACAGGCTGACGAAAGCCAGCAGACGCTTTATTTTATTGATAAAAACACTGGCTTACTGTGGCAATTTAGTTACTAGTGCTACTCGGCGAGCAGTTGCTTGCCCATCTTACTGCGCACAGTCTTTCGAAGATAGAGTTCTTGCCCAATAGAGAAGAGGTTGGCAACAGTCCAGTACAGAGAAAGCGCAGCAGAGAATTTTGTGGCGATATAAATAATGATCAGTGGCAAAATATATTTTGTTTGCAGTGACAAACTTTTTGCAAATTGATTTTGCATGCTTGCGCTGTCAGATGTACTCATATCCGGCTGAGGAATAATAAATGCTTGAACAGCTTGTGTAATACCTGCCAGGATTGCAAATAGAAGTAGTGGTTGTGCCAGATCGTGTCCGAGGAAAATATTATTAAGTCCTGTTGTGTTTAAAAAATTGTACAGGTGATATGGCTGCGTCAGACCGCGATGAAATACAAGATTGATGGCGATCAAGATCGGTAGCTGGATCAACAAATACAAACATCCGGAAAACGGATTGATCTTTTCTTGACTGTACAGCGCAAATGTTTCTTGGGCTTCTGCTTCTTTGGATAGTCCTTTTGCTTTAATTGCTTTGATTTTTGGTTCAAGCAATTTCATTTTATATTGCCCGATGACGCTTTTCTTACTGACAGGGAACAGTGCCAGACGAATAATGATAGTAAAGACAATCACCGCCAGTCCAACATCTTTGAATGTGAGATGTTGCGCCACAAAAATCAAAATGTTGTAAATAGGGTTATAAATAAAGATATTCCAAAGTGTAATCATGGCGGTATTATACGTTTATATTCAAGGCAGGTCTACTTGCGGGGTATTGCCGGGGTGACAGCGGCTGATGCGATCTGTGGTTTTATGAAATGCTTTAAGGAAAGGGTGTTTTTTGAACGATTCCAACCCATATTCTGAACAAGTAGGGTAGAAAATACAGCTTGGCCGAGGATATCCAGGGATAAAACGTAATATTCCCACAGTAGGGGAAAATATGGCTCTATAAAAATAAATACCCCCCAAAGCCAGGTAGTTAGGTATTTTTAGAAATTTTTTCCAAAAGGCCATAAAAATTGGTTTTTAGTTCACTATACGACATATCATATACCTGTTTTGAGACATATAGCATACCTGTAAGGCTTTTTTGTTCATATTGTCTATAAAGACTATAGAGTTGGCGGCGGACCTTGTTGCGTAAAACGGCTTTTTTCTGGTTTTTTGAGCCGGTGACGACAGTAAGTCCAGTATTAGTAACAAAAGTACTACTATTGGATTGGTACAAGCACTTGAGAGTTCCTGTACGATTAAAAACTACCTTTATATCAGGGTTTATAAGGAAATTAGTAACTTGTTGACGGGTGAGCCGCTGGTGTGACGGCAACATACACTAGACAGTAGTGAGGTTAACGCGACCCTTGCGACGTCGAGCGAGTAACACTTTTCGGCCAGTAGCAGTAGCACTGCGGACCAAAAATCCGTGTGTAGTTGCTCGCTTTTTCTTTTTTGGCTGATATGTTTGAGACATAGAGTAGGCGTACTATACACAAAAAGACACTGTTATGCAATCCCCACCAATCCACAACTTTTCCACTGACATGTACACATGTTTAATTAGGTGGAAAACCTGTATGATAGATCCATGGACAGCAACCTCACTCAACTTTGGGATACATGCCTCGGCATAATTCAGCCACAGATCACCAAAGCGACTTTTAATACTTGGTTTAACAACACTGGTATCTCTAAGGAAGAAGAGGGGATTATCTACATCAGTGTGCCCAATGAATTCGCTCGCGAATGGTTGATGACCAAGTTTAACAAAATCATTCTCAAGGCAATTGTTGATAATGCGTCACATGTACGCGCTATTGAATTTGTTATCAGTCGACTACCAACACAAACAATAATCCCTTCTAATAATTTATTTAGTGCTCCAACAGGTCAACCTTCAACACTTCCTCTTGAAAATGTTTACATAAACAGAGATGATAATTTGAATCCTCGTTATACATTTAGTAACTTCGTTGTTGGACCATTTAATGAGCTTGCCTATTCTGCCGCTCAATCAGTGGTGAAGCGTCCTCAGCACGCATATAACCCGCTTTTCATCTATGGAGCAAGTGGACTTGGTAAGACACATCTTGTGCAAGCGATCGGTAACGAAATCAAATCTTCCTTTCCTGAAAAACGCGTGTTGTACACCAGTTTGGAAAAATTCATGAGTGAATATGTTTCATCAGTGCAAAACAATCGTCAACAAGCGTTTCAAGATAAGTATCGTAAATTTGATGTCCTGATTGTAGATGATATTCAATTCATCGCCGGTAAAGAGGGTACACAAAATGCACTTTTCTCTATCTTCAATGTCCTTCATGAACAAAATAAACATATTATCTTTTCATCCGATAAGCACCCAAACCATATTATTGGACTGGAAGACCGTTTAAAGACAAGATTTAATGCTGGTATGACACTTGATATTCAGGAACCAGACTTCGAATCTCGCCTTGCGATCATTAAGGAAAAAAGTTTTCAATTACAATTTCCTATTGAAAATGAAGTACTTTCATATGTTGCTTCCGCAGTGACAGGTAGTATTCGCGAACTTGAAGGAGTGTTAAATGTGATCACAATGCATTCAAATCTTAAAGAAAAACCAATTAGTTTGGCTGAAGTAAAAGTGTTGATTAAAAATAATGTACGTCCAAAGAAAATTATTTCTATTGATACAGTAGTAAAACTGGTATCTGACTACTACAACCTCGATGAGCGAGTGATTTACGAAAAAACTCGTCGCAAAGAAATTGTGCGAGCGCGTCAGATTATTATGTTTGTGCTTCGTGAGGACTTTAACGAGTCATATCCTTCTATTGGCGCAAAATTGGGTGGTAAGGATCATACAACTGTTATTCATTCATATGAAAAGATTAAAGGGGAACTAGTAAACGATCCTCATTTGATGAAAGAGTTGGAAGATATCCGTATTTTGTTTAAATAATGTGTATAACCAGAGAATAACTTTATGAAAACTTTTATAAAAAATCATGACATTAAAAAATCTGTATTTTTGGGAAACATAATCCACAATATAGATGATAAAACTACATTAGTAATAAAGGATATAACAGACTTTTCCACAATCCACAGTCTATATAGTCGAACTATAAGAAAAAAATAAAAATCATATGAATATAACTTGCACAACAGAAAAGTTGAAAAACGCAGTCAGTCTAGCTGAGAGAATGACCGGAAAGGCGCTGACACTGCCGACACTTCACGCGATACTTTTAACCGCTACTGGAAAAAGTATTAAAATACGTGCAACTAATCTCAATCTTGGTATTGAAATTGAAGTACCTGCCACCATTGAAGTGGAGGGATCTGTGCTGGTGAAGGGTGAGGTGTTGGCAAATGTCTGCAATCACCTCAGCGATGCCACAGAAGTGCGTTTAACACTTGACCATGACAATCTCACCATTCAGACTCCTCAACACACTACAGTGATCAAATGCCTCCCTAGTGATGAATTCCCAACCCTTCCAGTTGTGGAAGGAGATCATATTGATATAAAAACCAGTGTGTTACAAGAAGGTATTCGTTCTGTCTATTTCTGTGCTGCTATTACAGATATTAAACCTGAAATTGCCAGTATTTTTATCTATAGTGAAGAAAATACACTCTGTTTTGTAGCAACTGACTCATTTCGTCTGGCGGAAAAGAAAATTCACGTAAAAGCTGTGCCGGAAATTTCTAAAATACTGATCCCTTTTAAAAATGTGGCTGATATTTTACGAGTACTTGATGTTGCTCCAGAAACAGTTCGTATTATCTATAGTCGGAACCAGATCGCCTTTCTTGGTAATGGACTCTATCTCACCTCTCGTTTGATTGACGGGGGATTTCCGCCATATCAACTTATTATTCCAAAAGAAACTCTGACGAAAGTGGTGCTTCTGAAACAAGAATTATTAAATACACTTCGTCTCTCAACCATTTTTGCCGATAAATTTTTTCAAGTAGCATTTTCAATTCCTGAAGATAAAAAAAATATTACACTAAGTTCAAAAAACAGTGATGTCGGTTCATCTGTTTCAAATGTTTCTGCCGCCATTGAAGGCGCGCCGATTGCTGTTGAATTTAATTTAAAATATTTTCTCGATGTATTTCAAGCACTGTCAGGTGACAGTGTGGTGATTTCATTTACACAACCAAACAAACCTATTGTCGTGCAAAGTGTTAGTGATACTTCTTTTCTTTATCTCTTGATGCCAACTAATCGATAACCTGTTTCATTTTTATGTCATTGTTTCAAGATATTCTTTCAAAACTGCAAGATTCTTATACAAAAGAAACAACCGCAAAAGAAACTATTGCTCGTGTGATCAGTGACGCACTCCACACTACGATCACTGCTGATCAAATCACTGTGCAGGGTACAACAATTCGTATCAAAACTGCTCCAACAATAAAAATGGCAATCATGCTCAAAAAAGAAAAACTCCTCGCATCACTGCAAGAAGCTTCTTTAAATATTACGGTTATTTATTGAAAAACCACTGTTTTCTGAATAGTGCTTTTTACATACATAGTGTTAGTGGCATTGAATGTAAATATATGACTGCCGGATGTGTATCCAAAATCACTCGGTGTAAACACAAAATGAAATGGGTCAGGAAGTGTCGCGATATAAACATTATCAATCAACACATCAACACTTTTTAAAGGAACTTGACCGTTTGTGGTCACCACAATATCTGTATTATCAGTCAGTTTCATAGTGTCTGAAATACCTGTCAGAGTGATTGGGGAGTTTTGTGTGGTTGTGGTAGTGTCTGATCCAACCGGAATATCTGCGCTGGTAGTAATACCATATTTACTACTATTGTTTGCCCACCATGTCTGTACTGACGGTTCCCAAAGATGAAACTGCGGATCACTACTAGGGTTTGTTGGCACTGGACCGCGAGGGTCAGATTTATTTACCCAATATAATATGTCATGCACATCAGTGATCACTTTTTCTACTTCTGATTCGATAGGAGTGGAAGCGGTGGCACGAAGTCCTGTTGCTTTATCAATCGTCACTGTTTCATTTCCCATCCACACACCGCGCAATATTGGTTTCAATGTTGCAGCATTGGGATCTGGAATAGGGTCTTGGAATGGTGCTGATGGATATTTTGTCATTGCATATTGCATAAATGTTTTCCATGTTGGGCCGGAAATTGCAGAACCACCATTTCTCATCGGACTGTTATTATTGTTTCCTGACCACACACCAACAGATATGCCCGGTGTATAACCGACTGTCCACGCATCACGATCATCGTTTGTTGTACCAGTCTTCACTGCCACACCAGGGATAGTGATGATTGCCGTACCAAACGTGGGAATACGAGCCTGAGCATCAGCCAGCACGTTGTCCATGGTCAATGCTACATTTTTATCCATGACATTGGTGGGATTCGGCTGATATTGTTGCAACACATTTCCATTAGCATCATCAACTTCCAAAATACCAGTGGTGAGGTTGCGCACGCCGGCATTTGCAAGTACTCCGTATGCGCCAGTCATATCAAGCAGTGTCACCTCACCTCCACCAAGCACCAAAGAGAGTCCGTATTGAGAAGGGTCATTGAGTGTGGTAATGCCAAGCGCATGAGCGGTATTGATCGCATTTTGAATACCAACAAGATATTCCAGTTTCACTGACGGCACGTTGCGTGATTCAGCAATTGCGCTGCGAAGTGAAATAGGACCTTTGAATTTATTATCAAAGTTCGAAGGATGATAACAATCTTTCAGTGTGTATCCGGCAAGTGGTTGTTCGTCAGAGGTACAGTTGGTGGAGAATTCAGTCGGTACATCAAAGACTACACTGTCCGGAGTGTATCCTTGCGCAAATGCTGTTGAGTAAACGAATGGTTTAAATGATGAACCTGGCTGACGTTGTGCTGTTGCTATATTGTACGCACCATCAACAGTGGCATCGAAATAATTTCGAGAACCAACCATTGTGAGGATTTGTCCTGTTGTTGGATCAATTGCAACGAGTCCTGAGTTTGATGCGCCATATGCTTTCTGATTTGCAGCGGCTTGTTTTGCAACCAGTGCTTCAGCATTTTGCTGCAGATCATAGTCAAGTGTTGTTTTAATAGTATATCCACCATTTTCTATAGCATCTACACCATATTTTTGTTCAATTTGGTTAAGTATCCAAAAAACAAAGTGTGGAGCTTTGATACCGTTTTCAGCGCCTTGGCTAAATACCACCTTCTCAGCTTTCGCCGCAGTGTATTGATCAGTGGTAATGTATCCATATTGTTTCATTTTTGACAGCACCAAATCTTTACGAGTATTGAGTGCTGTTTTATGAAGTCCAAACGGAGAATAATATGTTGGCGCAGGAAGCATTGCGGCAAGGTATGCAGCTTGTGCTACATCCATCTGACCTGAAGGAATGCCAAAAAATGCCTCTGACGCGGCTTCAACACCATAGATAGTGCCGCCAAGAGGAGCATCATTAAGATAGATTTCTAGAATCTGATTTTTACTAAATTGTTTTGTTAGACGAATCGCCAACACCCATTCTTTTAATTTACGTCCAATGGATTTATCCCCATTCAAAAGGGTATTTTTAATAATCTGTTGAGTGATAGTAGAGCCACCCTGCATATAGCTGGCATGAGTGAGATTGATCAACATAGCTCGAATGATCGAGGTTGGACGAATACCGTTATTGTTATAGAAATCTTGATCTTCAATAGAAATAACCGCCTTTTGAACAGGGTCACCCATGCTTGTTATAGGAATTTGTGTTCGACGAACTGACTGGTGTGCATCATAGAGTATGACAGTGCCGGTGCGATCGGTGATTTTTGAAGAATTTGCGATTTGTCGTGCTTCAAATGTTGAAATATCAGGAAGTTTGAGGAAACTTGCCCAGACCAGTATTCCTCCAACAAAGAGAAAAAAAAGCGCTAATAGTCCCAATATGATTTGTTTCCAAGGAAAATGACGTTTTGTGCGTGAATGTTCTTTCATACCTATCATCATAATAAAAATCCTTTAAAAAACAAAGGAAAATGGTACACTGGAGATATGGAAAAAACTGAACTGATTGATATCTTATTGCACAAGGGTGTGGCGGATATTTTGCCCAGCAAGGCATTTTTAGAAAAAGAACTGAATTCTGGAAAAATACTGACAGTGTATGCCGGATTTGATCCGACCGCGCCGACACTACATATTGGTAATGTGATTCAGCTTCGCAAACTAAGACACTTTCAAGACCTTGGGCATAAGATTATTTTTTTGATCGGAGATTTTACTGCGCGCATCGGAGATCCAACAGATAAAAGCTCCGCACGTCGACAATTGACCGAAAAAGAAATCAAGATGAATTTGAAGCAGTATAAAAAACAAGCCAGCAAATTTATTCGCTTTAGTGGCAAGAATGCTGCACAGATAAAATTCAACAATGAATGGCTTGGTAAAATGAAGTTTGCAGATGTGTTGGCACTGGCATCAAATATGACTGTTGATCAAATGCTCAAGCGTGACATGTTCGTGCGCCGCATGGAAGAAGAAAAGCCAATTTATATTCATGAATTTATGTATCCTTTGATGCAAGGCTACGACAGTGTAGCAATGAATGTCGATGGAGAAGTTGGCGGCAACGATCAACTGTTCAATATGTTGGCAGGGCGAACACTGTTAAAACAGTTGAAACATAAGGAGAAATTTGTCATCACCACAAAACTCCTGGAAGATAACAACGGCAAGAAAATGGGCAAGAGTGAAGGCAATATGGTCAGCTTGATTGATACACCGGAAGACATGTATGGAAAAATTATGAGCTGGACCGATGGATTGATTGTTCCCGGTTTTGAATTGTGTACTGACTACACGGCTGATCAAGTGTTGTTTGTTAAAAATGAATTGGACACTGGTGTGAATCCCCGCGATACAAAAATGCGACTAGCTTTTGAAATTGTGAAATCATGCACTGATGAAAAAAGTGCCATGCGCGCCGAAGAAGCATTTGTGAAAACATTTCAGAAAAAAGAATCACACGAGAGTATTCGAGAGATAGCATCAAAAGGCAGAACATTTGAAACTGTTGCCATAGAAGAAGAAATCGTCGCTTCAAAAGCAGAACTCCGCCGTTTAGTAGAAGCAAATGCAGTAACAAATTTTGAAACAAAAGAAATAATCGATAGTGCAATGTCTAAATCACACATCACTGGTGTCTATAAGATCGGCAAGAGTCGCATCATCCGTCTTGTTTAAAGATTGAACAAATCACCAAGCATGTCGGACCACGTTTTCTGCAAATAATTCACCACCAGAAAAGACGGCACAAAAATAATTGTTAAAAAAAGAAAGACAATCAATTTTCCTGCAAATAAAAGTGTTTTTTCGACGAATTCCATATGCGCTATCCTAGCGGTACTGGAGGATATTGTAAAGTAGGCGTTTTTGTTGTCTGTCACAATTTAGCAGATTTGGCGTGCTACTATACTCTTATATGACAATAGTGGTAACTGGAGGAAGTGGTTTTATTGGCACAATGCTGACAAAACGGTTGTTGGGGCAGGGACACACTGTAGTGGTGGTTGCTCTTACCTCGCCAAACTTTACTAACAAAAATCTCTTTTTTATCCAGTGTGATATGGCAAATAATCCACTGCCATACAATATTTTGGAACACACTGACGCAGTCATCAACCTCGTTGGCGCACCGATTAGTAACAAATGGACCGAGGAATATAAAAAAACCATTCGCGACAGCCGCATCAAAAGTACTGATTCAATCGTTGCGGCAATAGCGGAAGCAAAAAATCGTCCAACCGTTTTTATTTGTGCTTCAGCTACCGGTTTCTATGGTGATACTGGTCGCGCTTCAGTGGGCAGTGCGCGACATGATTCTACTGAATCAGAAATTGTTGACGAGCAATCAGAACAAGGTAAAGGATTTCTAGCTGATGTGGTAGTGGAATGGGAAGCAGCCGCGCGCAAGGCCACAGAGTTTGGTGTGCGTGTCGTTTGTGTCCGCACTGCACCAGTGATCGGTCACGGCGGTATGATGGATGTTTTGAAGAAGTCTGCCAAGTTTGGAGTGCTGGCACAGCTAAGCAAAGAGGACTATTGGTTTTCATGGATTGCCGCAATCGATATTGTAAACGTCTATTTATTTGCACTGGAAACAAACACACTGCAAGGTGTGGTAAATGCTGTTGCACCTGAGCCGGTGCTGTACAGTACATTTTTGAATGAATTAAAAAATGTTTGGAAACATCGTATTGTGGTACATATCCCAAGATGGTTTTCAAAGAAAATACTTGGTGATGGATATAAAGAACTCGTATACAACAATCGTGTAGTACCAAAACGATTACTCGATAAAGGATTTGAATTTGTTTATCCAACTATTGAAACTGCATTGAAAGCCTATACTACCGATGAATATGAAAAAAATTGATGTTGTCACGGAAGGATGGGAATCATACCAACTGATTGATTCAGGTGAAGGCAGAAAGCTCGAGCAATTCGGCGCACTACTTCTTGATCGTCCTGACCCGCAAGCACTTTGGAAGAAATCAAACCCTCAGCAGTGGACGAATGCCGATGCGCAATTTCTTTGGGCAGAAAAAGGAGACCGATGGAGTGTTTCAAAAGGTGTTGATGAAGAATGGCCGATTCAATGGAAAGCTTCCGGGCCTGAAATGACTCTCATGCTTTCATTTAAGGGATTTAAACATATCGGTATGTTTCCGGAACATGCGGCTCAGTGGGCCGAGCTGCAATCGATCGGCAAGCGACATCCCGGTATAAAAATGCTGAATCTTTTTGGGTACACCGGCGCAGCAAGTATTGCTGCAGCCCAGACAGGTATGCAAGTCACCCATGTCGATGCTTCAAAACAAACAGTGCAAACCGTGAAAGAAAACGCACACTTGTCAGGACTGCAAGCAGACGCACTGCGCACTGTGGTGGAAGATGCGCTCAAGTATGCAAAGCGTTTGATACAGCGCGGTGAGAAATTCGAAGTGATCGTGATGGATCCACCGGCGTTTGGTCGCGGACCAAAAGGGGAGGTGTGGAAGATTGAAGAAAAACTTTTGGAACTTATTGCTCTTGTGCCGGAACTGCTTTCACCAGCAGCAAAGCTCGTGATACTTAACGGCTATGCCGCAGGCTTCAGCGCTCGAACATTTGCAGAGCTGCTTCACGATGTTTTACCTACAGAAAAAATAGCCGGAACTATTTCGTATGGTGATATGAGTATTCAACAACAAGATTCTGATCGAATATTGACCACAGGTATCTATGCAAAGTGGCTGAGTAAGTAGCGTGCTATACTTTCGGTCATGTCTGCTATAAAAACAACACCTCAGTATTCGTTTCCCGGAGATCTGAAAGTAAAAAAAGGAATTAATGGATTAGGATTGTTCGCAATGGTGCCAATCAAGAAAGGTGATTGCATTATCGAATATGTCGGGGATATTCTGACCACTGATGAAGAAGTGCAAAAGCGCGGAGGACAATACTTGTTCGAAGTTTCCAAAAAGAAAACGATTGACGGCACAACGCGCGCAAACACGGCGCGGTATATCAATCACGCTTGCAAACCAAACTGTGAAGTGGAGATTCACAAGACGCGGGTTTTTGTATATGCAAAACGTGCCATCAAAGAAGGCGAGGAACTTTTTTATGACTATGGCAAAGATTTTTGGAATGAACACATCAAACCAAAAGGTTGTCGTTGCGAAAAGTGCACACCGTAGGTGTGCACTTTTGTTGTTAATTTTGATCGCCGTATACTTCGTCGTAAATATGATTCATTATTTCTGCTTCGTCACTTTCCTCATCTCCTGTCATTGATCCATCATCAATAATTTCTTCTTCAACCAAAGGATCATCGACAACATCATCACTGGTTACCTCAAAACCTTCTTTTAATTCTGCTTCGTTATCCATGTTCAATGTTTATGTAATAAATTAATTTTTATGCATACGTTGTACCAGATACAGTTTTATTTGGCAATACCTTTTTTCGTTTTTTTATTGTATTAAAAATAACTGCTCAAACGAAGCATGCCCGCGGCCGCCATACCCAGGGCAATAGCGTCTATTTCATCGTCCAACTTTTTGGAAATATCAATTTTTAATGTCAGCGCCACCATTTTTTGCACACTGATTTTGTCGGCATTGCCACTGCCGGTCATGGACAACTTCACTTCTTGTGGAGAAAGTTCAATCAGTGGCACCTTGTGAAGTCCTGCCAATACCACTATCACTCCGCGCGCCTCAGCCACCGCAATAGCAGTTTTTTTATTAACGGAGAAGAATAATGTTTCCAGAGCAATAGCCACGGGTTTGTATTCCAGAATAGCGGCTTCAACATTTTTAAACACCATAGCCAAGCGATCAGCATGACTGTCTTTCTTATTAGTCTGTATGCACCATGAATGTTCCACCGTATGTATCACTCCAGTTTTTATAATAGCTGCGCCACAGCGATCATAACCGGGGTCTATTGCCAAAATAATTTGTTCAAGGTTACTTTTCACGAATATATTCTTTACCTTTTTCTGTCAGTTGTCGACCGCGGGGAGTGCGTTCGAGTAGTCCGAGTTGGATGAGGTATGGTTCGGTGACATCTTCGATCGTACCGTCGTCTTCGCCGGTAGCGGCAGCGAGGTTTTTCACACCGACCGGACCACCGCTAAATTTGTCTCTGATAGTTTTTAATAAATTGATATCATGTGAACTCAATCCATTTTCATCCAATCCCAAAAGTCCAAATGCTTGCGATAGACTTTCTTCATCGATGTCTCTGTTATGCATTTGGGCATAGTCGCGAATACGGCGAAGCAAATAGTTGGCAATGCGGGGAGTCTTGCGACTGCGTGAGGCAATGGCTTTGTGCGCATGCTCTGGAAGATCAATATGTAAAAGTTGAGCAGAACGCCCAAGTATGCGCGCGATTTCTTCATCGGTATAAAATTCCAAACGGTATGTTCCACCAGAGAAACGAGATCGCAATGGGGCAGAGAGCATGCCAAAACGCGTAGTGGCACCAACCAATGTGAATGGAGGCAGATCAAGCTGCACTGTTCGTGCGGAAGGGCCTTTGCCAATCATGATATCCATTTTGCCGGTTTCCATTACCGGGTAGAGTACCTCCTCAATGGTTTTATTGAGACGATGGATCTCATCAATAAACAGCATATCACCCGGTTGGAGATTGGTGAGAATAGCAGCGAGATCACCAACACGTTCAATAGCCGGACCCGATGTTATTTTTACTTGCGCATTCATTTCTTTGGCAATGACGTGTGCCAGTGTGGTTTTTCCAAGTCCTGGTGGACCATAAAAAAGCACATGTTCAGGTGCTTGTCCGCGTGTTTTGGCGGCGCCGATCAAGATTGAAAGTGCGCGTTTGATTTGCTCCTGTCCAACATAGTCGGCAAAGGTAGTGGGGCGCAGTAGTGCATCACTAAATTGTTCTTCTGGTGGGGTACTTGACATTTTTTTATAGTATGCTATGCTCTATCCAGAACGAATAACAACTCTATTCTACTACATCGGTAGCAATAGCAGTAAAGAAGGTACTAATCTCTAAGCAGTCAGCCACAGGTTCTAGCTGTATGCACAGGACGTCCTGGTTTCGACTGGGGCCATCCTATAATTATGTCTTACTTATGCGTCAACGCACGTATAAGGACTGTTTAGAGATTAGTGCTTTTTTTTTATTTTCTCTCATCAAGGTCGACTACTGATTTCACTTCCGCAAAGTCGGTGATGCCTTGCAAGATTTTGATGATGCCGTCTTCGCGCATGTCGAGCGTGCCTTGCTTGTTGGCGATTTTTTTAATGTCACGTTCAGTCGGGTTGGACAGAATGATGTGCTCAATATTTTCATCCATTTGCACCACTTCGAAAATACCGAGTCGTCCTTTATAGCCGGTCATGCCACATTTTTCACACCCCGGCGCTGTCCATAACATTGTGACATCTGGCTTCACACCAAACTGTTCCATGTTTTTGCCATTGGCAACAGCGTCGTTCCAAATAGTCGTGATAGTATTCTTTTCTTCATCAGTGATTGGACGCTCATGTTTGCAGTTTTCACAAAGTTTTCGCACCAAACGTTGCGCGATAGCGAGTGAGAGCGCAGACACCAAAAGTTTGGCATTAACATCAAGATCGATCAGGCGTGGAATAACACCACTGGCACTGTTGGTGTGCAATGTTGAGAAGACAATGTGTCCGGTCAGGGCTGACTCCACCGCAATCTTGGCAGTTTCTGAGTCACGGATTTCTCCAACCATGATAATGTCCGGATCCTGACGAAGGGCGGAGCGAAGTCCTTCCAAAAATGTGTACCCCTTTTTATGATCGACTTGTGTTTGCGTGATACCGGCCAGATGGTACTCAATCGGGTCTTCGATGGTGATAATTTTCAATTCCGTAGAAAAGATTTGTTGTAAAAAAGCATACAATGTAGTGGTTTTACCAGATCCAGTCGGACCAGTCAGTAGTACCATACCGTTTGGTTTTTTAATACCGCGCATGAAAATATCAAACAATGGCAGAGATATGCCAAGCTCGTTGAGTTGCACACGAATGGATTTCGGATTTAAAATACGCATAACAATCGACTCGCCATATGCGCCAGGGATCATGGAGGTACGAAAACTAATTTCGTCGGTTCCCAAGAATGCGCTGAAGCGACCGTCTTGCGGTGTGGCACTGATGGTGAGTTTCAATCCAGACAGAAGTTTGATGCGAGTATTGATTTGTTTGTATGTCTCAGCGCTAAAGGTAGTGATGATGTGAAGCACACCATCCAAACGAAAACGCAGCTCAACATTATTTTCCATCGGTTCGACGTGCACATCAGATGCTCCGATACCGATACCTGCTCCAAGAATAATTTCCAAAATACGTGATAGGTGGTGCACACCGGTGCTTTCATTGATCGCTTCATTGATGACACGCACAGCATCTTCCATTGTCTTCACTGTTTTACTCAGATCGAGCAAGACATCCGGGGAAATATCAAGTCCGCCAGCGCGCGAACGAGTCGCATATGACAAATCAATGTAGTGTCCCCACACTTTTTCAATACTTTTCTCACTGGCCATGACCATGACGACTTCAAAACCGTTTGCTTCAATCAACTCTTTTGCTTTGATAGCGCCGGTGGAGTTGGGGGAGCGCACTGCCAGTAATAATTTCTTGTCGATCAATTTGTAAGGACCAACATCAAAACTGCGTGCTTGTTCTTCGGTTAAAAGTCTGATTGCATCGTTATCAATAGACTGCGAAACCAGGTTTACATAGCTTATGCCGTACCTCTGTTCGGCAAGCATGGCAACGACGTCTTCTTCTTCCGCCTCACGCAAGTTGTTGATTCTTTTTATTTGATCGCTTTCATCAAATTGCACCATGATGCCATAAGTATAGCTTATTTTGGGGTATAAAAATAAAAAAGTGCTTATCAAATTTTGATAAGCACTTAGAATCGTTAATGAAAAGTCATTAGTTATTAGTTCTTCTACTATTAACTCCGGACTTTATTTGGTTATTGTTTTGAGGTACACCTTGAACATGGCTAGAAGTGGATGTTGAACCCGTTTTATTTTGCAACGCATCTAGTAATAACCGTTTTGCTTCGGCGGAATTATTCAAAGTTCCAATATTGAATATTTTACCGACCTTATAGCTATTTAGGGTCGTTATATCCATTCCTTCTTGGTTTGCTATCCGCTGCAGTTCATCTAATTGAAATAAAGTAAAGGGATCAATTAAAACAGCTTGAACAAGTACAGCGTGTCCTACACTAATATCAACAGTCAGAAAATCACTAATTTGTTTATACACCTCCTCTTGGTCAGTAATGTAAATGCATTGATTTACATAATCGAAAATAAAATAAAACTTTCTCTCATCTTTTGATTTTGCTGAATTTTCAATTGGATGCAATGTTAATAATCCCTGAACTCCATCGACAACTTGTTTGGGGCCAACCGGGGGTGAAGAATTGTTTTTAGTTCCATTTTTATCATTGGTGTCGTTTTGCACAGCACAACCGATTCCTAGCAAGGATATACCTGCTAACAGGATCACTATTATTTTACTTTTCATTTTCAATGTGTTTAGTTTTTCTGAACTATATCAATAAACCATTTTTTGTCAAGTACTCTTGTCTTCATTTCATCAAAAGGGTAGAGTAAATATAAATTGCCTCATTAAGTATATGTTAAGTATATATATTGACAAGTTTGTCAAATTATGCTAGTGTAATAAAAAAGAAAGAAAACAAAAAAGCTCCTTAACTATGAAAAAGAATGTATTAATTGTTGTCGGGATGTTCATAGTGAATATCTTCAACACAACCGTTGTCAATGCTCAGTATTACAACAATGATCAAATTGTTGTTTCTACGGAAGCAGGCAGTGGGTTGTTTAATTTAGGTGTTCAGGGCGAGACAAACCTTAGAGTGATAAAGCAAAACTTTATGACAGCCTTGTTTGGCGAAGTTCATGATGCTGAAAAAATTTTCAGATCTGATCTTTGCGATAAAGGATTTAGTCCTCACGACCTTTTACTTCTGCAGAGCGACTGGCTCACAAGGCAGCTTGACGGCTTTGACGCTACCAACCAATCTGACTACGATATTTCCTTTGATTGGGAAAATCCAGAATGGTGGGGGGGATACTATGACGGATATGTAATTGCCAATAATGATAAAAACCTTCATTGGTCTGACCCGCTCAAATCCCGTTTGCTAAAATACAAAAAGCCAGTTTTAGTCGCAACAATTAAAAAATTGTCTAATGGTAAAATTGCAAAAGTAATCGCCAAGTGTGGCAACCCTGCTACACCCAGAGGAACTGGAACCTATAATGAGCCTATATATGAGCCTTCTCAGGTTCCTACAGACACTATTGCAACAGCTTCTGTCATTTTTGCAAAGCCTGATCGTTTTGAAGATTTAAATAGAAGAAATTCTATTTCTAATACTCAAAGTAAAAAAGGTTGGTTTAGTAGAAATGCATGCTGGGTAGTTCCGGTGGCTGCGGTATTAGTTGGTGGCACAATCTATATGTTTACAAAAAAAGCAAAAGACAATAGCTATAATAATGGTTGGATACACGACAGTAACACATCGCCATGGCCAGCAGGTTCTGGAGGTGGAGGTACAACCGGACAAACATTTTAGGCGACTGCCTTAACTAGAGAACAATGTGATGCACAATTTGCATTGTTCTCTTTATTCTTTAGTGGCTTACTTAGTCGGTAGGAAACTAAAGAGTGAATTAATTAAAAGAGAGAGAAAGAGAAAATTATTATGAAAAAATTTATTATATCAACATTGGCGATGGTCATTGGAGTGGCGCTGTTCTCAGCGACAGCCTTTGCTGACACGAGTTTCAATACAGGATCAGGGGTTCTACCTACTGTTACTGTAAGTAATGTAACTACCAATCCTTGTTCATACGGGGCGGGTATTGGTTGCTGGTCAACAAGTACAACAGCACAACCAGGAGATGAGATAGCAGCTCAGGTTTCTTTTGCTAACACTGGCAATGAAACTGCAAGAAACGTAACAGTCAGTCTTCAGCCTAGTCGTAGCGGAACGCACGTGTCATTTTATGGCGGAGCTGCAGCAACAAATGCTCCTCGTACCACAGGCAATGCTTCAGTGACTTTGTCACAAACGACAACCATAACAACACTGTTGGGTGACCAGCGACCGGACTGGCGTACAAATAAAGACAGCACTCCTCGAGAAGTAGATGTTAATGCTCTTTTCGGATCAGGATTCAATGTAGGAGATATTGCTCCTGGCGAACAAGGAGTATTGACTGTACGTTTTCATGTCGACGGCACACCAAATAATGGTGGTGGTACTACTCCATCATGTGCCATCAACAGCTTCAATCCGAGTCCTGCCACTATCGCTCTAGGCAGCTCAAGTGTGCTGACATGGAACACTTCAAACTGTAGTTACGTTAGCATTTCAACACTTGCAAGCAATCTTGCAGCAGATGGCAGTCAAAGTGTTTCCCCAACAAATACAACAACCTACCGACTTACTGCGTATCCTAGTGGCGCAACTGCGACCGCAACTGTTACTGTAACCAACAATAACAATGGTTGTGGCAGTTCATGTACTCCACCTAGTAATAACTGTTCTATCAATTCATTTTATGTAGATAGTAATAGTATTCTTCAGGGGCAGACTACAACAATGCACTGGAATACTACTGGTGCAAGCTCCGTGAACATCTCAGGGTTTGGCAATGAAAATGCCAGTGGTAGCATGTCTATCAGTCCTTATCAGTCAACCAACTACACACTTACGTTGAGTGGTAATAACTGTTCAGGCGGTGGTTCACAGTCACAATCTACCTATGTTACCGTTGGCCAACAGCAGTATTATTATAATAATCCTAATCAAACTGTTTCTACTGTACAAACACAGCCACAGGCCATCACTACAGTAGCTGCAGTGCTTGGTTCATACTCTGCGCAACTAAATGGTATTGCTGTCCCTAACATCAGTTATGGCACAACAACAGCGTGGTTTGAATATGGTCCAACTACATCATTGGGCAATCGTTCTGATAGTCAGAACGTAAACGGCTTCGGATCATATCCGTACAGTGGAAACATTAGCGGCTTGATTCCTGGCGCAACATACTACTATCGCGCAGTGGTGCAAAACCAAAATGGTATTGCCTACGGCAGTGTGGTTCCATTTACTACTACAGCAGTAACAAGTACATACACTCCGCCAACACGTGTCTATGTGCAGTCTCAAACGGTAACTCGCTCAGCGGCTACTACAAAAACAGGACTAGTTGCAAAGAGCCAGCCATCATTGTTCAAACTTGAAGTCGACAGCAGTGTAGATCACATGTGCGTCGGTGGAGAAATCAACTACACGGTGAACTATCAAAATATCAGTACAAGTGTATTGCAAAACAGTATCCTTCGTGTGACATTGCCGGGAGAATTGACCTATGCGTCAGCTTCTCAAGGTGACTATGACGCCACTGATCGTACAATCACCATCTCTCTTGGAGATGTGCAGCCGGGTCAGCAAGGAAGTGTCACAGTACACGCTCAGGTTAATGACCAAGCGGTTGTCGGCAAGCTTGCAGTGATCACTGCAACCATGGTGTATACCAACCCTGTATCACATGCTCAGGAGCAGGCTATCGCTTACTCTCTGGTTACAATCTCAAATGATTGTCCTAGTGTGCTCGGTGCCAGTGTGTTTGGATTTGGCGGATTCCTTCCGCAGACACTACTCGCATGGTTGCTGCTTATCCTGGTAATCCTTGCGCTGATCGTGCTTGCTCGTTCTCTGTATCATAAGAAAGAAGAACCGGCGGCTACTAAATAATTAGATTTCTAATTGTAAAAAACCACTCTATTATATATAGAGTGGTTTTTTATTTGTTTCAGGAGTGTTTCTACTCCGTGTGTTAGTAAAAATAAAACGGCCAGACCCCGCCCAAACCCCATTTCATTTTTACCAACACACTCGTATCAACCACTCTGAAATCAAAATATTTAAACCCCGCTTTTATGTTAGAATCACAGTATGAAATCGATGAAAGAGCGAATATACAATGAGGCAGACACGGCTGCCATTGCCGCAGAAATCCTTGCTGTTATTAATTCTTCTGACGATGGTGCTACTGTTTTGGCGCTGCAGGGAGATCTTGGCGCAGGGAAAACGACGCTCACCAAAGCATTGGCGGCACAGCTCGGTGTGGTTGAAACAGTCGTCAGTCCGACATTTGTGATCGCGAAATATTATCAGACCAGCGGTACAGATTTTGACACACTGGTACATATGGACGCCTATCGCATAGAGTCGCTTGATGAACTTGTGCCACTGGGGTGGGACGCACTGTTGAAACAACCAAAAACATTACTGATCGTGGAATGGCCAGAAAAAATTATCGGTGCACTTCCAGATGGTCGACATCATGTTGTCATTAAACACGACGGTGAACAACGAAACATAACATCACTATGAAAAAATCACCAAACAAAGTTATAGTACTTCTTGATTCACACGCAATCATTCATCGCGCGTATCATGCTTTGCCAAATTTTGCCAACAGTACCGGTGTGCCGACTGGCGCGTTGTACGGACTGCTCTCAATGATCATTCGCATGGTTGAAGAATTAAAACCGGACTATGTTGTTGCTGCTTATGATTTACCAAAACCGACATTTCGTCACCATGCCTATGACCAATACAAAGCGGGGCGTACAAAAACCGATGATGATTTGGTTAAACAATTGATCACTTCTCGCGAAGTATTTGCAGCACTCGGTATTCCTGTGTTGGATGCCGAAGGATTTGAAGCTGATGATGTGATTGGAACATTGGTAGGGAAATTAAAACCCATTGAAGGACTCACTATTATCATTGCATCTGGCGATATGGACACGTTGCAGCTGGTGGAAAAAAAGAAAGTACAGGTGTTCACTTTGAAGAAAGGTATTACTGACACGATCATTTATGATGAAGCCGGAGTAGAGGAGCGCTATGGATTTAAGCCGCTGCAACTGATTGACTACAAAGGGTTGCGCGGTGATCCGTCGGACAATATCATCGGTGTGCCGGGCATTGGTGAAAAAACTGCAACCACTATCATTCAACATTTTGGTTCCATCGAAAAATTATACGCCAGCTTGGAAAAAGATCCTGCAAATGGCAAGAAAGCCGGACTCACTGATCGCATCATCAACATATTGATTGAACACAAAGACGATGCGTTTTTTTCAAAGACGCTTGCAACGATTCGTTTTGATGCGCCAATACAATATTCACTGCCTGAAAAAACATTTAAAGAAAGTGTCGATGAGGCAGCGCTGATGGAGCTGATTGCAAAGTATGAATTCTCCAGTCTGACCGCACGCGCGAAACGAGTCTTTCATTTTGAAGCATCGGCACCGCAGGAAGAAATTGATCTGACACTTTTGCGTCTGGCGTCGATAGCGATGTGGGTATTGTCTTCCGAACAAACCAATCCAACGTATGAGCATATTTTGGAACGCACGCACAAGAAAACTCTGGCGGAAGCATATGAGGTCATCAAAGAAGAGCTGGCTCGACGCGAACTTCTAGCACTGTTTGAAAAAATAGAAGAGCCGTTGATTCCGATTGTTGCTGAAATGGAACAGTATGGCATCATGATCGATCAAGATTATTTTCACACACTGCAGACACGCATGAAGGAACAACTTGCTACTATTGAAAAAACGATCATTGAGCAAACCGGCGTAACGATCAATCTCAACTCCCCAAAACAACTTTCCGAACTTCTGTTCACCACACTTGGACTTGCTCCAAAAGGTAAACAGAAAGCCAGTGGCGCATATACCACCAATGCAGAACAACTTGAAGAATTGCGTGATGCGCATCCGATCATTCCGATGCTGCTGGAATACCGCGAAGTGCAGAAACTGCTCACGACATATGTTGAAGCATTGCTCGGACACGTGAAAGAGGACGGCAGAGTGCATGCGACATTTTTGCAGCACGGCACCACTACCGGACGATTCTCATCTGCCAATCCAAACATGCAAAACATTCCCATCAAAGGAACTTCCGGCAAAGAAATCCGCCACGGATTTATTGCCGCTCCGGGCAATGTGTATATCGGCAGCGACTATTCTCAAATTGAATTGCGCGTATTGGCAATGCTTTGCAATGATGAACAACTGATCGAAACATTTAGAAAAGGCGAAGATATTCACATGTCTGTTGCGTCAGCGATGTTCGGTGTGCCATTTGCAGAAGTGACCAATGACATGCGTCGCAAAGCCAAAGTCATTAACTTCGGCATTTTGTACGGCATGGGCATCACTGCGCTGCAAAAAAATCTTGGCACTACTCGTGCTGAGGCACAAACGTTTTACAATAGTTATTTTGAAGCCTTTCCCAAGATTCGCGAATATCTGGAGGCAACAAAAGAATATGCTAAGCAGCACGGCTACACTGAAACACTGTTTGGTCGTCGTCGTTATTTTCCTGGTATCAATGCTAGTGCGCCGTTTCTTCGGGCGATGGCAGAGCGCATGGCAACCAATGCGCCGATTCAGGGCACCAATGCTGATATTGTGAAGATCGCTATCAAGCTGGTCGATGACGATCTTCGCGCTGCAGGCATTGTTGATAAGGTACATTTGATACTGCAGATTCACGATGAGCTTGTGTATGAGGTTGAGGAGGGACTGCAACAGCAGGCAGAGAGTATCATCAAAAATGCCATGAATAATGTCTTTGAACGGTCACCCCTCCCGGTTACTACGCCTCTCGTGCCGCTGGCGGTTTCCATTGGTAGCGGAAAACGGTTAGATGATTTAAAATAAAAGTGTGAATAAAATAAAACCTTCAATACATTTGACCTTGGCCCACTCATATTTGGCATACTTTATTTTTAGCATACTCGGTCTTTTTGCTGACACATCCTTTTCTTTCACCAGAGCACTTCCAAAAGGTCAATGGATTGCGCTTACTTTTTTTGTGATCGGATCATTACTTATATGGTGGGCGCAATCGACATCAGCGCAACACAGTAAAAAACCATATTTTAAAAGAGGCCCATATCGCTTGATGAGAAACCCTACGCACACCGGTATTTTGTTGTTGGTTACAGGATATACTGCCGTCAGCGGATCAGTTATTTTTCTGGCAGTGACATTGATTGGATATCTCATTTCAAATATGTTTTTCAAAAAATATGAAGCACTGTTGCATGCAGAGTACGGTACTGAATATGCAGAATACAAAAACACCACGCCAAAAATTTTATAATGTTCACTCTCGTTGTTGCTGACACAAAATCATATCGCGCCAGCTGTGTCGCCACACTGCTCAAACAATATGCTTCAAGCGAAGTGATTGTGCTTGATGATACCTATATGGGTGTTGCCGAATTGGAGCAATATTTGTATCCATCTTTATTTACACTGACCGCACCGTTGATACACACACGGTTTATCCTTGATGCAAAAGAAAAAGACCTGACGCCGACACTTTTGAAAAAATTGATGGCCAGTCCGACAATTTTTCTCTTTGAAGAACTGGCACTTTCAAAACCGTTTATCACCAGTTTGAAAAAACAAGGAGTAGAAGTATATGCTGAAGAAAAGATAAAATCATCAGTGGAGAAAAATAATTTATTTGGAGTGACCACTCTGGTGACAATGCAGAATAAAAAAGATCGTTGGCTAGCATATCAAGACGCCATCACACAATATCCTGTTGAAGCGATTCTTGGCATGTTGTATTGGAAAGTGCGCGATATGGTATTGAAAGAAAAAGACCCAAAAGGACAATATCATAGTTTATACACAGCACTGCTTGAAGCGCACTCCACTGCCTGGCAAGAAGGAACACCGCTGACGCTGGCTATCGAAAAAGTTATACTGCTGTACTAGTACAACAAACCTATTGCTTTACAATATTCTTTTGTGGATAACGCATCGCTATAACGGTGATGAGGACACCCGAAAGCAGTACTACCGCAGACATAAACGGAATAGTGACAAAGCCAAATTCTGACACGTAGATGTTCAGACAGCTGACGCCGCTGGTACCGCAGACATCGATGCCACTGGCGGGGAAAAGACTGATGTAGTTGTGGAACAGTGCAATAAGAAGTCCAGTACCGGTCAAAATAAGAATTTGTCGTTGCAATAGCTGACTCTTGCGAATATCATCGGTGAACAGCAAAATTGCTGTCGGGAAAATACAGATACGTTGATACCAACACAATAAGCACGGCGCATAGTCAAAATAGTTTGAGTAAATCAAACTGCCGATGACTGCTCCAGCAAAGATCACACGAAGGATAGTGCTGGCATGTTCAGCTACCCACTCTGCGATTGGGTTGTCAGTGATCCATGAGACCACTAGCAGAATGAGAAATATAAGCAGCGCAACAGTGCCGATAGCGACGAGAAGATTAAACATGTTAGTTGGTTGGCACGGGACAGTTAGTTTTTGCGCCCAGTGTTACAAATGTTTGCTCGCCCGTTAGTTCTGATCCGTCAGGGAATCTCCATGTTGGGTATCCTTTGATGTTGAGACTGTTACACAAATCATTTTGTTGAGACTGAGGAGTCTGACATTCTACATAAGGAAGCTTTTTTACTGACTTTCCAAACAATGCTTTCTGAGCCTCGCAGTGAGGACACCACCATGCGCCGTAGAACTTCGCGCCGCTGTCAGTAATACACTGCGCAAACGTGTCGTACTTGCCCGGTTTTTTTGCTTCAATAATCAGAAATCCAATAAAGATGCCAATAATAGCAAGAGTTACAATGATCCAAATCCATGTATTTTTCTTTTTCATATCTATTACCGTACCGTACGAAGGCATTTTCTGCAAGTCCCAACAAATGCCAATTGATGACTATAAATCTTTTTAAACAAGCGAGACATATTTATGGCTTGCTGATCAATATTTTTTACACAAAAAGGAATTGATTCAACTGTGTTGCATGAATCGCAAACAATATGATGCATGTGATTTTTGGTCTGAACCAGCTCGTACAATACTTTTGTTTTATCAACAGTAATTGCTTGTACTATTTCAGCTTCAATGAAAGCATTGAGTGCTCGATACATCGTGGAGGGGTCAGCGCCAACTTTTTTAGTTTTGCGCTGCAATGTTTTCACGGCCAATGGAATAGGGGAAAGCGAAAGCACTTCCAAGAGCATGATGCGCAATGGAGTTTTTTTGAAACCGTGTTCTTGGAGCAAGGCCTCGGCATCGATTGGTTGCAATTGTTTCTTCATAAAGGTAGTATATACAAATGCAAATGATTTGCAATAACATATGGTAATCATCATCAGCATTTTTGCATTTATCGCAACGCTTCTAGGAGGCACTTTCGCGATTCGTTTCAAGGACAAACTCCATTTGATCCTTGGTTTCAGTGCCGGGGCAGTCATAGGAGTAGCGTTTTTTGATCTCATGCCGGAAGCGGTCAACCTCGGCAGTCAGTTTTATGGTATACGCACCATGTTGGCATTTGTGGCTGCAGGATTTCTTTTCTTCATGTTGCTCGATCGTTTTGTCATTCTGCATTCGCACTACACTATGCATGATGAAGGTCATGCATATAACGACCACCCCGTTGTATCACCTCGCGGGAAATTAGGCGCTACTAGTTTATCAATACACAGTTTTCTTGACGGTGCCGCCATCGGTTTGGCGTTCAAAGTTTCTGCTGCAGTCGGCATCATCGTGACCGTTGCGGTCTTGGTGCATGATTTTTCAGATGGCATCAATACCGTCAATCTTATTTTGAAAAACAAAGGTAAAAAAGGAGAAGCTTGGAAGTGGCTGTTTGTTGACGCTCTTGCTCCGGTCCTTGGTGCTACTTCGACCTTGTTCTTCACTGTTTCATCAGCAACGCTCGGCATTATTCTGGCCATGTTCTCAGGATTCTTTCTCTATATTGGCGCCAGTGATTTATTGCCGGAAAGTTATCACAATCACCCCACACGGTGGACGACAGTGATGACGATACTGGGAGCAGGGATGCTTTTTGTGGCAATTAGATTGGCCGGAGTATAAACTCACGTAAACATTGACATTTTTATCTATCGTGATATGGTGAGGTAAATAACTCATCGTTGAACAATTTAAAAAAATGAATAATGACAAGGAAAAAATTGAATATGTTACGAGTAGCACTGATTGCGTTTATTGTAATAATTATAGGAGTGAGTTGGTATAAGCACTGGTGGGGATTTTTCTCTCAAACGGCAGAAAATCAACCTGCGATAAAAACAACCAAGCATGTCGTTGATAGCGTATTGTTTTATAAAAACAGAGTTCGTCTTTTGACAAAAGACAGAACCGGTTTGATGAACAAAAGTGATAGTCTTCAGCACCTTTTATCAGCAAGAACAGAAATAAAAACTGTTGCAAAAGACACGCCAATTAAAGCAAGAGAACCTAAGAAGAAAGTGTTTCGTAAACACCGTGTATACCATCCTGTTTACCCTCCTTCTTGTTACTGCACGCAAAATTAATGAAATGTACAAAGCCCTGAAAAGGGCTTTTTTTGTAGTGCGCCCAGCAGGATTCGAACCTGCGACCGTCTCCTTAAAAGGGAGCTGCTCTACCGACTGAGCTATGGGCGCATATTTGCAAATGATGTGAAAAACTATACCATGGAGCATACATGAAATCAACGCCAATTCCAAATAAGATCCTTATTCTGCCAGACATCAGAAGCGCACAAAATGTTGGCTCATTGTTCCGCACTGCCGATGCGTGCGGTATCGAATTCGTCTATATTGTCGGCATCACTCCTGCACCCACTGATCAATTTGGCCGTATTAACAGTGCTATCGCAAAAACTGCTCTTGGTGCAGAACAAACCATTCCTTGGAAAAAAGTCATCACATTAACGCCATTGATTACTTCATTGAAAAAGTCCGGCGTACAGATAGTTGCTATCGAGCAATCAGCAACTGCGGTTGATTATAAAAAAGTAAAAGTGCAATTTCCAGCAGCATTCATCATGGGCAATGAAGTGGACGGCTTGCCAAAAAGTATTTTGCAAAAAGCAGATCTCATTGCGGAAATTCCCATGAAAGGAATGAAAGAATCCTTAAATGTTTCTGTTGCTGGAGGTATCGCACTTTTTCGCATGCTTGGGGTCTAGATCTGATGCACTGGACAAAAATGCGCCCCTCTGCCATTGAAAGCAATGCGCGCAATGACACCAGAACAACCGCGCTTCTTGCACGGTTTGCCAGTCATGCGATAGGCATTGTGTGCAGCTTGAAATTCCCCGCGCTCGCCGTTGATGTCTCTGTAGTCAGATGTCGAATCGCCGCCAAAATTAATTCCTTTTTCCAGAACAATTTTGATACTCTCGTACAACTTCTTCATTTCTGTTTTTGTGATGTCTCGCACTTTTCGCAATGGATGAATGCCAGCCAGCCACAATGCTTCATCAGAATAAATATTGCCGATACCGGAAATAATTTTTTGATCAAGCAGCACTTCTTTGATTGCTCGAGCAGGTCGTTTCAAAAACTGATCGGTGCACACTTGCAAGGTGAATTCTTTCGTCAGCGGTTCTGGTCCAACCTTAAGTATTTCATCAATACTGTCAGTTGGGACTATGGTAACTTTTGCAAATTTGCGCACATCCGACAGAACGAGTTGCTTATCTCCGACTGTAAACACAGTATGCAAATATTTATTAAATGGATCACGCAATGCATCATTCTTTTCTTCATGCGCGGGAGTCCATTGTTTTGTTTTAGTATCAAAAACATATGTGCCGTACATCATATGTCCAGTCATTTTCATATGAATCCAAATACTTTGTTTGTTGGAAAGATGAATAAAAATATTTTTGGCACGACGTTCGGCTGACAGAATTTTTGCACCAACAATAGTTTTCTTGAATGTTGCAAAAAAGCTGCTACTCTTTGTGCTTTGTTTGTGATGAGAAAGTGTTGGAGACTTCACTGCAATATCAGTCCAAACATCAGTGATAGTTTTTCCTTTCACAGTGTTATTTAATCCGTTGACGGTGGTTTGTACTTCGGGCAACTCTGGCATATATAGACAGGCATTAATAAATAATTGATTTTCCAAGCAATTGCAATGCGATGGTGATTTGTTTTGGCAATGGCAGTGTGTTGTCGATGGTGGTGACAACGACACGAATCGCATGTTCTTTGTACCCAAGAGAAAGCAATGCTTCAAGCAGGTCGCTCGACACGCCATTGGCCGCGGCTGTAAAACCATCAAGTTTATCTTTCAAATCAATAACCACTTTTTCTGCAGTTTTTTTGCCAATACCAGGCACGAGACTGATTGCTTTAGCATCACCGTCTTTGATAGAGCGTACCAGTTCGGGTAGGGTATACAGTGCCAGCATTTGCAGCGCTGTCTTTGGTCCAACACCGGACACACTGATCAGTATTGAAAAAAGCGCCTTTTCAGTGGCAGTGCCAAAGCCATAGAGTTCATGCGCGTCGTCTTTGATCACCATATGCGTGTAAACAGTGACGGTTTCGCCCAATTGAGCCGGTGGAAAGGGCGTAAATACTAGATATCCAATCCCGCCGGTTTCGATAACTACTCCTTTATCCACAGTATCTACAATAGTGCCGGTAATTCGTGCAATCATGCTCGTATCATACCAGGTATTGTTATTTTCAGGTATGTTTGGTATAGTGATGCCGTTATGCCAATCACCAAATCAGCAAAAAAGGCCCACGCAGTCTCTCTCACCAAGAAGGCGGCAAATGACCGTACTAAAAAAACCCTTAAAGAAGGAACAAAAACCATCGAAAAGCTTGTAATTGCAAAAAACTGGAAAGATGCAAAATCTTCTCTGGCAAAAGCATACAGCGCGATCGATAAAGCAGCGAAGAAAGGAGTGATCAAAAAGAACACCGCATCTCGCAAGAAATCTCGTCTGTCACGAATGGCAAAGGAAAAAAACAGCGAGAAATAGTCTCACAAAAAATATCCCGAAAGGGGTATTTTTTTGTTATACTGACACGTATGTTATATGAATTCTATGGTCTTGAATGTCCGCACTGTGACAAGATGCGAAAGCTCACCGATAAATTGATGCAGGAATATCCTGATGTGCACATTGAACGCAAAGAAGTCTGGCACAATGAAAGCAATATGAAATTCATTGAAGAGCTTGATAAGGGCGATGCGTGCGGCGGTGTGCCATTTTATTTCAATGGGAATACAAAGAAGTGGTTGTGTGGGGAGGTGACGTATGAGGAGATAAAGGAGTGGGCGGGGGTGAAGTAAGAACAAGTTACAGGTGACTGTTGAATTGGGGAGCACAAACAAAAATACCCCTAAGGGTATTTTTGTTTGTGCTCCCGGTAGGAATCGAACCTACATCATAACTTCCGCAAAGTTACGTCCTATCCATTGAACGACGGGAGCGATATATTGTTTACACGCAGTTAGAAGCCGAGTTGTTCGAAGATTTTGATGCTTCGAGATTCTCGCATTTCAACTTCTGGTACATGAGCTTTCATGGCTTCGCGCACTGTCTCTGCTGTTACACCTTGCAGCGGCAGTCCCATCAAAGGAATAAACGATCCTTTGACAAGCAGTAACAGCTTATCTTGTTTATCTGTTTCGTCAAGCCAGAATTGCTTGATCGCAGGATAAGGAGTCATTTCTCTGTTAACAGAGACTCCATCTTTATTGATAACAATGGTGAGATGTTTTGGTGGACGAACAGCATAAATGATGACGGTAATGCCGGCAATGATTGCGAAAATACCAAAAAAGACATCGCTATAGAAGAATGCAATGACTGCTGCAATAGCTGCAACAAGTCCCGCATACCAATTCCAGTCGCGATGTCGTTCTTGTGGTTCGAATTCAAGTGTTGTCCATGTTACATCTCCCATTGCACCAATTGTACCACGTACTATTCTTTTGGTTTATCAAGCATGTCGGCACGAATAACTTTCACCAGCAGGTAAATTGCAAATGCGATGATGAAGAAATCGATGATATTGCTGATGAAGTCGCCATAAAGAAATGTTGACCCATGAACAGTGATACTGGCAGTGGCAAGATTTTTGTTTTGCCCGACAATGATACCGATTAGCGGAGTGAGAATATCAGTTACCAGTGCTGTGATAACTTTCTGCACTGCGCCTCCAAGCACGAACGCTACCGCTAGTCCGATCACACCTTGCTGACGAACGAAAATAATAAACTTACTAATAAAAGAAAATTGTTCCATTTCTTTTATATACCACGCTTAGAAATGAATAGTCAAAGGACTTCCCAGACCGGTGACATAGTCGTAGTTGGCGCGACTGGTACAATAGTATCCGCACGAACCGTTGCTACCGCTTTTAATATCGCGGAAGAATAGGCGAACGACCTTTGAAATCACTGAAACGATATTGAGCAAAAGTAACGGTTGGTAATAATAGTACAGCTAATAAAAACGAATTAATCATATATTTGGTATTCATGACTACATTGTGACAAATGGAGTATCAAATATAACCAAAGAAATAGTGAACTTTTTATAAAGAAAGATGTTGTTGAAAATTCACCTCTATTGTGATAAAGTGCAAGAACTTCACCAGCAAACGAAGTCTCAAAAAAATGGAAGTGTGGCTGAGTGGTTGAAGGCAACTGTCTTGAAAACAGTCGTGTGGGAAACTGCACCGTGAGTTCGAATCTCACCACTTCCGCCTTAATGAAATACCTCGGTATAGACTATGGCACGAAACGAATAGGCATTGCCATCTCTGATGACGGTGGGGAATTTGCATTTCCAAAAGGAATTTTGAATGCGCAGGATGCGATAGTGGAAATTGTTTCTTTGTGCCAAAAAGAAAATGTCGGAGCAGTGGTGATCGGCAAATCGGTGGCATCGAATGGAGCAGACAATGACATCGTGCCGCAAACAGAAAAGTTTAAAGAAAAATTGTCTGAAGTTATCAAACTGCCAATTTTTTTTCAGCAAGAAAGTTTCTCAACAGTGGAAGCACATCGCTATCAGGTGGACGCAGGCAAGCGTGACGACTCTGCAGCGGCAATCATCTTGCAACGTTTCCTCGATACGAAAAAAGTGTAATATAGAAATATGAATGACGAACAACCAACAATCGAAGAATTCATTAGCATTGATGATTTCAAAAAGATCAAAGCGCAAATCGGTAAGGTGCTGGTAGCTGAAGCAGTGCCTGATTCTGATAAATTGATTCGCTTTGAAATGGACTTTGGAGAAGCGCACCCTCGACAAATTCTGTCCGCTATTCGCGAATGGTATCCAGAACCGGAAAAATTGATTGGCAAGCAAATGTTATTTGTGATCAATCTTGCGCCACGAAAAATTAGAGGCCTCGAATCAAACGGCATGCTCATGGCGGTGGATGGTCTCGATGGCGCGCCGGTATTTTTGATACCGGACGGTGATGTAACACCGGGAACAACCGTACGATAGTGTCATATAAAAATAAGTGTCGTATACTTGTGCTGTGACCACACGTTTTTTACCACTGACCCATCACACTGCAACAGGAGTACAACTCTCTGATAGCACGTTGCGCTTCATTACACTGAAACAACATGGCGACAGTGTCATCCCTGAAAAATTTGCAGAAGTGTTGGTGCCGGCCGACTGTCTTGATAATGGAAAAATAGTTAATAAAAATAAGTTCATTTCTTTTTTAAGAAATATTCGCAAAGCGTACAAGCTTGAAGATATTGCTTTGGTGCTGGCTTCACCGCAAGTGCAAACATTCAGTGTATCAGCTAAAGCCGCGGGTGCGCTGTATGTAAAAGAAGCGGTAGAAAAAACATTCGCGCTACCGGCCAAGGATATTGCCTATGACTACAACACTGTGACTGGTAATGAATCCAACACCGTCTTTCATGTCACAGCGATGCCAAAAAGTGTCTCACTTGATATGGTCAATGCATTTAAAAGTGCGGGCATGACCGTCACGACCATTGAATCAGTCGGTCATGCCCTCGCTCGTGATCTGATTGCTGTGCACTCACACGAAAGTGTGCTGATTGTAAATATTGACACCGCAGTGACATCGTTAACATTTATTGTTAAGGGGAAAGTTTCTCATACGGTTTTGTTTGATTTTGGAGATGATATGATCACAAAATCACTAATGGAAAAACTACAAGTGAGTGAAGCAGAGGTGCAACGTTTGAAAAAAGAAGATGGATTGATCGCGCAACATTCTCGCATCGTGTTCGACATATTGGTAGATGATTGTGTTGCACTGGTACGACATATCAATGACACGTATATTGCCTGGCACAATGAACACTCAGCTTTGCCGACAATCGACGGTATCTATCTGACAGGAGCGGGAAGTACTCTGCGAGGTCTCGGTGAATATCTTAGTGTCGGTTTGCACATGCCAGTGAAAGAAGGAAATGTCTGGACAAATTGTTTATCATTTGACGAACATGTTCCAGTATTGCCACAACCACTGGCGATCCGATATGGTGCGGCGATCGGTGTGAATCTGCTCGGAGGTGATACAGTAAATATGCTGCCTCATAGTCATAAAAAATCATTACGACGTCAGCATGCTGCCAGAGTTTCAGGTAAACTGTTTTTCAGTTTTGTGCTGGGTGTGGCAGTAGGATTTGCTGTGGCGAAAATTATTGCTATACCTGGAGTTCATACTCAAATACTCGACACTCTTCACAAAATACGAGCTCAATGGTAAAGTACCAAAGCTCCTAGCCCTTGTAGTTCAATGGATAGAACAGGAGACTTCTAAGCTCTTGATGTAGGTCCGATTCCTGCCAGGGGCACAACAAGAAGTAAGATACGTGCGCATTCTAGATGCGCGATTAGCTCAGTTGGTAGAGCGGCGCTTTTACACAGCGAAGGTCGGGGGTTCAAGTCCCTCATCGCGCACAAA
>DHXN01000010.1:0-11390 GCA_002413705.1 Candidatus Nomurabacteria bacterium UBA5155
AAATCAAGAAAGTCGGCACCTTTAAAATTTTTAGGAGATTGTATACCAAAGGCATAGCCTTTATCCAAGGCGATAACGCGAGTGCAGACATAGCAAGCGAGTTGATTACCCAACCCTTGGCCTTTGTATAATTCAGTTACTAACATATTTTTTCCACGTGTGTATATATTCTTTTATACGTGTCGATAGGTGTACTAATGTATGTGAAACCTGGTGTTCACCTGTTCTGTTGACCACATTTATATCATTTAAGATAATCGGCTTACCAAACGCATCATAACATCGTTGATAATAATCACAATCCATTAACCAAATAAGCTTCTCATCAAAGAGTATAGGAGTATCATTTTTTATGGTCAAGACCGAAGGAGAACTGATGGTATTGATACCCCAACGTATTTTATTGTTATATGCAGGATAAAATGGTTTAAAGAAATCAGTACCATTTACGCTATGTATACAAGCTGTTATAAGCCAATGATCTTTTTGCATATCAAAATGAGTAACGATTTCTTCTAGAGCTTTTTCATGAAAAAGGAAGTCATCTTGGAATAGTACTTTGATTAATTTCCCCGTGGCTTTTTTGATAGCGTTATTTATGTTTGCCGAAGAGCTCCCACAATGTTCAGTGTTTCGATAATAATGAATGAAGAGCTTATTGTTGTACATAGTACATAGATCTTCAATAGCGGTATTTTGAGAATGGTCAGATATGACAATATCAAAATCCTTAAATGTCTGTGTAGCAAGAATATCAAAACTCTGTTTCAGGAAGATATGACCTAAGTCTTTCATTTCATATGTTGGTATGCAGATACTTATGGTAGACATGATGTAGTTATGTGATTGTTGCCAACAATTCTATTAATGCTGGTTCTTTTAATAGATATAACATGCCCGCGTAGCTTATCATGGCAATAATTATTGTAAGTATGAAATATAATCCGATTACCTTGCAAGTAATCACGATAGCTGTCATGACGATAGTGGAAAAAATGATTCGACCGAGTCTGGGAACAATACTGAATGAAAAAAATCGTTTAAGCATTTGCCAGTTAATTATAGTAATAAATAATTGTGCTATCACTATGGAAATAGCTGCTCCTACTGCCGCATACCGAGGGATAAGGTAAAGATTTAGTAATACATTGATAACAACACCGGCAGCAGTGGCAATAATAAATTTCTTTTGCAAATTTTTTGCAAAGATAGCATTGCTTAAAATAATATTTGGGAAATCTGCGAAGACCGATAACATTAAAATTGCCAATACTATAGCGCTAGGTATGTATGATATACCGAATATAACACTCATGATATTTTTACTAAGTAACCATCCTCCAATGGCAATAGGAAATCCAATAGCAATCACTGTCGTCATAATTTTTTCAAAAATTTGTTTTGAGGCAATATCGTCATGTTTATTTTTTGATATAAGAGGGAATGTAGAAAGTCCGACAAATACTGGGATGATTATTAAAAATTGCACAATGCGTTCTGCGGCAGCATAGAAACCGACTTCGGTAGTTGATTTCATCTGCCCCAGCATAATAGTATCGACATTAGCCATTACCGCGGAGAAAATAGTGGTGGCTACAAAGGGCCATGCAAAATCTATAATCACACCGAGCGTTTTTGCTGAGAATTTCCATTGGATATGTTTAAGTTCAGAAGAAATGATCCATACAGAGGCAATACTGCCTATGATACTGCCTGTTGCGTAGGCAATTGCTAAAGAGAGAGGGGAAGGGTGCGCAATGAGTAATACAATACCCAAAATTGTGGTGACAGCGTTTATTAGTATTTTTATGAATGCTTCACGCTCCATTCTTTCGAGTGCGCGATTGACCGAAAGGACAAATTCTCGGAGAGAATCTGAAAAGTTAAGTAATGCCAATGCCAAAACAATCTTGAGGCCCAATGTCACTGTTCCAAAATGAGGAATTAACAAAAGCGACACTATTAGAGATAATAATAAAAGACCTAATTTCAATACTAATGAGGCAGCAAGATACTGATACCTGTTCTCATCACCACTGGATAATTCTTTGGTAATAAAGGTATTAATACCAATATCTCCGAAAACATAAAAGACGGAAACAAATGCTAACGCATATGAAAATACTCCCCAACCATTAACACCAAGAACACGAGTGGCGAAAACAATAACTACTAGCTTTAATATGCGACCTAACATTTCACCAATAAAAAGCCACGCAGTATTCTTCGCTACAGTCTGTTTGGTGCTGGTATTTTTGAAGAGGAAGTTTTTAATTTTTTCCATAGTAATTTAGTGAGTGAAAATTATCTGCAGTGTTTTTAAAACAATACCTAAGTCCAATAGTGGTGTTCTATTCTTCAAATAGTACAAATCATATTCAAATTTCTCTTTGGCGTCGTCGACAGTGCGGGCGTAGCGGTATTTGATCTGGGCCCAGCCGGTGAAGCCGGGACGGATGGTGTGGCGCAGGAAGTAGTAGGGGATGTGTTGCTCGAGCTGGGAGACGAACTCGGGACGTTCAGGGCGGGGACCGACCAGGGCCAGGTCGCCTTTGATGACATTGACCATCTGGGGGATTTCATCGATATGGGTCTTGCGCAGGATGTTGCCGAGGGGGGTAATGCGGAGGTCTCTTTTATCAGCCCAGACGGCGCCTCCCTTCTCGGCTTCTTTGACCATGGAGCGTAATTTGTACATGGTAAACAGTGTGCCATTTTTGCCGACACGGGTATGAGTGTAAAAAATCGGACGGCCATCTTCGATCAATCGCGCGATGATGGCGATCAACAGAAATGGGGAAGTGATGATCAGGACAAAGAGCGCGACCATGATTTCAATGACGCGAGTGAAGAAATGCAAGGCCTTATTATCGTGACGGGTCATGATGGTGGTGGCATGCTCATTGGAGATCAGCGATAGCGGTACTTTGCCGAAGAATGTCTCATAGCTTTCGATCAAGGTCATCGGTTCGGCATTCATTTGTTGCGCCAGCGATAAAAAAAGCTGCGGATTGATCTGTTCGGCAATCAGGATATTCACATCGCCGTCGGTACTGACTTCTTCACTGGTGTGCCAGTGGGTAGTGAGGTCACCAAAATGAGGATGATTATGGAACTCCGTCTTCAGTTCGGCAATGAGCGGACTGGTGCCGATAATGGCAATAGAACGGGTGAAGCGCCCGGTGAAGAGGTGGTAGAACAAGCGGCGCCACAGGATGAGCAAGACGAGGGAGAATACAGCCACCAGCAGCAAATTGGTTTTTGGTGTAATGCCGTTGGTGGCGGAAAAAATATAAAAATACACTACCCCGAGCACGATGTTCACTGCCGTGCTGGCGAGCAAGAGGCCGATGTTGCGCGGGTTAGGGTTGACCCGGCGCAGGTTGTACAGATCAAAAATAAAAAAGACGATCAGCCACAGGGCGAACAACCAGACAAAGAGCGTGGCTTGCTGCATTAAAAAGGCGTGATCAATGTGAATATTGAATCGCAGGAGGGTCATGGCCCAAAAGGCCAGCATTAACGATAGGCAGTCTCCCAAGAAAAGCATGGAACGCTGGTGTTGGAACATTGAACCAGTATATACCATTTGTGGTACAATATGGGCATATGGAACAACACAACAAACATTTGATTATTGCCGGTATTGCTGTAGTAGTGGTTATCGCCCTGGCTATCGCATTGCCACATTTTAAGCAGCCAGTATTGGCACCAACGACGCCTGCTGATACGACGGTCAGTACTGCCAAGACCACCGTACCCGTTGCAGCAACTCCGACTGCTGGTCAGGCAGCCTGGGATGCAATGCTAAAGAAATATCAAAACAGCAGCGTTACATTTGCTGCTGACTGTACGGCTAGTCCCATCACTCAAGCATTGAAAGTTGGCACTACAGTGTTATTGGTGAATAACAGCGATATTAACCACACTGTCACTGTCGGCACACATAGCTACAATATCGGCGCTCGTCACTACAAACCTATCATGCTTCAGGGCAAGGGCAGCACCATCATCAGTTGCGACGGTCATCAAAACGTTGCAAATATCGGAGTTGAATAAACTAAAAGCTATGAAACCATCTTTCACTATCGGAATAATCTTATTGGTGATACTGATAGGGTTTGGTATTGTGCACTATTCACACCCTTTTCGTTTTCAAAGTCCGGTGGTATTTCTGCCAGAATCGCAGCAAGTTATCAGCAGTAACAAAGAAAAGACAGTTCAAGACAATCCCGATACTTCAACTATAAATAATCTTCAGGCAGTGTCAGGGGCCAGTGCTATTGATCAGACCAGCTATGAAAAAGCACTGCAGACATACAGTGGACGAGTGGTGCAGCTTAACGATAATTGCCGAGCTACTCCTGTGACACTCATAATTCCTATCAAGACTGTCGTCATGCTGGACAATCGTTCTCCGTATCAGCGCAGTGTGATTGTCGGCCCAAGAACCTATGCCATTTCCGGCAACGACTATATGCTCGCGTCATTTAATGATCGCGGACAGTACGCCATCACCTGCGACTCGGTGCAATCCGTTTCGATTATTTCGGTGCAATAGCTTTAAGATATTCTTCTCTTGAAATACCGAGCGTTTTTAGATTTTTTAATACAATAAATATCGGCAAAGAATTGTAGCGTGGAACAACAATTGACCTCTCAATACCTTCTTTATAGAAAATGCGATGATCTCCTCGTTCCCGGTCAAATTTGCAGCCGACCGACAACAAAAACTTCTCGAATTTCTTCCAGTGTGGAGGTGTTATTTTGGGCATTGATATTATGCAAATGCCGGTACATTAACATCAATAAATTGTGATGAAATTATTTGCGGCGGAGTCCACTTTCCTTGTTCTTTTTTCCAGCCCAATTCTGTTAAAACAATTTCAGTATTTCCTCTGGAAACAATGTCTTCAAGGAAAATAAGTACTATTTCCCGAAATCTCTTGCGCGCCTCCTTTTCTGTTTTGCCACAAGTTGCAAGATCTAACGCCGGGGTATATGCCACAAACGTTTTACCTTCTTGAAATATCGTTATTGGTAATGTATATGATAGTGCCTTCATGTATATATTCATCATAATATAATACTAAGGCGATATCAATTCTGAATTAAGAAATAATAAAGGTTTAATAAAGCGATAATTGACTTTTCAGGCATTTTTGATACAGTATCAGCGTGTAGATCGGAGACCGTAGGCATTCATAAGTCCTGCCGAGATCTGTTTATATAATCTACATTCCGTCATTCATTTAGCGGACTTATTAACAAAAGAAAAAAACTATGGCAATTTCAAAAGAGAAAAAGCACGAAATCGTGTCCTCTTTTTCAGATATTGTTTCTGGCGCCGAATCAGTAGTATTCGTCCAGTTCAATAAATTGACCGTTCTCAACAGCAATGCACTTCGTCGCAAGCTTCGCGCTTCTGACGTGGGCTACAAAGTAGGGAAGAAGACTCTCTTGAAGCGCGTTCTCAGCGAACAGGGCTACAAAGGAGAATTACCCCCGCTTGAAGGCGAGATTGCTGTTGCATACAGTGCTGACCCTCTGGCTGCAGCTCGCGAAGTCTATGACTTCCAAACTGCGCACAAAGGCATCGTCAGTATTGTCGGCGGCGTATTTGAAAAAGGATACAAGAACCAATCTGAAATGATGTCTATTGCGACTATCCCACCATTGCACACATTGCGTGGCATGTTCGTCAATATCATCAATTCACCAATTCAGCGTTTCGCAATTGCGCTCGATCAAATTGCATTAACAAAATCTAAATAACTATTATGGAAGAAAATAACAACGTAGAAGTTCCTGCGAAATTCAAGTCTATCGTTTCAGAAATTGAAAAGATGTCTGTGCTTGAACTCAATGAACTGGTAAAAATATTCGAAGAAAAATTTGGCGTGTCAGCATCTGCAGTAGCAGCAGCTGGTCCAGCCGTAGCTGCGGAAGCAGAAGAAAAAGACAGCTTTGCTGTAGTGCTTGCATCAGCCGGTGAACAGAAAATCGCCGTGATGAAAGTTATCAAGGAAGCGCTTGGCCTCGGACTCAAAGAAGCTAAGGATCTCGTTGACGCTGCACCGTCTACACTTAAAGAAGGTGCAAAGAAAGACGAAGCAGAAGCTTTGAAGAAATCTATCGAAGAAGCAGGTGGCAAGGTTGAATTGAAATAATTCACTTTGTACTAGTAAAAAGCACATGTGTAATAGCGTGTGCTTTTTACATTAGAAATTGATTTAAGGCGCTAATTTTGCTATCATATAAGTATGAAAATGTTACTCGAGTTTGATTATAAAAAAGCAACTCAAGCAATAAACTATCTAGCAATAAAAGAAGGTGGGCGAATAGAAAAATTGAAACTCATCAAATTGGTATATTTTGCAGATAGATATCACTTGAGACGATACGGACGTCCTATGATAAATGATGCTTATTTTGCGATGCCTCTTGGTCCTGTTGGGTCATCTGTAAAAGATATTGCAGAATTTTCTAGCTTCTTGGATGAGACAGAGCGCGTTTATGCCAATTGTTATATTGCCGTTGGAACCACTGCCAATACTATACTTTCAAAAACTGACGTTGATACAGATATTTTCTCAAAGAGTGAAATCGAAGCACTCAGTTTTTCTTATAGTGAGTTTGGGAATCAGTCAGCTTATTCGTTGGTGGATATTACTCACCAGTATCCAGAATGGGAAAAATTTAAAAACTCTCTAGAATCACGAGAAACAACACGTGAGCCAATGTCATATACAGATTTTTTTAGTAATCCGACAAATAAGCTAGATGATAAATTTGCTTTGGGTGTAGACATTTTATCAGCCTCTCAGGAGTTGTTTGAAGAAGATTACAGGGTTGCGGAATATTGGAAGTAATTAATTTCAGTCTCTATGGATATTTCTGCAAGAATCCGCGTCTTAGGCGGTATACAAACTGGCTCAGTATATTACTTTGAAGAGGAACAGCTTACGTCCGATGAGGCGCATTACTTTGTAGTTTTGAATCAAAGTCCTCGTACTGAGGACTTGCTTATCCTTGTTTGTGCGTCATCCCAAGTAGAGAAACGAAAAGAGGTTATAAAGAAGCTTCAGTTTCCGCCAGAAACGTTAGTTTTTATTTCACCCGAAGAATATCCAATTTTTACAAAGGATACTGTTATTGATTGCAACAGAGCATTTGAGAAAAGTCCACAATCTTTGGTTGATAAGTTAGAAAAAGGGAAATTAAAGGTCTGTGCTGATGTAATGCCAGATTATATAGTAGACAAACTCTTGAAAGGCATTTTAGCCAGCACTCAAGTTTCTGCAGGAATTCAAAAAATGCTAGTGCCATCAATTATCGAAAATTAAAAGGTGTTTGACATTTTTTTGATCGGGTGTAATCTAGTTACAGACAAAACCACTGTCACATGAAAAGAAATAGTATCTTTTTGATGGCGGCAATTGTTCTTACTACGGCGTTCGTGGTGAACATTCGAAAAACACCAAAGTATCAGGAAAACAAGAGAGGAGTAGCAAATTTCAACAATGTTGCATTAGTCCCTCAGCAGATTCTTATCGCAAACCCATTTTCTGATCATTTTGCTGGAACATCGTCTGTTACCACTAAACTACTGATTGATCAAAGCCCGTTAAAACCGTATGAGATCAAGTACCTCCGTCCGATTGAAGTGCACTGTCGCTCAGACACCCGCTTCGCTTAGGCAAATTTACAAGCTTTCTTTACTGGACCGCATTTCTATGGAAATGCGGTTTTTTCTTTTTACACCCCAAAAACGGCTTGTATGCAAGAGAGCGACGGCGGTATACTCAAGGAGTTAAGAAAGAGAGAAAAAGAGAGTAACACAGAGATGGAAATTTTAGGAAAATTGTTAGGTGGAATTCAACGCGTAAAAATTATGCGCTTGTTCCTGTTGAACCCTGATCAGGGTTTCGAGGTAGACCAAATCGCTGATCGTTCTCGCATCCAGATCGCGGCGACTCGTCGCGCCACCAATCAGTTGGCAGCAATGTCATTGGTCAAAAAGAAATCATTTGTCAAAGAAGTGGCGGACGGTCGCAGTGGCAAGATTAAAAAGAAGCGCGTGCAAGGATGGTTTCTCAATCCAGATTTTCCCTACATCGTTGAGCTCAAGCAGTTGTTGATCGAAGGAGACTTCTTCAAGCATGCCGATCTCGTGAAGCGCTTCAAGCCTGCAGGACGTATCCAGTTTTTGGTGGTTTCAGGCATCTTCATTCAAAACAGCGAAAGTCGTCTCGATGTTCTCATTGTCGGTGATCATCTTAAGCGTTCATATATTCAGAAAGCGATTGCTGTACTTGAAAGTGAACTCGGCAAAGAGCTGACTTATGCCGTCTTTGAAGTTGCTGACTTCACCTATCGTGTCTCGATGTACGACAAGCTGCTTCGCGACGTCTTCGAATATCCCCACGAGCGCCTGATCATGATGAAAGACTTTTCCACCTTTGCCTTCCCGAATTAGTCTGTTTAGGAGTATACTTAGGGTACTGTAGTAACTGTACAGTGTTATTTATTATTACTTTTAATACAAACGCATTTGCGTGTCATTTATGTTAATACAAACTTGGAGTCAGGTATTCCTACTCTCACTTGAAAGCATCTGGTATGGCTTTATTGCCATCTTCCCAAAGATTCTGCTCGCACTCGTTATCTTCATTATCGGCTGGATCATTGCCGCAACGCTCGGCAGCCTCGTCATGGCTGGCATTGACGCGTTGAAACTTGATCGTCTTTTCAAAAACGCTGGCACTGAGGAAGCACTCAATCGCGCAGGTATTCGTCTGCACATCGGCAAGGTATTTGGCGAATTGGTAAAGTGGTTTGTCATTGTAGTATTTCTTGTAGCATCATTGAATATTCTTGGTCTTGATCAAGTGACAATATTCCTTCAGGAAGTGCTTGCGTATATTCCGCAGGTGATCATTGCAGCTTTGATTCTTGTTGCCGGCACTATCGTGGCTGACTTCTCTCGCAAGTTTGTCTCTGCCAGTGCGGCGGTTGCCAACATTCGTTCATCACGCATGCTCGGCACCATCGTGTACTACGCTATCTGGATTCTTGCAGTCGTGACTGCACTTGATAAGCTCGGCATCTTCGGCTACTTTGGACAGATCTTGTTCACAGGACTTGTGGTGATGTTCGCACTCGCATTTGGTTTGGCATTTGGTCTCGGTGGCAAAGAAGCTGCAGGACGATTTGTTAATCACATCTCTGACGATCTTTCGAGTCGCAAATAAGGAGCTTATTTGGGCTATAAAAAGACCCCATTCCCGCAAGGGAATGGGGTCTTTCGTCTGTCTTTTCCAGTATTTCTTGACACTTGAGGTTTGATCGTCTATACTCTCCGAGCCTATGATATTTAGTAAAAAAAGCCAAACCAATTCGGCGTAGCCAAGTATCTTACTTGCTTCCGCCGAAAGGCGGTTTTTTCGTCCAAATTCATAGCCGCGTTTTTTGAAAATTACATTCTGTCCTTCCGTGGCACGTTCTGAGTAAGAACAAGGTGCTTGCTATCTTGATAAGGGATAGTGAGTTACTGCTGCAGGTAGGGAGAGACAGAGTCCTTCAAAGTTGTGGAGCGGTCTACGACAATGAGGGGAAAAATCAATTGTAAAAAATTGTAAACAAACATAGAAATGATTTCTAGATTTCCTAATAGGAAATTAAGAGCATATGGTGGATGCCTAGGTTCTGCATGGCGATGAAAGACGCGAGAGGCGGCGATACGCTTCGGGGAGGTGTCTCTAACCTTTGATCCGGAGATTTCTGAATGGGGAAACCCTATTGAGCAAACCTCAATAACTCCACAGCATAAGACTGTCGAGAGCACACCCAGGGAAGTGAAACATCTCAGTACCTGGAGGAAAAGAAAAAAATGTGACGTAGTCACGAGATTCCCTGAGTAGCGGCGAGCGAAACGGGAACAGCCCAAACCGTAGTCTTCGGACTGCGGGGTTGTAGGGCAATAACGTCGTTTTATTACGAGAAGAGTTACAAAGAGTATATATAGAAAAAGCTGTTGGAAATCAGCGCCATAGTAGGTGATAGCCCTGTATTCGAAATGTATACACCTCTTTTGTTATTGTTCCTGAGTACTTCCGGACACGAATAGCCGGGAGGAATCTGCCAGAACTAACTGGTAAGGCTAAATACATTGCAGAAACCGATAGTGAACTAGTACCGTGAGGGAAAGGTGAAAAGTAGTCCGATAGGACAGTGAAATAGTACTGAAACCATATGTTTACAAGGAGTCGGAAATGGGTATTTATATCCATCACGGCGTGCCTATTGAAGAATGAGCCAACGAGTTTATGTGTGCGGCTTGACTAAGGGCTAAAGGTCCGGAGTCGTAGCGAAAGCAAGTGTTAATAGCGCGTCTGCCATTTATGGCGGTCGTATACATAAGACCCGAAGCCAGGTGAGCTATCCATGAGCAGGGTGAAGTGCTGAGAAATCAGCATGGAGGCCCGAACCGGTAGATCGTACAACGTCTTCGGATGACTTGTGGATTGGAGTGAAAAGCTAATCGAACCTGGTAATAGCTGGTTCTCTCCGAAATAGCTTTAGGGTTAGCGTCACGTGTTCCCTTTGGGGGTAGAGCACTGGAAAGTTTCGACAGGGAGCAATCTCGCGAAATTTATCAAACTCCGAATACCAAAGATTAAGAACGTGGCAGTTAGACTACGGGGGCTAAGCTCCGTCAGTCAAAAGGGAAACAGCCCAGATCTCTAAATAAGGTCCCTAAATATACGCTCAGTGCGTCTTAAGGATGTGAGATTTCTCTGACAATGAGGAAGTTGGCTTAGAAGCAGCCATCTTTTAAAGAAAGCGTAACAGCTCACTCATCGAGAGATTTTGCGCCGCAGATAATCGGGGCTCAAGCGTATTACCGAATTTGAGGGCTTATGCATTTATGCATGAGCGGTAGGAGAGTATTCCACTCTAGCAGTGAAGCCAAAGGCGTGAGCCATGGTGGAGCGTGTGGAAGTAAGAATGTTGGCACAAGTAACCGCAAGTAGGGTGAGATCCCCTGCCGCCGAAACACTAAGGTTTCCTGGGCAACGGTAATCGTCCCAGGGTTAGTCGGGTCCTAAGGCAATGGCGAAAGCCGCAGTCGATGGACACAGGGTTAATATTCCCTGACTTCTTTAATATTCGATGGAGTGACGAAGAGTAGTAGTATGTGCCGGTAATTGGATTCCGGTAGGCAACTCGAATGTGCAGGATAGGTAAATCCGTTCTGCTGACTTTAATGTCAACACCAGGGTTGTCTCGTGCAGAGGTACGCCAAAGCGAAGACATGTGAGCACACTTCCGAGAAAAACTTCTAAGATTAGTATTAGAGAACCCGTACCGTAAACCGACACAGGTAG
>DHXN01000010.1:11628-11903 GCA_002413705.1 Candidatus Nomurabacteria bacterium UBA5155
TACCGTAAACCGACACAGGTAGTGAGGTCGAGTAGACCAAGGCGAACGAGTAAGAGATCCCCAAGGAACTCGGCAAATAAGCAGCCGTAACTTCGGAATAAGGCTTCCCCTCAGCAATGGGGGGCGCAGCGAAAGTTTTCCTGGCAACTGTTTACCAAAAACACAGCTCCCTGCGAACTCGTAAGAGTATGTATAGGGGGTGACACCTGACCGATGCCAGAAGGTTAAATACGGGTGGTGATCTCGCAAGAGTGAGCTGACCTGTATAAGCCCTG
>DHXN01000010.1:12164-12426 GCA_002413705.1 Candidatus Nomurabacteria bacterium UBA5155
CGTAACTATAACGGTCCTAAGGTTCTCGGTTTGTCTGCAGTATTTATATTGCGGACGAATCGAGAACGGACTGGGACTGTTATAGTGTGTAAGTAAACAGATTAATACACCAATTTAAAAATGCTACCTACCACTCAGTAATGGGTGGAACAGTCCATTGTGATTAACGAGAGACCAACGTCACAGACCCGACTTCGAAAGAAAGGGTTAAGAGAGAGTCCATCTTGATAGGAATAGATGAGCGAAATTCCTTGTCGGGTAA
>DHXN01000011.1:0-65690 GCA_002413705.1 Candidatus Nomurabacteria bacterium UBA5155
AGTATGCGTTTTCTAATTTGTGACCCTACGGAGAATCGAACTCCGATTTAATCCTTGAGAAGGATTCGTCCTAACCGTTAGACGATGGGGCCATACATTCAATATAATAAATGTGGAATAACTATAATGAACGATGATGTATAATGCAAGTATGAAAAAGCGATACATTCTGCTGATATTTATTATATTGTTTGGTCTGGCAATGTGGGGACTTATTACTGCGCTCAATCAAAACACGCCAACATTAAATCAGGGATTAACAATCAGTTGATTGACAAGGTGGTTACAATAAAAGTACAGTAAAGGTATGAAAAGCACACCAGTCTCAAAAATAATTCTTATACTGTTACTCATTGCTGTTTTGGCAGTGGTTGGTTTCTTTTTTTACTCTCATCAATCAAAAACCGCCATACCTGTCACTGTTTCAGAAAACACGCCGGTACCTTCTGCTGCAGACTGGCCTTCTACTAAAGTCAGTGATGCAAATACAAACGATATCGGCAACTACTACACGATCCATACTACTTATCCTGTCACAAAAGACACAACGATCAACAACCATGTTAAAACATTTGTTGACAACAGTATTGCAGAGTTCAAGTCGGATACTTCATGGGCGGCAAACAATGGTGCAAATCAGGCACCGGCTGAAGCTTCGGGATTGCAGCTTACTATTACCTATACAGAACAGAAAAGTACCAATGCTGATAACTATATATTTTCCACCACTACCTATACTGGCGGAGCGCATGACCTGCAGGCGACTAAAACATTTTCATTTTCTCCGATGGGACAAGTCATCAATATTGCTGCATTGTTTATCAATGGTGATGTTGGTTTGAAAACGATAGCTCCGTATGTGAAAGCACAGCTCTCGACCATGTCAGACGCAGATGCAACCATGATCAGTGACGGCACTATGCCGACAGAAGCAAACTACGAAAACTTCACTGTGCAAAATGACGGTGTGACATTTATCTTCGATCCGTATCAAGTCGCTCCGTATTCAGACGGACAGCAAACAGTGAAGGTGCCGCTGTCAGTTTTCAAGAGTATCGCAAGTACTGATTTGTTTAAATAGTTATTCGGTGGTGCGTTCGATCGGTGAGATATCCACGAGCAACGGTTCAATTTCATTGCCGGTACCGGTGATACGCATGACATCTTTGTCCACTTTTTTCAATTCTTTTCCAGCGCTGCTGTAGTGATTTATCACGGTCGTGAGTGAGCCGCCAATTTTATTATGGTATTCCTCATACGCTTTCATATGTTTGCCGAGTTCTTCGACGCGCTTCACGATATCCTTGGCGCTCTCTTCGATCTGCATTGCACGCAGTCCTTGCAACACTGTTTGCAGGTACGCCAAAAATGAAGTGGGGGAAACGATGATCACTTTCTTTTCAAATGCATATTGCACCAGGTCTTGCGTGTTGACTTTGATGCTGCCGACTTCTGCCACCAACAAGTCATAGTAAATAGACTCGTGGGGGATAAACATAAATGCAAAGTCGAGCGTATTTTCTGCCGGACGAATATACTTTGAAGTTTCGTCGATACGTTTTTTGATGTCTTTGCGAAATTCATTGACGAATTGTTCCGGATCGCCACCGGCTTGATTGGTCTCGATGATGCGATTGTAATTTTCTAGAGAGAACTTGGAGTCGATGGGAATGATTTTATCTTTCACCATCACCACAGCGTCAACGATCTCACCATTGGCAAATTTGTATTGTGTCTGAAACGTTTTTGGCGGCAGCACTTTTGAAAGAATGGTTTCTAAATAGTATTCACCCAGGATTGTGCCACGTTGTTTTGGATTTTTCAGAATGTCTTGCAAATTGCGTAACTGGTCGGCGAAGTTCAAGACCTGTTTGTTACCTTCATCCAGACGCGTCAAACGCTCGGTGATATCACTGATGATGCTGGCTGACTGCGATGACTGATGCATCATTGATTCGCGAATCGATTTTTCGGATTCACCGAGTTTTTGGTCGACAGTTTTTTGCAGTTCGGATACTTGCTGCATCAGTAATTGAAAGCCGGTGTTAGTATCTTCTTTCGCAGTTGGTTCATTTTTTTTGCTTTCTGCAAATAAGTAAACGATTACACCCCCAACCAATACTCCCAGCAAAATAAAAATAAATTCCATAGTTAACTCACGTATTTTTCTAATGTATAAATCCAGTCTCTTTCATCCTTGTCACTTTTTCTTTTTTGATCGAGCAGCCATGACAGATAGCCGATATCGATACTTGCAACTTCAGCAATAGTTTTGCCGTTGTATTTGCCAAAATTGATGGTTTTGATTGCCAAAGGTTCGCTGCTGAGTTCAATCATTTTTGCAATCGCAGTTTCTTCATCGCAACTCCATTTCTTCATCGCTTCTTGAAGCTCATATTCAAAGATATGTTCAAGCACAAGTACATCGGCAAATGCTTCATGAGCAGAGACATCGAGATCAATATCAAGCGCATAGCGAAGATATTGCAGTTTATGCATGGCAAATTTTCCTTCGTCATCAAGTGTTCGAATTGTTTTAAATGTGCACAAAAGATTTTTGATCACAATGTCGTCATTTTTTAAAATCTGTTCATCAAATGTGGCATTGTGCGCAACGCAAATGGTGTTGTCATCTTCAAACAGTGCTTTGAGACCGGCATACTCGGGCGCGTCTTTAAATGATGGTCGATCAGCAACCATTTTGTTTGAAATGTGGTGAATGGCTGAACATTCAAATGGAATCGGTACTGGTGGTTTATATAGTGCGTCAATAATAGCTTCGGCCGCACCGCGTTCTTTCACTGCCAGCTGGCAAAGAAAGTCTTTCGGACCGTTGCCAGTTGTTTCTGTATCAAAAAAGATTATTTTCATAGTGCTATTATACCATGCTATAATTTGCATATGATTATTGCCACAGAAGTACGCGAAGGAATGAAACAAGCCATGCGAGACAAGGATCAAGTTGCGCTTGATACCTATCGAGGAGTGCTCAGTGCATTTACCAATGAATTGGTCAGCACAGGTAAAACTCCGCAAGATGAAGTGACCGATGACATGGCATTGAAAGTGATTTTGAAGCTGATCAAACAGCGCAAAGATGCGATCACGCAATTTGAAGCCGGCGGTCGCGCAGACCTGGCTGCTGAAGAAAAAGCGCAGCTGGCACTGCTTGAAAAATTCCAGCCGGCACAAATGAGCGAAGCGGATATTCGTGTCATTGCAGAGCGCAAAAAAGCCGAGCTTAATGTTACCGATCCGTCGAAGTCGGGCATTCTGACCGGCGCTGTGATGAAAGAAGTTGCAGGGCAAGCCGATGGCGGTATTGTTAAATTAATCGTTGATTCACTTTTTTAACATATGATTTTACTTCGTTGGTTCATCACAACACTGGCAATATTTGCACTACCATATTTTGTCGCAGGTATCAGTGTGCATAGTATCCTCACCGCAGTGATTGTTGCGGCCTGTTTGGTGTTTTTGAATATGGTGGTGAAGCCTGTCGTCACACTGCTGACACTTCCGTTGAATATTCTGACATTGGGACTGTTCTCTATTATTATCAACGGCGCATTCTTTTGGTTTGTCGCGCAAATCATCACCGGCTTCACTGTTGCAAACTTCATCGCGGCGATTGTCGGCGCATTGGTTATCTCTATTATCAATTGGATCATCGGTCACTTTATCGACTAAATATGGAACCGATCACTATCGTCACGCATGACGGCACATTTCATACCGATGATGTTTTTGCCTGCGCAACGCTGTCGCTTTTTTTCAAAGACAGAGAGGTTGAAATTACTCGCTCACGTTTGGAAAATAGTATCGAAGCCGCAGATATCGTCGTTGATGTCGGAGGAATCTATGATGCAAGCAAAGGACGATTTGATCATCATCAAAAAGGCGGCGCGGCAATGCGAAACAACGGCATACCATACGCATCGTTTGGTTTGGTTTGGAAAGAATACGGACAGGCGCTGACAGGAAATATTGAGTCAGCAAAATTTATTGATGAGCAGTTGGTGCAAGGCATTGATGGTGCTGACAATGGCGTGTTGAACAAAGTTGCTGACAACGGTGTCTATTGCTATTCAGTCATCGACATCATCAGCTCGATGCGAAAGACGTGGGAAGAAACACATACCATGGACGAAGCATTTATGGATGCGGTCAATATGGCGACAATAATTTTGGAACGCATGCTCGCTCATGCGCAGAGTTATGCTCAAGCGCAGGACATATTGGAAACTGCCTATGTGCAATCCGTCGATAAACAGATCATTGATATTGGTACTGAATATCCTGGATGGTATGAATTGATGGCAAATCATCCGGAACCATTGTTTGTGGTCTATCAGCGAGAAGACGGCAAGTGGAGTGCCAAAGCGGTGCGAAGCAATCCGATCGAGTTTGCTGCCCGAAAACCATTTCCTGAAGCCTGGGCAGGACTTCGTGATGAAGAATTACAACAAATCTCCGGGGTGGTGGATGCAATTTTCTGTCACAATGGTCGTTTTATTGCAGTGGCGCAAAGTCGAGCAGGGGTCATAGAACTTGCTCAAAAGGCAATAATCCTATAGGATGTCAACTCAAGTAACAACACTATGGCATTTTTAGATGAAATAACAATTGAAGCAGCTGCAGGGAAAGGCGGAGACGGTGTCGTGCAATGGCGTCGTGAGAAGTTCATTGCCAAGGGCGGACCAAACGGCGGTGACGGAGGACGCGGTGGGCATGTCTATATTCGTGCCGTGCGCAGCTTTCGCGTACTCGACCAGTATCGCAGCAAAAAAGAATTTTTAGCAGAAGATGGCAAACCGGGCGGCAGTCGCAGCTTCACTGGTGCTGACGGTGATCGTCTGACGATTGATTTTCCGGTAGGGTCTCTGGTGACCAATGTGACGACCGGCGCGACATACGATCTCAATAAAGAAGGATTGGAATTTAAAATCCTCACAGGCGGTAACGGCGGTTTTGGTAACGAGCACTTCAAAAGTTCTACCAATCAGGCACCTGACAAAGCGACGAAAGGATGGCCGGGCGATCGCGCCGAGCTGCATATTGTCATTTCACTGATCGCTGATGTGGGGTTGATTGGCTTTCCCAATGCTGGTAAATCAAGTCTTTTAAATATTATTACCAATGCTCAAGCCAAAGTTGGCGACTATCCGTTTACGACACTTGATCCGAACCTTGGTGATTTGTACGGCTACATCATCGCTGATATTCCAGGATTGATTGAAGGTGCAAGTGAGGGTAAAGGTCTTGGTCACAAATTCTTGCGACACATTTCAAAAACAAAAGTGTTGGTGCATCTTGTGTCATTTGAACAAGCCAACATGATGAAGTCATACGAAACCATTCGCAGCGAACTTGAAAAGTTTGACGGCAAGCTTGATGAAAAAGAAGAAATTATTTTGCTGACCAAAACTGACACTGTGTCAGAAGAAGTGGTTGAAGCAACCATAAAGAAATTTAAAAAACTCGGCAAACCGGTCTTTGCTGTGACATTGTTTGATGACAGCAGTATCAAAGTGTTCAGTGACGAGCTGGTACGATTTTTGAAGAAAGATAACGAAACAGAGCAATAAAAAAGCCTTCGCATGTGCGAAGGCTTTTTTGTTTTTTGCAAGCTTTTTGGTTAGGTAGACTTTTTTCTTCGCTGCCTATAACCATTTTTACCGACTCGTACATCAATATAAAACGGGTCGTCAATTTCAATTTTGCCTGGATTTTCCAGCGACTGGTCTATTGCTGGGCCAAATGTCAAAAAAGCAGCGAGTGCCTGACTCATGGAGTCGGCATTCAGAATTAAGTGTTGAGCTACTTGCATAAGTGTTTGGTTTTAAAATGTTTTTCTTAATCCTACTACTTTCACCACATCCGTCAATACCCGCTGAATATTTTTAATTTTCATGTATAATCATTTCCATGAGTAAAATCTACTATCCTGTCATTGGTCTGGAAATTCACGCAGAATTGAACACAAAAAGTAAGATGTTTTGTGCTTGCAAAAACGATCCTGACGAGACATCTCCCAATGTAAATATTTGTCCGATTTGTATGGCGCACCCCGGCACGCTACCGGTGGCGAACAAGCAGGCTGTGCAGTCAGTCATCAAAGTTGGTTTAGCGCTTGGCGCAAACGTTGCCGACTTCACCGAATTTGATCGCAAGAACTATTTTTATCCGGACATTCCCAAAGGCTATCAGATTTCTCAATATAAATATCCGATCGTATCGGGTGGGGAACTAAACGGTTTTGGCATCACTCGCGTGCATCTTGAAGAAGACACAGGACTTTCAAAACATGATCGCGGTAACTTCACGCTCGTCGACTACAACCGCGCCGGTGTGCCATTGATGGAGCTGGTGACAGAGCCGGTGATTCACAGTGCCAAAGATGCGGCTGACTTTGCAAAAGAATTGCAATTACTCCTGCGCGCGCTTGGCGTATCGGAAGCAAATTTGGAAAAAGGCGAAATGCGTGTGGAACCGAACATCTCTGTTTCGGATACCGAGGGAGTATTTGGCACAAAAGTTGAGGTGAAAAATTTGAACTCATTTAGAAGTGTCGAGCGCGCGATTGAGCATGAGCTGGCACGCATGATCGCGCTATATGAAGCCGGACGCGCAGATGAGATTGTACAGGAGACACGCGGTTGGGATGAAACCAAGCAAACAACATTCTCACAGCGATCAAAAGAAAATGCTCACGACTATCGCTATTTCCCGGATCCTGACCTGCCAAAAATGAAACTGCACAGTGCGTTTGATATTGATACGATGCGCGCAACATTACCAGAATTGCCATGGAGCAAGCGTGTTCGCTATGCTAAAGATTTTGGCATCAAAGAAAACGATATTGAATTGTATGTATCCGATCCGACACTGTCTGCATATTTTGAATCTGTAGTAGAAGGCAAAGATGCTGCATTTGCGCAATTAGCTTCAAACTATTTGAGCAGTGATGTCATTGGTTTGATGAAAAAAGATGCTGAAGCAAAACTGCCAAATAAAGATCACTTCATTGAGCTGATTGTGATGGTAACAGATGGACAGGTGACTTCTCGCGGAGCAAAAGATATTTTGGCAGTGATTGTGAAAAATCTTGAGATCAGTCCAAAAGCGATTGCAGAAAAAGAAGGTCTATTGCAGCAAAATGATGAAGGATCACTGAAGCCAATCATTGAACAAGTCATCAAAGAAAATGCCACGATGGTGACTCAATATAAAGAGGGTAAAGAGGCTGTGCTGCAAGCCCTTGTTGGTATGGTGATGAAAATCACAAAAGGAAGTGCTAATCCGGCAGTGACCGCAAAACTTCTGAAAGAGATAATGTAATTATTGGGAAATAAAAAAAGGGTCGCAACATATTGCGACCCTTTTTGTGTATCAATGACACACAAGGTTTTTTTCAATAAAGGTCAGAGTGAGTAATGTACCGTTTGATCTTGATCTTATCTCCATAAAATCTTTGAAAAAATAAAAAGCATCTTCAAAATGCATTAAAAATTCGCCCTGCGTGATTTGGAATTTTTTAAGATGTTTTTCCGAAATTGTTACGCTGGGGATGTATTGTCTACCTTCGAGATACCGTGTAAAGACGGTATCACTTATCAGTTCTAATGCAGTTTTATGTCTAGCCTTATATAATTCAGCGGACAGAAATTTTTTTACGAAGACTGACGGAATACTTTGAAGGATGCTTGCATGGAACGGTCGGAAAAAATACTTTTCAATTTCTTGCTCGTACAAGGTTTTGTCTTCATCGTGAAGGAATCGCAGTTCTTTCGCATGTTCCCATAATGCTGCTGACCACCTTTGGTCGCAAGGCGGAAATTCTTTAATCATTATCTCATTCATTTTTATAAGTGCTTTTTCTTTTACCTTACCATACAAGCACGGTATGTCAATAACAAGGGTACGTTCACGTGGGTGATATACTGTTGCCATGGATACAACAACAAACACAACAACAAATGGAGTTATTAGAGTGGCGATTAATGGATTTGGAAGAATTGGTCGAGCATTTTTGAAAATCGCATGGCTACGACCAGAAATTGAAATCGTGGCAGTAAATGATCTCGGCACATTGGAAAGTTTGGCATACTTGTTGCGTCACGATACTGTCTATCGCAATTGGGAACATGATGTGAAGATCGTTGATGGCGGGCTGTCCATCGATGGCAAGATGGTGAAATTCGTTTCCGAAAAGGACACGACCAAGCTGCCGTGGAAAGATCTCGGCATCGATGTTGTTGTCGAATCAACCGGATTGTTCACTTCATATGACAAGGCCAAGTTCCATATTGAGGACGGCGCAAAGCGCGTGGTGATCTCAGCACCAGCCAAAGACGAAGCCGGAGCACAGCAGGCAGCTACTATCTTGCTCGGCGTGAACGAGGAAAAGTTCGGCACCTGTGATATCACTTCCAACGCTTCATGTACTACAAACGCCTCAAGTCCACTGATCGGCATCATGAACGAAGCGATCGGCATCGAGAAGGCAATCTTGAACACCGTACACGGCTACACTGCGTCTCAGGCGCTCGTTGACGGGCCAAGCAAGAAAGACTTGCGCGAAGGCCGTGCAGCAGCGCAAAACATCGTGCCAAGCTCTACCGGCGCGGCGATTGCTGTCACTCAGGCATATCCGGCACTGCAGGGATTGTTCGATGGTATCTCTATCCGCGTGCCAGTGCCAGCCGGCTCTATCGTTGATGTCACGTTTATCGCGAAGCGCGACACGACCGCTGAAGAAGTAAACCAAATTCTTATCAAGGCGGCAGCAGACCCTCGCTGGGCCGGAGTATTTTCTGTCACTGACGAGCCGCTCGTCTCAAGCGACATTCTTGGCAATCGCCACGCATCGATCGCCGACCTTGCCATGACGCGCGTCGTTGGCGGCAACCTCGTGAAGGTCATGGGCTGGTATGACAATGAGATGGGGTATACGTACACGCTCGTGGATCACGTGATCAAGACAGGGAAGACGATACAGAAGTAGTTTTCACAATATTGATGTAAAAAGCCCTAAATAGGGCTTTTTACATTGCCATTGACTTTTATCTACAATTGTGCTATTATATAAACATAGTTCTTTACAATGTTTTATGGTTTTTCCAGAAATTCTTATCTCACGCAGGAATTTGCGGTAAAACCATAAAGCACATGAAAACTCAAAAATTAGTACTTATCGCAGTATTTACATTACTTTTTGCCACCACTGTTAAGGCTCAAAGATATACAACAAGTGTTGTATCCAGCCGAATGACCTTTAATGAAGTCGTTGTAAATTATCCAGTTGTTGCATTTAGCTATAACTCTCAAAATTTACAATTACTTTCTGACTTGATGAAAGCTCAGTCAGGTGGGAGAGCTGGTGCTCTGAATACTGGAAAGGGAAACCTCTTCATCTTTCAGAGAAAAAATGACGATGGGTCAACTTATCTTGAAATGCGTTTTGTGTTTTGGTCAGCCAGATCAAATGCATGGCGTATCGCTATCGATGATGCGACTCACATCACTCATATTAATCCTGGGGTGATAATCTTCAGTAAGGCCTAAGTAAAATGTACCGATAGAAATATCATGAGCCACATATACATAATATGTGGTTTTTTTGTTATAATCTTATATATGGAAAATATGGGATTAAACAATGGATTTGAAAAACTAAAAGATGATGCAAAGAAGGTTGTTGCTGGGGCAGCGGTATTGGTGTCCATGGGAAGTCCTGCATTTGCTCAAAATACTACTGTTGAGAATGGGGAACATGCTAATACGATTGAAACAAAAGCATATGCCCAAGAGTCTGATAGTATTCTCTTAAAACAAATAACTAATATTGAAAAGCATTGGGAAGGACTATCAGATGGAAGGCGAGGAATTGATAATCCAAAAAGCTTCACTATCATTTCTCGATCTGAAATTGAAAAAACAATAAGTCCTTTTTCCTCTCCTTTAAATGATCGGTATGTGGCTCAGGATGTAATAACTGACTTAAGCGAGCATTATCAAATAACAAGCAGACAGGCAGCAGTTCAGCATGCATTTGATTCGGAACATTTGCTTGCTACCGAAGGATTCTCAAAAGATTCTCATTTTGAATATACCAAACCGGCATATTATTTTGTTATTGAAGAACAGGCCAATACCGATGGGGGTGTAGAATTTGTCGCAAAAATGATTTCATTGGATAATAAAACCGCTGAAACCATTGGATCGGTAAAGACTGATAGTACTATCGACACCGTTGAAAAGGAAAATTTTTTTGATGACACAATTATTCCTACACTACGAGCAAGCATAGAAGAGAAAATAAAAGAATTAGGACTTGCAAGTCAAAAGCACTAATAAACACCTTAAGCGTAACCGGTAGTTATTCACTTTCCAGTTTTGCTATATAAGGCCGTACTTGGTAAAATGGGCGGGTAAGCCAAATGGCATTTTAATACTAAAATAATCAATAAATATATGGAAAATCAAGAAGGACACTTTGAATTGAGCGAAAAACAGCAATTGCGGGAGAAATATGATTCATTGCAGATGAAGTATCTTGCGGCACTTGAAGTAGGTAATGACGCTGAGGTGTTGGAAATTAAAAGCGAAATGGATGAAGTTGCTAAGGAACTTGGAATAGACGAAGCGAAGCTTGCCGCGTAGGTATGATAATACATCTTGCCAGTGATCATGCCGGCTTTGAACATAAGGAAGCTGTGAAAGAATATCTTATCGCCCAAGGGCTTGAGGTTATTGATCATGGGGCGGTGATGTTTGATGGCAGGGATGACTATCCGGATTTTATTGCGCCCGCTGCACAGGCAGTTGGTTTAAGTGGAGGACCGGAGATGAATACTGATGTTGGTATTATTTTCGGCGCATCAGGACAAGGTGAAGCCATGGTGGCCAATCGCGTGCCGGGTGTGCGCGCTGCCGTGTACTATGGCGGACCAACCGAGATCCTGACATTGTCACGAGCGCATAACAATGCTAACTTGCTATCGATCGGCGCGATGTTTGTCACTGTTGAAGAAGCGATCGCCGCTATCAGCATTTGGTCAGAAATTCCATTCTCAAATGACGAGCGCGACATTCGCCGCCTCTCAAAATTTAACTAATGAACGATATCAAAATCACACCCGCAATATTGCCGCACTCATACAAAGGAATTGAAATCCCCGTTGAACGAGTACTTGGTGCGGTCACTAATATTCAGATCGATATTGTCGATGGACATTTTTCGCCAAACCGAACCTGGCTTTTTAATAATAAAGATGAGGACACGCTTGAAGCTATTTATGAACAAGAAAAAGGCATGCCGTATTGGGAAGAATTGAATTATGAATTCGACTTGATGGTCAAAGACCCAGTCAAGGAAATGGAAATGTTTATTGCTCTGGGGCCGGCCAAAATGATTTTGCATGTAGAAGGACTTGAACAAGAAAAAACAGTTGCCTTTTTTGAGGGACTACCGGAAATTATTCGCAGTGCTATTGCCTTTGGTATTGCTATCAATATTGATACTGACCCGGTGGACATCGCGCCATATCTTCCCTATATCGAAAGCATTCAATGCATGGGTATCAAGAATGTCGGCTATCAAGGACAAGTATTTGATGAAAGAGTGTTTGATCAAATTGAAAAAGTTCGTAGCATGTATCCTGACAAATTTATCACCGTTGATGGAGGAGTATCTCTTGATAATGCCGCACAACTTGTCGAAGCTGGCGCAAGAGAACTTGTTATCGGTTCTGCACTCTTTCTCAATACTGATTCACGCGGTACAATAGATGCATTCAGACAGCTATGCAACAACGTGGTGATTTCACAATCAGGGAACTAGAACTAAAAGCCAACGATATCCGTCAGTCGATTATTTCAATGCTGCTCGAAGCGGGAAGTGGGCACACTGCCGGACCGCTTGGCATGTCCGACGTCTTCACTGCATTGTATTTTGAATTACTTCGTCATGATCCTCAAAATCCCACATGGCCAGAACGCGATCGTCTTGTGCTTTCAAATGGACATATCTGTCCTGTCTTGTACGCCACCATGGCGCACTCAGGATATTTCCCGGTAGAGGAATTACTCACGCTTCGCAAATTTGGGTCACGATTGCAAGGCCATCCGCATCGAGATTTCCTGCCATACTTGGAAAACTCTTCCGGACCGCTTGGCTCCGGCCTTTCGCAGGCAGTCGGCATGGCGATTGCTGATCGCATGGACAATGGCGCAGCAACACCTCGGACAATATATTGTCTGCTTGGTGACGGCGAGCTCGATGAAGGTAATAACTGGGAAGCTATCATGCTGGGAGGAAAAGAAAAACTGCACAACTTGCTCGCAATCGTTGATCGCAATAACATTCAGATCGACGGCTACACAGAAGATATCATGCCGCTTGATTCATTGAATGAAAAATGGGCAAGCTTCAATTGGCATGTCCAAGAAATTGATGGCAATAACATCCAGGCAGTGATAGATGCCGTGAACAAGGCAAAAGCTGTTTTTGAAAAACCCTCAGTCATCATCGCGCGTACCATTCCTGGCAAGGGCGTGAAGGAATTCGAACGAAAATTTGAATGGCACGGCAAGACACCCAACAAAGATGAAGCAAAGATGGCACTCGATGAACTTCGCACATTAGGAGGAAAAATTAAGAGTGAGCACCAATAGTATGTTAAATGCTGAATTAAAACTGAATGTAAAGATTTTCTCTGACGATGTCGAGCAGATGCCGATTCGCAAGGGATTTGGTGAAGGTTTGGCACAAGCCGGGGAGAGTAATAAAAATATCGTGGCATTGTGCGCAGACCTGACCGAATCGACGCAAATACATATCTTCAAAGGAAAGTTTCCTGAGCGCTTCGTGGAAATTGGTGTGGCGGAACAAAATTTGGCAGCAGTGGCTTCTGGCATGGCTGCCATGGGCAAGTATCCATTCTTCTCTTCGTATGCCATGTTCAACCCAGGCAGAAATTGGGAACAGATTCGTACCACTATTTGTTATAATGATCGCCCTGCTGTCATTGTGGGTAGTCATGCTGGCGTCTCAGTCGGACCTGATGGCGGCACGCATCAAGCTATCGAAGATATTGCCATCACTCGCGTGCTGCCAAACATGACAGTGATTTCTCCTTGTGATGCAATCCAGGCAAAAAAGGCAACACTTGCACTATCTGCAGCTCCTCGCATTGCATACCTTCGTCTTGCTCGTGAGAAAACGCCGATCATCACTACTGAAGAAACATCATTTGAAATTGGCAAAGGACAAATTTTATACAGACCCGATGGGATTGCTCAGGTAGCGATTATTGCGACGGGCGCGCTTGTTGCCAATGCACTTCGCGCTGCAAAAGATTTAGATAAGAAAGGCGTAAGAGTGATCGTGGCAAATATTCATACCATCAAACCTATTGATACTGAATTACTCGTGCAGTTGGCAAAAGAAACTAAAGCCATTGTGTCAGTGGAAGAACATCAGGTTGCAGGTGGACTCGGCAGTGTCATTGCAGAAACGCTTGCGAAAATATATCCCGTGGCAATGGAATTCATCGGTGTCCAAGATCGTTTTGGTCAGTCAGGCACGCCACAAGAACTTATTGAAAAATACGGCATGGGTCAGGATGCCATCACTGCAGCAGTCGTAAAAATTATTGATCGCAAATAAATTTATATTTGTTTTGGCTGATAGTCTGCCGGAGCATTCATTAGATATTGATTGAGAGCTTCAGTGGTTAGCAAGCCTTTTTGCGCGCCGACATACTGCACGACCGACATAGAATTGATTGGTCCCCAACGCAATGCTTCAGAAAGTGATTTGCCCATCAAGAGTGCGGCGGAGACTGTCGATGCAAAAGCATCACCTGCACCGGTACGTTCGTAGGGGTCATGAGGATAGATTTCCATAAACCACAACTCAGTACCGTCAGATGCATACGCACCTTTGATACTGTCAGTGATAAAGACGAGTTTTGGTCCAAGCGCATGTAAGGCTTTTGCCAAATCCTTCACTTTCTCAGCAGCAGGCTTTTCCATATTTGCAGCAGGATATGCCGTGATTAGCTCTGCTTCTTCTAAATTACAGAAAAATGCATATGTGTTGGCATAAATATCTTTTAATACCTCTATACCAAGCTTTATTTGAAATGTGCCTGGTTGAAAGACCACTTTCATTTCAGGATGTTCTTTTATAAATGTAGCAATTTCGTGATGATAGGCTTCGGTATGGTCACCCAGTGAAGACAAATAGAGCATTTTTGGCGCCGTAGGAATGAGCGGCATAGAAACAGGAAACGCCGCGTGCTTTACGAGGATCGTGCGTTCAACACCATACCAAAGTACATAATGATAGTTTGTTGAAAAACCTTCATTGGTAAATATATATTGTGTCTGTACATTATTTTTTTTCAGTTCTTCCACACATGCTGCACCTTGTAAATCTTTTCCAATGTGCGCGAGCAGCGCACTTTTCAAACCAAATCGCGCAGCTGCCACGGCGGCATTGGCACTATTTCCCACAGCTTTTATTTCTTCCATTGATTCATAAGGAACCTTGTCACCATATTTGAAACAGAGCATCTGATTTGATCCGTCTGCATCCGCCGTTACTTTTGCATCGTTTACTCTGATAAAAGCATCGGTCACGATATCGCCGATAGCGAGGAAATCCAGCTGCAAATTTGTTTCGGGGTTTGTTTGATTGTCCATATGTTACAATTGTAACATGAATACTTTAAAGGAATATCTGGCACAAGTGCGCAATGAGAAGAAGGCTATTGGTCATTTTAATTTTTCGAATATTGAAGGTTTGTATGCCATTGCCCGAGCGGCAAAAGCTCTCGGTGTTCCGGTCATCGTAGGTACGGCTGAAGGTGAAGAAGAAGCGGTAGGCACAAAAGAAGCAGTTGCATTGGTGAAAATCATTCGCGAGGATTGGCAAATTCCAATATTCTTGAATGCTGACCATCATTACAGTTTTGCCGCAGTGAAAGCGTGCATTGATGCTGGCTATGACAGTGTGATTTATGATGGCGCGAAACTGACATTTGAAGAAAATGTTGCTATCTCAAAACAGTGCGTGGAGTATGCTCGACAAGTTAGTGCTGCAACGGGTCGAGAAATTCTGGTAGAAGTAGAAATTGGCTACATTGGCGAAGGCTCAAAATTGCGTGATGTTGCCCCAGAGGGACTGAGTGCCGTGACGAGTCCTGAAGAAGCCAAACTATTTTTGGAGCAAACTGGCGCTGACATGCTCGCTCCTGCGGTCGGCAACTTCCACGGCATGTTGAAGACCGCTGAAAAACCACGACTTCATATTGATACTATCCAAGGCATTGCAGCAATTACCGACAAGCCTCTCGTATTGCATGGTGGCAGTGGGGAAGAAGCGGACTTTGCTGCCGCTATTGATGCTGGCATCAACATCATCCATGTGAACACCGAACTTCGCCGTGCCTTCACCGGTGCCATCCGCGATTTCCTTGCCAAAAACCCCGACGAAATCGCACCCTACAAATACACTGCGCCCGCATCACTCGCTATGGAAGCTGTCGTGACAGAAAAATTAAAAATTTTCAGTCGAATGCAGTAATTATGGTAAACGTTTCAGACCTACAAAAAAATGTGAATGGGGAAGTGATGGCTGATGATGCGACATTGGTGAAGTATTCGAGAGATGCGAGTTTGTTTGAGGTGCGACCGGAAGCGGTGGTATTTCCGAAAGATGCTAGTGATGTGGAAGCAGTGGTGAAATACGTGGCAGAACACAAAGCAAATGATCCAACTATTTCTGTGACGGCCAGATCTGCAGGTACTGACATGTCAGGCGGGCCATTGAACGAAAGTATCATCATGGACTTCACGAAGTACATGGGTGCGCTTATTTCTATCGATGACAACAAAGGCATTGCCCAGCCAGGCTTGTATTATCGTGATTTTGAAAAGGAAACATTGAAGCGTCAGCGTATTTTGCCGTCATATACCGCATCAAAGGATTTGAATACTGTCGGTGGTATGAATGCCAACAATTCCGGTGGGGAAAAGTCCATCAAATATGGCAAAACTGAACGCTATGTCTTGCGACAAAAAGTGGTGCTTTCAGACGGAAAGGAATACAACATTTTCCCTTTGAACAAAGAACAGCTTGATGCAAAAATGGCGCAAGGTGATTTCGAAGGAAATGTATATAAGCAGATTTATGATCTGATCGACATGCACTATGACGAGATCGAAGCAGCTAAGCCGCATGTTTCAAAAAATTCTGCCGGATATTATTTGTGGAATGTTTGGGACAAGGAAAAAGGTATGTTTGATTTGAATAAATTGATTTGTGGATCGCAAGGGACATTGGCTATGACAACGGAAGTAGAACTCGGTCTCGTGCCAGTGCCAAAGTTCTCAAAAATGGTTGTCATGTATCTTCCCACTATCGATCGTCTTGGCGAAGTGGTGGATGTGGTCATGAAATACAATCCCGAAAGTTTTGAATCATACGATGACTACAGCATGAAGCTGGCGATTAAGTTTTCTTTTGATTTCTTTTCACAACTAGGATTTTGGGGTGCGATCAAACTCGGTATTCAATTTATTCCCGACATCTGGAAGATTATCACTGGTGGCATACCAAAACTAATTCTGATGATAGAGGTCACTGGAGATGATGAGAAAAAAGTTTTGGCGCAAGCTGACGAGATTAAACAGGCAGTGAAGCTGTTTAAATACAATACTCACGTGGCACGCAGTGCAGCCGAAGTTGAAAAATACTGGAAGATTCGTCGCGAGAGTTTCAATCTGCTTCGCAAACATGTGAAGGGAAAGCAAACAGCGCCGTTCATCGATGACATTATTGTTGATCCTCATCAAATGCCAAAATTTCTCCCTGAGCTTGAGGCTATACTTTCGCAATATAAACTTATCTACACCATTGCTGGACATGCCGGAAATGGCAACTTTCACATCATTCCTTTGATGGATCTGAACAATCCTATTTCGAGCGATATCATCTTGGAGCTTTCTAAAAAAGTGTACACACTGGTGACTGACTTTGGTGGTTCCATCACCGCAGAACATAATGATGGCATTATTCGCACACCATTTCTCTCATATATGTATAAGCCGGACATTATCCAGTATTTCCAAAAAGTGAAAGATATCTTTGACCCTCACAATATCTTCAACCCTGGCAAAAAAGTCGGCGGTTCGTTTGATTACATCAAGTCGCACCTTGTTCAATCTCACAACGTAGAACACGGCTCATAAATAAGGCAATTCTTGCGTATTTTGTGATTTTCAGTATACTAAGTGCCTATGATTACCCTAGAAGCAAAGCAACGCACAGGTTCTCCAGCAGAACTTCGTGAACAAGACATGATCCCAGCTGTGTACTATGGCGCCGGAAAGGACGCTGTATCTATTTCAGTTAATGCAAAAGAGTTTACAAAAGTATTGAAAGAAGCGGGGGAAACTACTGCAGTTATTCTTACTATTGGTGGTGAAAAGATCAGTACTATCATCCATGACATGCAGCACAACCATATTACTGGTGTTGTTACTCATGTGGACTTCTTGATCATCGACATGAAGAAAGAAATCGAAGTGTCTGTACCGCTTGAATTCACCGGTCTTGCAGAGGCTGAAAAGAACGGTCTCGGCACACTGACAAAGGCCATGCACGAAGTTCAAGTGTCTGCACTTCCTGCAAACTTGCCACACAACTTTGAAATTGATGTCACAAGCCTTGCTACACTTGAAGATCAAATTCGTGTCAAAGACATCAAACTGCCAAAAGGCGTGACGATGATCACTGACGGCGAAGACGTTATTGCAATGATCGCTCACTTCGTTGAAGAAGTAGAAGAAGCTCCAGCACTCGACCTCTCTGCTATTGAAGTAGAAAAGAAAGGCAAGACGGAAGACGAAGAATAAGATTTCTGGTATAATAGGAATCTTATTGTTATGCACAAAAAGCAATCAAAAAAAACACCTAAACATATACTCGGTCTCGTTTTAATACTATTATTTAGTATTGCGCCTATTGTTGACGCGCAGACAGCCTCTGCTACACCGGCTGTATGTACCAACCCAAGCAGTGCCGATATTGCTCAAGCTTGTGCTGATTATGCCGCAGAAAACAAGGTATTAGCGCAACTTCAGACTCAATTGACGCAACAAAAAAACAAAAGTGGTTCATTGCAAAAAAACGTTAATGCTCTAGTGTCTCAAATTACCAACACACAATCAAAAATTTCTGGTGAAATTAACACCATCAACAGTCTCAGTCTACAAATCACTCAAAAACAAAGAGCAGTGGGGGATTTGAACGCTCAACTTGATCGTGAAAACGCTTCAATGGCTCAGCTCATCACTCACACTGATGAAATTGACCAAAAGGGAGCAGTATATGTGTTATTGAGTGCCAATTCCATTTCTAATTTCTATCAAGATCTTGATGATTTCTTTTCTATTAAACAATCGCTGTATTCAACATTGAATCGTGTGAAGCAAATTAAAACCACTACTCAAGGACAAGAACAACAATTGCAAGATGCGCAATCTCAAGCACTTGATGCCAAAAATGCATTGCAACAGCAAAAGAGTCAGCTTGCGACTTCACAACAACAAGTGCGACAACTTTTAAATACCAGTAAATCACAGGAACAAACAGTGTCGACATTGGTTAAGCAGCAACAAGCAAAAGTCGCGGCAATTCAAAGCAAACTCTTCACTTTTGCCGGGGGCGCCACAAGCTCCATTCCATTTAGTCAGGCATATGCGTACGCTACCGCTGCTCAAAATTCTACAGGGGTCAGTGCCGCCTTTGTGCTTGCTATTCTTACACAAGAATCAAATCTTGGTAAAAATGTGGGAACATGTAACCGTCCTACTGATCCTCCTTCAAAAAGCTATACCAATATTATGCCGGGACCAACACAGAAGACATCAGGTGCATCTTCTCGCGATGATCAGACAGCATTTTTAAAAATTACCAGCGCATTGGGTCTCAATCCAAACACCACACCATTGTCATGTCCGAGCGGCGGTGGTTGGGGCGGCGCTATGGGTCCTGCGCAGTTTATCCCAACGACGTGGTTGTTGATTGCTCCACGAGTAGCATCTGCGTTAGGAGAATCTGCTGCCAATCCTTGGAATGCTCGCGATGCGATTATGGCATCTGCCATTTATCTTGGAGATCGAGGAGCAAGCAGTGACCCGACAGCAGAGCGAAATGCGGCTTGTAAATATTACTCAGGACGCGCTTGCGACGGCAGGGCTCCGGCAAACAGTTTCTATGGTAACAGTGTGATGGCACTGACTCGCAGTATCCAAGCTGATATTGACTATTTGGTACAATATGGTGTTTCTAGACGTTAAGTCGGACACTTGAAATCCTTTTAATCTATGCTACAATAGACCAACTATGAAAAAAGACATTCATCCAAAGAACTTTCGCGACGTGGTATTTCACGATAACTCATCAGATGCTGAGTTTGTTATTGCGTCAACAGTTAAAACCACAGAAACCATCACCAAAGACGGTAAGGAGTATCCTTTGTTCCGTGTAGAAATTTCAAGTGCTTCACACCCGTTTTATACCGGTACTGAAAAGGTGATTGATACTGCCGGACGTGTTGATCGCTTCAAGCGTCGCGCTGCTGCTTCTTCTGCAGCGTCTACTTCTGCAAAGAAGTAACTCGTTTTGATAGATCTCGAAGCATTAAAAAAGAATCACAAGACACAATTTCTCGCAGAACAATACGAGGGTCTTTTGAGGCAGGAAGTTGAAACCAATGCACTGGCTGAGAGTGATGAATCAATGAAAGAAATGGCGCAAGAAGAACTCCGTGTCATTGCAGTGCAAAAAAAAGCACTCGAAAATCAGTTTGTCTCCATTGAAGCATCTGAAAAAGAAGAGGAGGAATTTCCCAATGAAATTATTTTGGAAGCGCGTGCCGGTGCCGGTGGGGACGAAGCATTTCTTTTTGCACACCAGCTTGTCGATATGTACTGTCGGTTTGCCGAGCTGAAAGGTTGGCAATGGAAAATGACCGACGATCTCAGTATCGAAATCAAAGGCAAGGACGTGTATCGCTTACTTCGTTTTGAGACCGGTGTACATCGTGTACAGCGCGTGCCGGCGACAGAAAAAAATGGTCGTATTCACACATCAACTGCCTCAATCGCCATTCTGCCAATTAAAAAGAAAGTGAAATTCGTTATCAATCCCGTTGACTTGGACATGGAATATTCTCGCTCCGGTGGCGCTGGAGGACAGAATGTGAACAAAGTGGAAACAGCAGTGCGTTTGATCCACAAACCGACAGGTATCGATGTGCGCTCAACCAGTGAGCGCAGTCAGCTTGGTAACCGTGAAAAAGCGTTTGCCATTCTCACGGCCAAGTTGCAGCAAATGGAAGAAGAAAAAGAAGCCGCGCAATATGCCGGCAATCGCAAGAGTCAGATCGGCACCGCCGATCGCAGTGAGAAGATCCGCACCTATAACTTTCCGCAAGATCGCGTCACTGACCATCGCATCAAACAGAACTTCTCAAACATCGAAGGTATTATGATCGGCAAGATTGATAAGCTTATTGAAGCACTCCAGAATGAGGAACTTGAGAATTATTGAAAATTTGGTATAGTAATCCAGCTACCCACGCGTGCATAGTTCAGTGGTAGAACGCTGTCCTGATAAGACAGAGGTCCATGGTCCGATTCCATGTGCACGCACAAAAAATATGATACTGAACGTGGTTGCAACTCCTATAGGAAACCTGGCAGATTGCTCTCCACGAGCGAAGGAGGTTTTAAGTGAGGCAACATTGGTCATCGCCGAAGATACCAGAACAACTGGTCAGCTTTTGAAACTCCTTGGTATTGAAGGCAAGAAACATTTTCTTTCTTCTCATGCGCAAAGCAGTGAGAGTGCTTTGCAGAAAGCATTGGAAGCATGCACTGAACATGAAGTCATCGCACTTGTTACCGATGCAGGCACTCCCGCCATTTCTGACCCTGGTTCATTTTTCATCAGCCACTTTCGCGCAATGTATCCGCAAGCGCTGGTAGTGCCGATACCGGGACCTTCAGCCGTCATTGCGGCACTGTCCGTGTCGGGTTTTCCATCCAGTCATTTTGAATTTCTCGGTTTCATTCCTCATAAGAAAGGTCGTCAGACACTCTTTCAGTCGCTGACCACAAAAGAACATACCGTTGTACTCTATGAGTCACCGCATCGTATTATGAAAACTTTGGAATCGTTGGCAGAGGTACTTGATGAAAGTCGCTTAGTCATGGTGGGCAGAGAAATGACCAAAACATTTGAGGAATATCCTGTTAATTCGGCCAAAAATTTGTTGACATACTACACTGAACATAGTGACAAGGTACGCGGTGAATTTGTGATTGTTATTAGTCCGACTGGTCTGGTACAATAGGGGAATGATCGGCAAACTTCGACTTCTCTTTTGGCTGGGCATCGTGATGATGTTTTTACCATTTTTTGGTATTCCTAATACTTGGAAAACAGTTTTAGCGATATTGATCGGCATCGTGTTGATTGCACTATCGTTTTCATTACGAGAGAAGCATCGTTTGTTGCGAACTATAATACGTAACCTGGAGCATCATGAATAGTCTTTATAAAAAGTTTCCACCGCATATTAAAACAGGCATCAATATTTTAGCGGGGCTTATTTTAGTCGGACTAGTGTTCCTCGGGGGTGTTTATATTGGATATGGCAATCGTCCTGCTTTTGCGAAAGTGACTGGTCTAGTTCATCCTACTGATTCCAGTGTTGCGAGTAACACTGACTTTTCTCCATTTTGGCAAGCGTGGCAAATTGTTACTCAGAATTTTGCTCCAGGTACCACTACTGGTGGTGTACAGACTGCCGTTCCCACTGATCAAAATCGTGTCTACGGTGCTATACAGGGCATGGTAGCGTCATTTGGCGATCCTTATACTACATTCTTCCCACCGTCTCAGAATACGCAATTTCAGGCTCAAATAGCTGGTTCGTTTAGCGGTATCGGTATTGAAATTGGAGAGAAAAACGGTGTGCTTACGGTTATCTCCCCATTGAAAGGAACACCGGCAGAAGTTGCTGGAGTGAGGTCAGGTGACCAGGTCATTAAAATTGATTCTACGGTCACTTCAAATATCACCGTTGACCAAGCTGTGACAATGATTCAGGGTAAGGATGGCTCAACTGTCACACTGACATTGGCTCGACAAGGCGTCGCTACACCTATTGTGATGCCGATTACGCGCGGAACTATTTCACTTCCAACTGTTGATACAGAGACTCGTCCGGGCGGAGTGTTTATCATTCATTTGTACACATTTTCCGCTAACTCCGTGACCTTGTTCAAAGCAGCAATGGATACATATCTTGCTTCTGGTGATCATAAGTTACTACTGGATCTACGAGGCAATCCCGGTGGCTATCTTGATGCAGCTGTGCACATTGGCAGTGAATTTATTCCACAAGGAGAAACGATTGTAAAAGAAATCGGCAAGACTGCGGCTGACACAACATCATACAAAAGTACTGGACCAAAAATATTTCCCGCAAATGACAAACTGATTATTCTGGCAGACCAGGGTTCAGCATCAGCGGCAGAAATTCTGGCTGGCGCATTGAGTGAACAGAATATTGGCACACTGGTTGGTCAGCAGACATTTGGCAAGGGATCGGTGCAACAAGTCATTCCTCTGACTGGTGACACTTCATTGAAAGTGACTGTAGCCCACTGGTACACACCAAATGGTATTTCTATCTCTGCCAAAGGTCTGACACCGAAGATTTTGATTCCGTTTGTTAGTACCGATAAGACTGACACACAGCTTCAAAAGGCAATTGATTTATTTAACACGCTATAAAAATATATGAAAGTCATACTATTAAAAACTGTTCCGAAAGTTGGTAAAAAAGACGATATTGTGACCGTACCAGATGGCTACGCCCACAATGCGTTGTTTCCAAAAAAACTGGCGATACAAGCCACTGATCAAGCTATTGCTGCATTACAACGCACTCAGCAAAACAAGATTACTGAAAAAAATATTCAGCACGAACTATTGGACAAAGCTATTGAAAGTCTGGAAGGGAAGACACTGATCTACACTGCCAAGAAAAATGACAAAGGAAGTCTGTTCTCAAAAATTACTGAACAAGATATTAGCAAGGCACTGATGAGCCAACACCGTATTGCTATTGATGCTAAGCTGATGACGATTGGTGTCAGTATTAAACAAGTCGGTGACTACACTGTGACGGTAAAAGACGGGGAGTACACTTCTTCATTTGTTGTTTCAGTACAATAAAAAAACTCCCATATGGGAGTTTTTTTACTATGCTCGCGCGTCGAGAATATTTACCATTTTACGAACGGTAGTAGTACCATCGAAGTTAAGCTTACGCTTTTGAGTGAATTTCACAAATCCGGGCTTCAATGCGTACAGAGTGTGGTCTCTACCAATACCCACTGCTTTTCCAGCAAGGATCTTAGTACCGCGCTGACGCACGATGATAGAACCAGCAATCGCTGTCTGTCCGTCGTAAAGCTTGGTACCAAGATATTTTGGCTGTGAATCTGTTAGGTTTTTTGCTGCTCCTTGAGCTTTCTTATGTGCCATAGTGAGACTATGATAGCTCAAATGGCTTTATGTGTCAATTAAGGTATACTGATGCAATGCAGGCCTTTATCGCCCGACATCATCAGATTCTTTTTGGCGTAGCAATCACTTGTGCAGTGATTGCAGCCTTTTGCACAGGTTTCCTGGAAGGGAAGCATGCTTCGACTACAGCACCTGTTACTCTTGCCTGTTCAAGCAACATTTTAGATAAACTGTCAATACCTGTACAAGCCTTGGCAAATGGGGTAGTGGCGCATGCATCGAGTGTCCCACAAGGCATGTATGTCGGTTCCAAAAACAGTACCAAATATTATCTGCCGACATGCAAAGCAGTGAAGCGTATCAAGCCAGCTAACTATCAATGGTTTGATAGTGCAGAGGATGCCCAGATCCAGGGCTATACCCCAGGAAAATGTTAAAATCAATTTTATCGCTATCTATAATGGCCGCGTTTGGATTGTTAGTCTTTGCGCTGGTACTTCCTACACAAGCCAATCAAGCAGCACAGACAGTGCTGGGAGAAACAACGACAATCAATAGAGTAGCGGGTGTGAGTATTCCCGTGAATACTATTTCTCGTGCAATTTCATCGCTATTGCCAAATACAAAAAGTTCACAGGGAACGACCCCTGTCACTGTTCCAAAAGATACCTCACCGCTATCGATAGAAAATATTATTGATGCCACCAATGCCGAACGTATCAAAGCAGGGTTGCCGCCACTAAAGACCAGTGTCAAACTTGAACAGTCAGCAAAAATAAAAACTGAAGATATGATTACTAATCAATACTTCGAACATACTTCGCCAACAGGTAAAACTGTTGCGGATTTGGGCAATGAAGTGGGGTATGACTATGTGGTAATGGGAGAAAATTTAGCGCTCGGTGATTTCACCAGCGCAGCTGATCTATTGCAAGCGTGGATGAACAGTCCCGGTCATCGCGCAAATATTTTAAATACTTCGTACCAAGATATTGGTGTGTATGCGACACAAGGTACATACCAAGGTCGCACTGTTTGGTTTGCTGTTCAACATTTTGGCACTGAGCGGGGAGTCTGCCCTAGCATCGATAGCTCTTTGAAGAGTTCTATCGACAGTCTCAATGCGACTATCAAAAAAGAAGAGTCTGATATTAGTGCATTGCGTACGCAGATTGAGGATCCGAATCATCCGGACAATCAAAATTATGCCAATTTAATTTCACAATTTAATTCGCTTGTTGCAACATATAATGTAAACGTGACGACTTCTCAGCAAGAAATTTCTCAGTATAACAAAGAGGTGATTGCTTTCAATAAATGCCTCGGTCAGTATCAGGTTACTCCTGTAAAAGAATAGGGGGTCTTCGAAATTATGTTAACGTCGTACAATATATCTTTTAAGACGTTAGATATGAAAATTAGCCTTTATATAGAAAATGTTGTAATTTATATCTAAATACTGATCATAACTTACCTTAAAAAAGAAATACCATGGAAGAATCTATTATTTTCTCCGAAGCTTGGAGATATTTTCTCAGCATCATTGCGAGTGTAATACTTATTGCAGGAGCCGCACGATACATTCGATCGATTGCAAAAAGAGTCGTGATTACCCGTCCCTTGGCTTGGTGCAGTATCACATTACTCATGGCTGCTACATTGTACACTCAATTGATGATGATAGGATTTCAACCAAGTCTTATTGTATTGGCATCCTATGTGGCAGCCTGCGCAATGATCTGCTTGGTTTCTTTTTTTCAAAAAAGATATGATGACCACGCCAAACCACTAGAATGGATTTTTCTGTTGTGGAGTGTGATTGCAGTCTGCATTTATATCGTAACGAAAGATGTCTACGCCATCATGTGGTGCGCACTGTGCGGACATGTGTTCATTAGTGTTATAACATTTTTCAATGGTAGTAGCGCTACTCTGCTATCTCAATGTTCGAGTATGTGGTGCTGCACAATGATCGCGCAATGTCTTGTAATTTTTACCTGCATAGACCAAAATTATTTGTATGCAATAGTGCCAGCATATCTCTTGTTGTTCAATGCGATAATGACAGTGACAACATCGAGAAAAATTCTTCATAAGTGGCGAATCAAACTCATTCGTAAACCAAAATGCCAAACATAACGTTTGGCATTTTTTATTTATCTAACAGTTCCAGAATTTTATCGAGCTTTTGGTTTTCTATCACATCCAAACGTTTGATAATATCCTCAATCTTTTTTTCAGACTCCACATTTGTCTCGTAGTCTGCATCAGCACGCAGCTCCGAGTGGCGACTTTGCAGGTTTTGACCCACCATAATAATAGATAGCAGAACGAGTTGCAAGAATGTTTGTGCTGTCCAAGAAACAATTGTTGCAGTTCCACCGGCTATTGCTTGCGGCAAACTGATCAATGCCAAAATGGTGAATGCAATTGCGCACCACATAGTGCCAACAATGCTGGTGATAAATACTGCGGCTTTGTCGAGCGGACTAAGATTTTCTTTGTGTTCTTTGTTGATGTTGCGAACCATATGTTACTCGTGTGCCATTACTTCTGCGCGCTCTGATTCGATCGCGTGCAATATGCGCTCGGCGACGTATTCTGCACTATCTGCTTCAGGCATGTCCTCTCGATTAAACGGAGCTACTCCCCCTACTTTAATAGAGTTTTTGCTAAATCCCGTGTCAGTCAAACCTGGGTGCATGACATTGACGATGATATTATCTTTTTCTAGTTCTGCTCGGGCGGTAAGACTGAGACAATTTAATGCATATTTTGTGGAAGCATAGGCGCCAAGATTGGGAAAATAATTTTTTGACACTAGTGAACTAATATTTAAAATGTGTCCGCTTCCCTGCTCGCGCATAATGGGAATTACCCGTTGCATCGCAATTAACGGGCCGATGATATTCAGATCAATTATTTTCTGGTATTCATGAATGGCGACATGTTCAATCGGAGCATACAGTCCTTTACCGGCATTGTTTACCAATACATCAATTCTACCAAAATGTTCTTTCACTTTGTGAATCATTTCTTTAACATCAGTTTCCTTTGCCATATCAGTCGGCACTGCAAATGATCCTGGGATTTCATTTACCAATGTTTCTAATACCTCAACTGATCGTGCCGCCAGTGCTACCTTTGCGCCGTGTTGTGCCAGTAATCGCGCAGTTGCCAGACCGATCCCGCCGGTCGCTCCAGTAATAATGATCACTTTTCCGTCTACTTTTTTCATATGTATAGTATACCGCAACAGTACTGCTTTGATCTACTCGGTTAGGCTTTTTTATGCATTACTTCCTGCCACGAAACCTGTTGTCCAACAGAGTTGTAGGGAGAACCCGCCGGAAGGGCGCGTGATGTGAAGGAGATCGCCGGTGATGTAGAGGTTAGAGTAGAGTTTGGAACGCATAGTTTTCATGTCCATTTCGGTCAGAGGGATGCCGCCGTCTGCCACTACTGCTCGGTCAAAACCCATGAGTCCAGTGATAGTCATTGGCAATGTCTTTAGAGTATCAACTATGAGCTTGCGCTGTTCCTTTGTCACGCTGTGCACTTTTGTTTCTGGATCAACGGTAGGTAGTAATGAAAAGACTGCTTCGATCATGCCATGTGGCACGATGTCATCCATGATATTTTTTAAAAGCTTGTTCTTGTTATTTTCAAATACTGAAAGAATTTTTTGCTCCAATGCCGCGTGATCTGTATCTGGATAGGCATCGATGACTGCTGTTACTCTCCCTTCCTGCAGCAAGTCTCCCACCATGACTGCAGAATTTAAAATCAACGGGCCTGACAGTCCAAAGTGTGTGAAGAGCAGCTTGCCTGTCTTTGAGAATTTCTTTTTTCCTTCCACGGAGAATGTAATTTTCATAAATGTCAGCGACGTACCCGACAATGATTTCACCCATGATTCTTTCACTGCCAACGGTACGATGCTTGGCGTCGGTGCAGTCACACTGTGCCCTAGAGCTTTGAGCCAATTGAAGCCATCACCTGTAGAGCCGGTTTCTGCATGTGACACGCCGCCTGTAGCCAGAATGTAGGTTTTGGCAGTAAGCGTTTCCTCGCCTGCTATCACTCCTTGTATAGCGCCATCTGACGCTAGTATCCGCTCCACTGGACTGCTAGTCTTCACCGTGACATTTCCCTCTTTCATATATTGCTCTAGTGTATTGAATACATCGATAGATTTTTCCGTATGAGGAAATGCGCGCTTGCGAGCTTGCACCACCAGTGGCAATCCTCTTTTTTCAAAAAATTCAAACGTGGTCTTGTTGCTAAATTGCGCGAACACCGAATATAAGAATTGCTCGGCTTTGCCATAGTGTTTTAGAAACAATCTTGTGTCTTCCTCAGCGTTTGTGATATTACATCGCCCGCCACCACTGATCTTCAATTTTTCCCCAAGCTTTTTATTCTTTTCTAGCAATAATACTTTTTTACCGCACTCCGCTGCACGTCCTGCTGCCATAATGCCTGCAGGACCTCCTCCTACCACAATGACATCATATTGTTGTGTCGTCGTAGTCATATTACTTATCCAAATCTAATACTTCATCAATGCGAATCTGATGCACGAATTCCGGTACATGAGATACCACAATCATGGCACCAGCAAATGTACTCAAGGCTTTGGCAATGATCGGTAAATGGCGAAAATTGATATGGTTTGTAGGTTCATCAAGAATAAGCAATCCTGGTTCCATCAATACCAATGTTGCAAATGCCACCAATCCTTTTTGTCCTTCTGAAAGACTGCCAACTTTGGTATTGATAATATCTGAAGTGATAAGAAATGTTGATGCGGTGGAACGAATACGTTCTTCATTGGGACGCAAGCCAGACGATGCCATAGCTTTTTTCAATGATTCGTATGCAGTATCATTGAAATCGAGTGTTGAGAAATCTTGTCGATAATATCCCACGCGCACATTTTTACCGATCACTGATCCCTTGGCAGTGCCATTGGCAATAGATTCAAGCAATGTGCTTTTGCCGATACCGTTTGGTCCGCGAAGCAGAAGGTGTTGATTTTTCTTCAATGAGATAGCAGCTTTGCGTTCCGTGACTTTATGATTTTTTAAGACGGTAAACGAAGTGATGTTGATAATTTCTCCAATGGTGTCGTGTTGGGCAGGAATGGTAAACGGACGAATAGTCTTGTCTTCTTTTCGAACATCAACAATATCCTCTTCAAGTTCTTCAGCTTTCTCGCGCATGCGTTTAGCCACCAAACGCATTTGGCCACCTTTATAAGCGAACTGATTAGCTTTCTCTTTCTTGGCTTGAATTTCTTTTGCCAACATAGCATTTTTCATGTTTTCTCTTTCGATACGCACTGAGATATCGCGCACTACATCGGTATAGTTACCGACATATTGTTCAATCTTGCGAGTGAAGATATCTAAGTATAAGACACCTTCAGTGAAGGCATTCAGGAATGCCGCATCATGAGAAATAACCAGAACAGTTTTTTTATAATCAATCAAAAACTTTGTCAGGTGTTCAATGCCGGCAGTATCCAAATTGTTTGTTGGCTCATCGAGTAATAATAGGTCAGGATCTTGAATCAACGCAGATGCTAGCAGTAGGCGCGCTTGCTGTCCGCCAGAAAAACTTTTGATAATTTTTTCATGAACATGTTTGACGTTGAGATTGACCGCTTCCAACACTGCATCAATGCGCGGGTCAATATCATACATCTTTTCTTTGAATTGTGATTCGAAATATTCTCGTACCGTCAGTTCCATCTGTTCACGAGCGATGACCTGGCGTGCAGTGGCTACTGTGGTGCCTTTGACGATATTGATACTACCTTCTTCTGGTTTGAAGACCCCAGTTAGCAGATTGAAAATAGTACTTTTGCCGGCACCATTTTGCCCCATCAGTGTTAGCTTTGCACCTTTACGAATTGAAAAAGACACCTCTTCCAAGATGGGTTTTGTGGCACTATATTCAAATGATACGGCATCAAAGCGTACGATTGCTTCCCCTTTTGACATATACAATAAAAGTGTTATGAGTATAACACAGATATCATATATATAAAGGAGATTTAGTATTTTCTCATCACACTGCGGACAACTGCAACAATCGTGAGTTCGTATTCAGGATGAATAGGTTTGTAGTGTTTGTTCGCTGGCTCAAGCCAAAGTTTATTATTTTTACTCCGCAAGAATTTCATTGTGAATTCTCCGTCCACTTGAGCAATGACAATATCGCCATCTTTGGCGGTATTGGTTCGTTCTGCAATGACAATATCGCCATCAGCAATATGAGCTTCGATCATGGAGTCGCCGTCCACTTCAAAAAGATAGGTACTGGCTTTTTTTGGTACGAGATATTCTTCAATATTGAGTGTGTCGGTCAACATTTCGCCAGGAGATGGTAGTCCGGCTTTAATAAAACCAACCATTGGTATGTCGTTGAAACCATCGCTGGGAATAAGTTTTCCCAGTTTGTCTTTGGTCACTATGCCCGCTGCAATGAGTTTGGTTACTACGCGATACACAGCATTCTTGGATTTGAAACCAAAAATAGTCATCATCTCAGTGTAGGTCGGCATGCGTCGTTTTGATTGATAGAATGAGAGAAGTTTTTCTTTGTAATCTGGAGTCATATGTTAGAAATGGATATTAGAAACTAAGCACTTGCTGAAAGAATTGTAACAGAAAATGCTTATTCTTTGTAGGTTTGTGTCGTCCAAAAGAACGTGACAACGAAAGCAATGAAAAAGAAGTGCGGTCATTGTCGTAACTTAATCGCTCAAGACGACTAAGTTCATTTTTGAGAGTGAGCTGGAATGGAGTGGTTTTCATGCAAATACTCGGCCGAAGAAACCTCCTTTTTGATCATACTTTTGAGCGCGAAGCTTTCGAAGCAACATACGATGCTTTTGAGCCTCTGCCATGTATTGCTGCCCGCTGACAATCTTTGCGTCGATACGCTCATTTAATGTATGTATCTGACGTTCTAGTGTTGTGATGTATTGATTTTTTGACATATATATTCTAAATAATTACTCCTCTTGTAACTTCTTTAGTATATGTGAACGAACGTTCACATGCAAGCAAATACTTGTGGATAACTATTTACCTAGTCTTTATTTCCTCTTTAGCTAAATTGTTGATGATTTTCTTCCAAAATAATGCTACCCCAAGTGCAATAGCAAGGAAAAACACAATACTAAAATTACCAATAAGATCATTTACTGCCTGCCAACTGTCACCGAACAGATATCCCACCATTGCATAGAAAAATGTGTCAGCAAATGCACCCATCGCTTCAAATAACAGAAACTTTCTATAGCGAACATTTCCCATGCCGCAAATCAGATTGGTGGTCAGTGTCGCAATCACTTCAAAGCGAGTGATGAAAATAATAAAACCTGGTCGTTTATTGATTCTTTTTTCAATCAAGATGAAATTCCTTGATGTTAAAATCTTTTTAAGAAATCCTACTCGATACAATAACTTTTTTCCATATATTCGCGCTAACCAAAATGACAGGTTGTCCCCCGCCATGTTTGCAATTGTGACAACAATAATCAGTACGACAATATTAAAATACCCCTGACTGGCGAAAGCGGCAGATGCAACAAGCAATGTTCCGGCAGGGATTGGAATAGCCAGCGCCGCTAAAAAGGTAATGACGAACAATGCTGTATATTTATAGAGCAAGATGTACGGCAGTATTGTTTGCGCCAAGAAGCTCATGTTATTTATTGGTGTAGCTAGTGATAACCTGCTTAACACCAGTGAAGAAAACAGTTGAGTTTAATTTGTGCCGCTTGATATAGGTATCAATGCGAATATTGGGGTATGAAGGGTCAATAATACCGAGACCGTTCTGAAGATATGATGCGGGCATGTTGAATACCACATTGAGATAGTTGAATGTCATCCACGGCTGGATAGTGTCTATTGTCACACGATGATTGACGCGCTCTGAACCATGTATACTGTATATAGGATGTAACTCGCCCGCTTTATAGATTTTTTTAAAGGTGGCGGTAAACGAAATGATTGAAGCAAGACAAATGAGTGCTAAAATAGCGACTCCTAGTATCTTTAGAACCTTCTTTTGCTCATGGCTAATGGTATACATACCGGGCTAGTATAACATTTCTAGACCAAAAACTTCTCTTACTGAGTAAGAGAAGTTTTTGTGAGAAAACTGTCATTTATATTTATTTTTTTGAGGTACGGTAATTGTAATGATTGTGTATAATATTTTTTTAAGGCTAGGCGAATAATAATTCAATCACTCTTCAATCATGTTATTCTATTGTGTTTGGGGCTGTTATGCCCGCGTGTTGTAAAAGTATTTGTGCCTGACTGTCTTTGCCCACTTCGTGAAGTGCGCGTGCAGCCACAAGGGCATCAAACTGTTCTTGTGTTATTGCTTGGGCTCCCGGTCTTCCTTTTATAGCAGAGGCAAAAGCATTGTAGTCGTCATCTTCAATGGTTTTACCAAGTACTTCATGTAATACGGGCACGCTCATGTGTTGTACCCACTCTGGTGGCTGTGCTGCATAACTTGTAGCAGCAATCACTCCAGCTGATGCAATCCCCAGAAGCCCCGAAAGCAATATTTTTCGTGTTGCTACCGTCATTACGTTTAACTTTTGTGCAAATTACTAATAAGTGGAATCACTCCACTCTAATTTATACGTAGCGTGGAATAATTTCTTTCAAAAAAATCATTTTGATGTTCTGTCGGGTATCGATAATATGTTTTCATGTTGTTATCGTTGGCATCTTGGGTAATTGCATAAAAAAGCAGTCCTAATATGATGCTACTGGCAACACTGATCAATAACAATTGCAAGGTAGTATGGCGATAGCCGCTATGGGTTTTGCGCAGCAGGGATATTGTAATCATCGAAAACAACATAAATGAGATAACCCAAAGTAATGGAATAGCCGCGATTAAAAACAGAGGATTTGGATGAGGATGTAATACTCCGTATAAAAGCCCTGCAACAGTGTATGCACCGAGTAGTGTGGTAATAATGCCTGGCACCCAAAAAAGACTGTTACGCAAGGTGAAATACCATGTCGGGCGTGGTGTTACCCTCTGGCTTTCGATAGCCGTCAATATTTTTTCAGTTGTGTCAGTTGTTGGTTTCATAGTCTTTGAGGGCTTGTTGTAATTGCTTTTTTGCTCGATTGATTCGCACTGCTACCGTGCCGGATGGGATTTTTAGAATATCGGCGATCTCCTCGTATGATTTTTCTTCGAAGAATCGCAGTAGCAGGATTTCTTTGTATTTCTCGCCTAACGTGTTAAGTGTTTTAATAATGTACTGTTTTTGTTCATCATGACTGAAACGAGCGGTCATATCTTCTTCAGTGATCAATTTTGAGACAATATCTTGAGCCTCATCATCGAGCGAGAGTGTCGCCCGCCGTTTTTCTCGGCGATACCAATCAATCATCTCATTATGAGCAATACGGTAGATCCATGAAGAAAATAACAACGAGGTATCGTATTCATTGATGTTTCGATACACCTTGATGAAAATATTCTGCAATAAATCATCAATATCATCACTCGTCGCCAAAGAACGCCGCTTGATATACTTCGTTAGTTTTGGCACATAGCGCTCCACAAGCACAGCAAAGTGTTTTTGATCCTTCTTGCACTCAATGACCAATGCCTCATCAGTAAAATCATCAGTGTTTGGCGGCATTCTCTTATTATACGCTTATTCATCTCAAAATCTTACTTATGATATACTGCTGCCATGAATAGTAAAAAAGTTTTGATCAGTCTGGCAACGGTTGTTGCTGTTGCTGCAGGTATTATCGGCATTTCATCAAGTAGTCACAACAATAGTGTAAGTACTACTCCTGTTCCTGTGGCGGATACACCCACTATATCAAAGACAAATGCAACACAGAAATATAAAGACGGTTCATACACAGCCACTGGATCATATAGATCACCAGGCGGTATCGACAATGTCGGCGTAACCGTGACGTTGAAAAAAGATATTGTAACTAATGTATCAATAACACCAATGCCTCACGACTCGACTTCATCGACCTATCAACATCTGTTTTTGGGCGGTTATCAATCACTGGTTGTTGGTAAGAGTATTGATAGTATTAAACTCGGTGCTGTTTCCGGTTCTTCTCTGACCGGCATTGGTTTCAATGATGCTATTACTCAGATCAAGGCACAAGCTAGAATATAGTCACTATGAACGAGAGCTTTGATTTTAAGGCTATCGGCACATCATGGCATATTGAATTCAATATCTCTGAATCAATTGCGACTGAAAAAATAATCTTGCTCGTCAAAGATCGCATTGAACTCTTTGAACAACACTATTCTCGCTTTCGCGAGGATTCTTTCGTTGGGCGTATTGCGCAACAGGCGGGTGTGTACGAACTGCCCGCGGATGCGGAAAACATGCTCGCTCTGTATCGTAGGCTGTACGACATTACTGAGGGAAAAGTAACACCACTGATTGGTGAAGTATTGGTAGCCGTCGGGTATGATAAAGACTATTCGCTCACCCCTCAACAAGACATCAAAAAAGCGCCATTATGGGATGATGTAATGAGCTACAATGCACCGTTATTGACCGCACAACGCCCGCTACAGCTCGACTTTGGTGCATTGGGTAAAGGATACATTGTAGATATTATTGCTGCTCTATTTCAAATATATGACATACGAGACTATATGATCAATGCCGGCGGAGATATTGCGTATAGTACCACTATACAAAACGTTTTTAGTGTCGGTTTGGAAGATCCGGCAGATCAAACCAAGATAATTGGCGTGGCGGAACTGATCAATAAAAGTATTGCCGGTTCATCTGGTAACCGTCGCGCATGGAATAAATATCACCATATTATTGACCCGGAACTTGTTGAATCCCCTCGCCATATTGCCGCAGTGTGGGTCGTGGCGGATACCACACTTCTGGCAGATGCACTCACCACGGCACTCTTTTTCACAACGCCAGAAATATTGAAACAGTATTTTGATTTTGAACATGTCATTGTCTACAATGATCGCTCTGCGCAAAAATCTGACAATTTTCCCGGTATGTTATACTCGTAACATGATGAAACAATATGCATCCACTATTCTTCGCATTGGTCTGGCCGGGGTATTTCTTTGGTTCGGAATAAATCAAATCATCGATCCGTCAGCGTGGTTTGGATATATTCCGCAATCAATTGTTAGTTTAACAGGCATGACTGTCGCTACCCTTGTGCACTACAATGCACTCTTTGAAATACTCGCCGGCACTATGTTGCTATTGGGGCTATTCACTCGCGTTGTGGCATTTATTCTTTTCTTGCACATTCTCGATATCTCGTTGGTTGTTGGACTAAATGACAGTATTGGCATTCGCGATCTTGGACTCAGTGTTGCTACCTTTGTCATCTTTCTCAATGGAATGGATACGTGGACGCTGGATCGGTATATAAGAAGCTAGTAAAACTTTGATCAGGTCAATACTAAAGAAGTACAGAATCATTGTCACAAGAATGGTAATTACTGCCGACAGTGGCAATGCGGTGAAATGAAACCAATGTTGAAAGATAGGAATATAAATGACTACCAATGCTCCGACAAACGCCAAAAAAAATGAAACATTGAGAAGTAGTGATGGACGTTTGGCATTCCAGAAGAAGCCTTTGTTACGAAGCGCATAGAACACAATAAGCGCGATAAATGTAAAGAATATATAGAGGCTGGTTTGTATCACAATGACTGACTGATAACGAATGATTGCAAAATACAGCAATTCAAATGCGGCGGTAGGAATACCGAATACTAGTGACACGAGTAGCAGTTGTTTTGATTGTTGTTTTTCCGGCTTGACTACATCACTATCCTCAACAGTATCAGAATAAATGGTGATAAGTGGCAGGTCAGTTAAAACATTGGTAAACAAAATTTGAATCGGTAAGAGCGGCAAATTTTTTGAAAAAAGGTACAGTGCGGCGAGTGCCACAAATGTGCCAAAATTACTGACCATGGTGTACGTGATATATTTATTGATATTTACAAAAATCGTGCGGCCATATTTGATGCCGTTGATGATCACTTCCAAATCTTTATTAAGCAGCACGATATCGGCATTTTCTTTGGCGATATCAGTTGCTGAGTTGACCGCAATCGCCACATCGGCCAACTTCAGTGCTGGTGCATCATTGATGCCGTCACCTTGATAGCCAACAACAAAATTTTCCTTTAATACCTTGATAATGTTGTATTTTTGCGTTGGTGATACTCGCGCAAAGACATTGCACGCCATCACAGCAGTCTTAAATGCTTGTGGTGACATTGCTTCAAGCTCATCACCCAAATAAACGATATCGCCATCTTTGACCAGGCCAACCTGTGTGCCGATATAGTGAGCCACCTCTTTGCTATCCCCTGTCAGAATTTTGATTTGTATACCGAGCGCTTCAGCATGTTCAATCGTTGTTTTAGCACTTTCACGCAATGGGTCAGTCAAGCTGACATAGCCGAGAAATTGCAGATCATATTCGTCGGCCAGCATGTCATAACTGTCGGAATAGCTGCTGATTTGTTTGTATGCCAGAGAAATATGATGCAGACCTGTGCTGCCTTCTTGAGAAATTATTTTTAACACATCTTCTTTTTTTGTGTCATTGGTGAGATTTAAAAGAATTTCCGGAGCGCCAATAATTATTAAAAAATACTGATCAGTTTTTGTATGGTGCAATACCACTCGTCGGCGTTTGTCATCAGGATCAAATGGTAATTCTTTCACTATAGAATAATCAGCGGCTTTAGCTTCCAGTTCTTTTGAAACATACTGAATGAATGCATCATCATATGAATTTGGCATCCTATGTTTTCTATTCTTTAAGACAGCGATTGTGGCGTAGGAAAAAATTTGAAAAAGGTCTGTATCACTCGACTCAATATGTTGAATAACCATTTTATTTTCGGTGATGGTGCCCGTCTTATCAGTGCAAAGCATAGTGATATTACCGAGATCTTCGACAGAAGACAGTCGCTTCACCACCACATGCTTCTTGGCTAATTTCAAAGCGCCACTGGAAAGCGATACTGTCGCAATCACCGGCAACACTTCCGGTACCACTGCAATCGCCATTGAGATCACAAAAAGCAAAAGGTCAGTGATTGGCAATTGTCCTTTTGCGATTAGTACCTTGGCCACAAACACTACAATCAATGCCGCTACCACAATTTTGATCAGCATCGAGCTAAAACTTTTTAATGACTTTTCATATTCAGTCTCTTTCCTCGTGTTTATCGATAGGGCCACAATAGATCCAAACTCTGTTTCAGCTCCGGTTGCATAAACTACACCGACTGCCTCGCCTTTTCCAACCGTGCTGCCGGTGAAAATCAAATCCCCATTTTTCTTTGTGACAGGCATTGATTCACCGGTCAGTGTTGACTCATCAACTTGCACATTATCAGCTTCAAACAATCTCATATCGGCAGGAGCAATGTCACCTTCGCGCAAAATCAACACATCTCCGGGAACAATCTCTGTCTCGTCCAACAGAGATATCACGCCATTGCGCTTCACACGCACAATCTTGGTGATAAATCGCGAAAGCTTTTCAATGATTTTTTCTGATTTGAATTCTTGGAAAAATCCAAGCAGTGTATTTAAAAGCAAGATCGCCAAAATAACCGTTCCATCCGAGTAATCTTTGATGCTGTATGAAATAAGACTGGCGATGACGAGCAGGTACACCAGAGTATTTTGAAATTGCCGTCCAAGCACAGAAAATGCGCTCACGGTTTTTTGCGGGAGCGCATTTCTGCCGTACACGCCAAAACGGCTACTGGCTTCTTGTGTAGTCAGGCCGTTTTGAGAAGAATGTAGTGTCGCAAATAACTGATCCAGATCACTGGCAACAACATCTTTTTTTAGCATATACTCTAGTATATCAGAGTGTTTTCAATCCTGAACGAATTGAAGCAATATTTTTTCGTGCAGCGGTAAGGTCAGCACTATTGATGAAATAAAGAGTTTTTTCATGATTAATTTTTTATTCCACCGACACACTGTTGATCACCACCGCCTCTAGTGGTCGATCTGAACCGTTTACTGCAGTAGTTTCAATATTTTTTACCACATCCATACCGTCAACAATTTTGCCAAACACTGTGTGCTTGGTATCAAGAAATACATTGTCATTGGTATTGATAAAAAATTGACTGCCATTAGTGTTAGGGCCTGAGTTAGCCATGGAAATAGTGCCGGTAATATTATTATTTTCTGGATGAATTTCATCTGCAAATGCATATCCCGGTCCGCCAGTTCCCCACATACCCATCTGGCTATCATCTTTAGTCAATGGATCACCACCTTGAATCATAAATCCTTCAATCACGCGATGAAATTTCACCCCATCATAAAAACCTTCTTTGGCTAACTTGATAAAATTTGCCGCAGTGTTTGGTGTTTGCTCGCTAAATTTAATAATAATATTTCCTTTGTTTGTATGTAATGTTGTTTTCATAGTTCTAGTATATCAAAAAATTATAAAGATTTTGCGGGACTTATTCAGGTTTTAATTGGTTATTTAGTAAGCATTTTCGTATAATAATCTCATAATAATTTTATATTTTTTTATGCGAATCCTTATTATTGAAGATGACACTGACACGCAAGAGTTTTTGGAAGACAGATTGAAAGCAAAAGGAGTTGCAGTGGATTGCGCCAGCACAGGCACTCGCGGTATTTATCTTGCCCAAATGAATGACTATGATGTGATATTGCTTGATCATGGATTGCCGGAGAAAAATGGTTTTATTGTTTGCGAAGAAATTCGTGCCAGTGGTAAAAACACTCCAATCATTATGATTTCGGTCAGTGATGCGGTGAGTTATAAAATTAGAGGACTGACAATCGGCGCAGATGACTACGTGACCAAACCGTTTTCTTTTGAAGAAGTGTATGCGCGAATAGAGGCGGTACTTCGTCGTCCCAATAAAGTACAGAGCAAAATACTTACTATTGATGATTTGGTATTGGATATCACGAAACAAATCGTCACTCGTGATAGTAAGCCGATTTATCTGACACGTAAAGAGTTTGCCGTGCTTGAATATTTGCTCAAACACAAAAGTCAGGTCATCACGCGCGGCATGCTGATGGAGCATGTCTGGGACGTCAGTCTTGATCCATTTTCCAACACTATTGAAACGCATATTTTGAATGTCCGTCGCAAAATAGAGACACCCGATAAGTTGAAGTTGATTCATAGTGTTTCCGGACGAGGCTACAAGATCGATCTTGAGAAATAATTTATCAAAACTTTGGATATATTTGACCATCTATTATTTATACTAAAGATGAGCTATAGTAATCGAATAGCTCAACATTAGACCTACTAATCTTATATATCTATGAAAAAAATAATGGAAACCCTACTCACCACACCAGAGGCTCGTGACGAAGCGTCAGCGAAAAACAGTGCCTACGAGCAAACCACTTTCACCCCTTGGGCTGACTAAACATAGTCCGCATCTCTCCTACATACCATGAATACTCGTCCTCGAATAAGCACTACTACACATTCCGATCCATATTCCCTCAGTTTATTCGGGCGTAGTATTCATGGCGTGTATGAACATTGCATTGCGGCAAAATCTGAAAATGAAGACATTAAACGCCAAGAATTTATTCTGAATGTTATTCTTTGTTGCATTATTCCCTTTCTGATCGCGCTCGACGTTGTCGTTGCCACAAATACCATCCGAGAAGGTGTGCAGTATCACGGCATTTCATTTTTGAAATTTAGTAGCATTGTATTGGTCGCCATGTACTTGCTGTTACTTTCTCGAAAAGGATTCTATAGAATAGCTATCTACGTTTTCTTGACATTGTATTTCATTGCAACCACCTACGGAGCAGCACATTGGGGCGTGGAACTTCCCATGGTTGCCATCAGTTACACGGTCATGATTGTCATCTCCAGTATATTAGTCTCAACTCGATTTGCTTTTTTGTTCACCACTATTATTTCATTGACCATTGTATTGATAACGTATTTGCAAATACATAATGTACTTCATCCGATACTGCATTGGAAAATTGCCACTATTCAAAATACAGATTCAATCGAGTTGGCAATCATTTTCTTTTTGGTAGTGGGCATATCTTGGCTTTCTAATAGAGAAATTGAACGTTCTTTAAAACGTGCCCATGCTTCCGAAAAAGCACTGCTCGAAGAGCGAGATTTATTGGAAATAAAAGTTGAAGAGCGCACAAGAAAATTGAAAGAAACACAAGGAGATAAAATATCGCAACTCTATAAATTTGCAGAATTCGGTAAACTCTCATCAGGTATATTTCATGATCTTATGAATACGTTGAATGTTGTAGTGATCAACGCGACTCGAGTCGAGGACTCTCCTGAGCATTTACCTGAATTTAAAAATTATCTCCATAAAACGGTGGCCGCCAGTAAGCGAATGGGTATCTATATCGACAGTGTGCGAAAACAAATTGCTGATAACAATGCTCTTACGGCATTTTCTTTAGAACATGAAATCAGTGATGCAATTGATATCTTGCACTATCGTGCTCGTGAAGCGCAGGTGGTTTTCAATCTGCATGCAAAAGATGACATTGTTATCAATGGTAATGCATTTAAATTTTATCAAGTTGTGTTAAATCTTTTATCCAATGCAGTAGATGCCTGTGAACACACCGGTCGCCAAAATACCATTAATATAATCATTGCCATGGGATCTGATAAAAAGAGTGCCACGCTGATTATTCGAGATAACGGTTGTGGTATTCCCATCTCTAATATCGACACCATCTTCAATCAGTTCTTCACGACCAAATCATACGGCAAAGGTATGGGGCTAGGACTCTCTCAAACAAAACAAATAGTTGAACAAGAATTTGACGGTACCATCAAAGTTACTAGTACTGAACACAAAGGCAGCACATTTATTATTACTTTCCCATTTATATCTAATGATGCATCAGAAATTCAAGAATCCAAATCAGAAACAAATACAAATAGCATGTCATAACGCGCTTCAATTCATAGGATCACAATCAGAGCAGTCAGTATTTTACAACGGCCTTATTGTTGCCGCGCTTAAACATATAGACACTGAAGGAAGTCGCTTTATAAAACAAAAAGCTGTAGCGATACTGTTAGCAAAAAAGAGTGTTGCGTGGTCATTTAGCTACGGCGATTCATACCCCGATGATTTGGATGACACTTGTATTGCCTTGAATGCTATGTATCAAGTTACTCCGGAAATTATCACCGAAGAAGTCTTGGCATCCATCACCTCGATACTTATCGCAAATGAATATGCAGCCGGTGGTCCGTATCAAACATGGATACTGCCCGATCACCCGCAACAGTGGCACGATATTGATGTGGTAGTAAATAGCAATATCGCTTTATTTTTATCACAGTTTGGTATCGTTCTTCCGAAACTGCAAGAATATTTTGATGATCTAATTTTGCAAAAAAAATGTACATCACAGTATTATTATCATGAGATCATTGTTATATATTTTCTGGCGCGAGCCTATACTGGTGTACACAAAGACCTGCTTATTAGCACTATTTTGCAAAGCCAATCTGTTAACGGCAATTGGGGAAATCCCCTCTTCACCGCATTGGCAGTTAGTTCGCTCATACAACTTGGCGTACCGGCCGATAGGCTCGATGCTGCCATAGCATATCTGTTAGAAAGTGAAACTGATGGCAGATGGTCATCTCAGCCATTTTTTATTGAGTCTGTATACAATGATGAAATTACTTACAGCAGTTGTGATGCTCATGTCAGCGCTTGTTGTGTTGAAGCATTGACATTATATCTCCGTGAAATGAGGAGAAATCAGCACACCGATAAAAAAATTGATTTAGAACACAAAATGAATACTTTCATCACCGCAGTTCTGCATACATGTCAAAAAGTTTTTTCGCACACCTCACTTTTATTGCAAACACAATTTTATCATTCATACACATTACTGACAGCAAAAGATCCCACTGATGAAATAACAATGTTATCGTATAATTTTACATATGCATTGCGATCCACATTCAGTATCGAAGAACAAACACTTGTTGATTTGGCGGCATTGAATATATTGGGATGGGTTGGATATAGCACTTATGACGCCATACTCGACGGAGAAAATCAGATCGGCTATTTACCTATGGCAGGCTTGTGCATCCGCACAGTGTCAGATATCACTCATCATCTGATCAAAAATGATGATGATTACATGTATATTGATCGTATTCTTAGTGGTATTGCCACAAGTACAGCATGGGAATATGAACATTGTAAAATCAACAGCACTCTTCCTGATTATGGTTCATATGCGTGTTTGGCAGAAAAATCTCTCGGTCATGCATTGGGGCCTATCATTATCTGCTTGCTGTGCGGGCAATATGACCAAGCATATGTCGTGGAAAAATTCTTTTTACATTATCTCATCGCGCGACAGCTCAATGACGACGCACATGATTGGGTTGAAGATCTGGAAAATGGATATATCAATAGTGTAAGCACAGATATTCTCAAAGCTTTCCAGCTACAGAGCGGTCAAACAGAGCTTGATCTTGCAAAACATATGCAATGGTTGCGAGATTATTTTTGGCAGCATCACATAGATATTGTCTCCGAAACTATCATCGACCATTGTGCCACTGCTCGAGAACAATTAAAAAAGATCACCATCTTGAGAGATGTGACCTTTTTGGAACAATTTCTTGTGCGACTTGAACATTCAGCGTTGCAAGCAGTCAGTGAACGAGACAGCACTAGAATTTTTCTCGCTCATTTCCTGAATACTACTGTGTTGAGGTAGTATGAGAACTGTCAGTGGTTGTAGTAGTGGTTTGCTGATAGCTCGTCACCGGAGTAGTGGTGGTATACACATGTGTTGTTCCTGAAATCGGCATAGTTTGCTCCACTTGCGTAGTGCCAGTAGTTGTGGGGAAATAATAATAAATACCGTGTGGCAATAAGTACACCACGGCGATAATGATAAGGATGATAATCATTACAATAATAAGGGCTCGATTTGTGTGATCATGCATATAATACAGTAAAGCACGTTTTGCGATTTTCGTATATACTATAAATTCAGATGGGAAATAAACATCTCAATTTAATTAAAGAAACTTTTTCACACTGGCAGGACAAAGAGGCTTCACGAATGGGAGCAGCTATTTCTTACTATGCGATTTTTTCTATTGCCCCGTTACTTATCTTACTGATGGCCGTTGGTAGAATTATTTTTGACAGAAATACTACCACGACAACCATTGCTCGTGTACTAAATATAAGTGTTGGAAAAAATCTTTCGTCTGTTATCCAAACACTTATTAACAACAGCTACCCTGTTCATACCGGGATCATCACCGCTATTGTCAGTGGTGTTGTCATCATCATCGCCGCACTCGGTGTCATTGCTGAACTTAACAATGATCTTGATGAGCTGTGGAAAATTCCTTCGGCTACACAAACGGTTCAAACAACAAGCCAAACAATATGGAATTTTGTAAAAAACCGACTGATCGCAGTGTTACTGATTTTGTTATTTGGCATATTATTTATTTTTCTTGCGGCATTTGGTGTGTTCACTTCATTCTTTCATTATTCATTGCCGGTTTTGCTGCAAAGTGGGTTAGCAATCAATATCCTGAACGGCATCGTTACCCTATTGGGTGGGACATTTTTATTTGCAATTATTTATCGCATCTTGCCCGATACCAAGCTTCCTTGGAAAGAGCTAATTTGGGGCGCATTTATAACTTCGATTTTATTTCTGATCGGTAAATACTTAATCAGTTGGTACATCGAATCATTTGGTGGCACAGCTGAATATGGTGCAGCAGGTTCACTGGTAGGTTTATTGCTATGGGTATACTACTCCGCACAAGTATTCTTCATTGGCACGGCAGGAACATTTGTCTATTCAAAATTGTACGGACATCTTTCTAAAAGAGAATAACCGTCATTAGCTGGTGCGTTTTGCGTGCATCAACATATCGACAGCATTTGTCAGCGATCCAGCTGGGGTGATAGCACCGCCATTCACAAAAAATATTTCATCAGCATTTTGAATCGTGTTCAAACGATGAGCGATAATGACTTTAGTGGTTTGTTTTGGCAATTTCTCAATCACCTCTTCAAGCAACCGCTCTGTCACGGTATCAATATTTGCAGTCGCTTCATCCAAAATGATCAGGTCAGGTTTTCGCAATACGGCACGCATAAATGCGATAAGTTGTCGCTGTCCGAGACTGATACTTTCTCCGTTTTGATTGACTGGAGTTTTTAACCCATTTTCGAATTGCGCTAACAGGGGTAGCAGCTCTGTTTCTTTCAAGACTTCCACCAGTTGTTCAGATGTTGAGTCTTTATAAAGCGGATTGGAGTAAAAAATATTATCCCCCAGTGTTCCGGTGAACAAAAACGGTTCTTGTAAAATAAACCCGATCTTTTGCGCGCGCGTGGCAGGATCGAGTGTCCGAATGTCGTTTCCTTCAAATAAAATAGTGCCTCCTGTCGGATCATACAGTCGTGCCATCAGTGAAGCAGTTGTTGTTTTACCTCCTCCTGTTGGTCCAACCAACGCATAGGTTTCTCCGGGATTGAGCGATACAGAAACATCGCGTAATACTTCCTTTCCATCCACATAGGTGAACCCCACCGTTTGAAATGATAAACGTGGCCCTGACAATGAATGTGCGGCAGATCCTGCGAGTAACGGCATGTCATTTTGCAATGAGACAATGGCCGAAATACGATCCCAACTGGCCATAGCGGTTTGAAATGTTGCCCACAATGATGCCATTTGACGCAATGGGTCATAGAGACGATTAGCATAAGTGATATAACTGATCAGAAAACCCAATGTGAAGTCACCGATTAAAATAAGATGGATACCGTACACCAACACGATCAGTTGTGCAGCATTGGATGCAAAACTATAAATAGTGACAAAGACATTGTTGGCAATTCCTGCTTTCACTGAGGTAATAAAATTTTTGTAATTTGCCGCTTCAAATTTTTCACGGAAATAGTCACGGCGATTAAACGCCACAATCACTTTGAAATTTCCCAAACTTTCTTGAATCTCAGCACTCATACCACCGACTTCTTTCAAACTTTTAGCATTTTGTCGCTTCACCCATGGAGACAGCACTTGCGTTAGAAGCAACACGATCACTAGCGGCACAAGCGCTGCCAAACCAAGACGAAAATTGATAGAAAGAATAAAAACAACCGCGCCAACAATCAAAAAGATATTACCAACGAATTGCATCAATGACTGCGAGAAAAATTGATTGAGATTATCAGTATCATTGTTGATACGAGAAATCAAATCACCGGCTTTGTTTTGATTGAAGAATGCAATGGGAAGTTGTTGCAGTTTTTCAAACACAGTGTTGCGCAACGAGAACAACAAACGCTGTCCAACACCACCCATCGTTTTGGTTTGAATATACGTTGCAATAAATGAACCAATATAAATAAGAAGCACAGTTGCGCTTGCCACTAACAATCCGTGAACCTGTTTTGTTTCGATATATTTGTTTACCGCTTCACCAATCAACAATGGCGCAACCAATGTCAGCCCGGAGTTTATGATAATGGCAGCAAAGGTTATAAATAAACGCTGTCGCTCATACTTCAATAACGGCAGCAATTTTTTAAGCGCCGCAAGCACTGACCCATTTTTCTTTTCTGTGTTAAGAGTGTAATTCATATTTGTCAGTGCTTTGTTGCGATTGATAAATTTGCACGTATTCCGGAGACTGTTCCATCAGTGCTGCATGAGTTCCTTCGGCCAAGAGTTCTCCTTCCATCATCACGATAATATTGTCGTACTCGGTAATGGAGGAAATTTTTTGCGTAATAGAAATAAGCGTCAGATCCGGATAGTTCTTTCTGACATTTGCTAAAATACTTTCTTCAGTGCGGGTATCAACGCGTGCAGTGAAGTCATCCAAAAACAGAATACGCGGATTAAGTGCCAGAGCGCGCGCCAACATGATGCGCTGCTTCTGTCCTCCCGACAAACTGGCACCACGTTCTGAAACAACCGTCTCAAGTCCTTGTGGCAATGATGCAATCAACCCTTCAAGTTCTGCGGTAACAATTGCTTTGTCCAGGTCTGCATCAGTGACAGATGTGCTAAATGCAATATTTTCTCGAACTGTTGTGTTAAAAATTATACTGTCTTGAAACACAAACCCTATTTGCGCGTGCAGGCTTTTTTGATCGTATTCTTTTAACGGTATGTCATCAAAAAATACAGTACCGTCAGTTGCAGCCAGCAATCCTGTCATAACATACAGCAGTTGAGTTTTCCCGGCCGCAGTTGGTCCAATAATGGCATTTTTAGTGGTAGGTTTAATGTTAAATGACACGTCTTTCACTGCATGTTTTTCTCCGTACTGAACAGAAATATTTTTTACCGTGATAGCTCCGGTCAGCGGAGTGGTCACTGTGCCATTTTCTGTTGGTACTGGAGCATCAAGCACTTTATACAAACGTTGGTATGAAGCATTGGCACGAGCGATGACATTACTCATAAAACCGATAACCAAGATCGGGAAAATAAGAATGGCAATATAACTGTTGAATGCAGTGAAGCTACCGATGGTCATACCTCCGACAATGACTGACTTTCCGCCGAAATACAACACCAACACAATAGCAACGTTGGCAACAAAACTAATAATTGGAATAAGTCCCGCAAAAAAACCGACGATCTTCAAACCATTATCCTTGGCATCAGTGTTCACCTGTAAAAACTTTTCATATTCATGTTGCTGAGAATTCAAGACACGAATCAGTCCCGCACCCAAAATACTTTCATTAATGACATTATTCAGTCGATCGATAATCCCTTGTGTCTTCAAAAATAATGGACGTACTCTGCTCAATGTAAAGAAAAATGTTCCACCAATTACTGGAATGATGAGTAAGACGTATAATGCCAAATGCCAATTTAATCCGATCAATAAAATACTTGCTCCGATAATAATAAAAATAGAAGAGATGATTGACACCACTGCTTGCGAGACGAAAACTTTGATCGCATCTGCATCAGAAGTGATATTGGTGAGCAACACGGAAGGATTAGCGGTTTGAATATATGAAAATGCCTGCATTGAAATCTTGCGCATCAATTCCTTGCGAAGATCACGGGCCACTCGTTCCGAAGCATAGGTCTGCACAATATTTTGGGCATAGGTGAAAATAAAAATGCCGATAGTCGCAATAATAAATGTGATGATAGTGGTGTGGACCACCAGTGTGCCGTTAACAAAATGATCCAACGTGCTGGCAATAAGTTTTGGGATAAACAACGTAATTGCATTGCTAAATAAGGCTAAAATAATCAGCAAAATAAGCAAACTCCTGTATGGTATCAGGAGTGAAAAAATACTTGGCTGTTTTTGTGCTTCTGTTTTATTGTTCATGCTCAAACGCGATAGAAATAGCTTCTGTCGCGATCAATCGCGAAGCGTCCGGTTTATAGAATCCTTTTGCTCGCGCGGACATGGCATCATATTGATCTTTGTGTTGAAGGATCAAATCAATTTCACTTTTCAATACTGATGCGGTGAGGTTGGCTTGTTCAATGACCACACATGCGCCGGTACGAGCATAGTGATAAGCATTTTTGCGCTGATGGTCTCCATGATACACATCCGAACTGCCGGGAATAATAATAGAAGGTTTGCCCCAAGCAGCAATTTCATACAACATTGATCCTGCCCGAGAAATAATAATATCAGTTGCACCGCCAAACATTTTTGTTTGCAGATCATTTAAATAAGGAAACACTTTGTATCGTGTTCGTTTTGTGTCTTGACCCAATAAAACAGCGGCGTCAGTTTTTGTTTCTTCAAATGTTTTTGGCCCTGTTTGGTGAATAATTTGATACTGTTGCACCAGTTCAGGAAGCAGTGAAGTGATAGTGTCATTGATAATTTTTGCGCCAAGCGACCCGCCAATCACACCAATCACCGGCAATGTTGGATCAAGTTCAAAAAATTCTTTGGCGCCTTCGGTCGCAACAAACGCAATGGATTTGCGCACTGGCTGACCAGTGAGTGAAATCTTTTTTTCATCAAAAAATTCTGCAGCTTCAGGGTATGACAGTGCCACGCGACGGGCAAACTTTCCTGACCACTTATTTACTCTGCCCGGCACAGTGTCAGACTCGTGAATGATGACCGGTATGCGCAAAATTTTTGCTGCCACCAAGACCGGAAATGCCGCATACCCCCCCTTACTAATAATCACATCGGGGTACAAACTGAATAATTTGAATATCGCTCCCACTGTGCCAAAAGCGGTTTTAAACATATCAACGAAATTCTGCCATGAAAAATACACGCGAAGTTTGCCGGCGGTGATGGGAATAAAAGTGATAAATTGTTCATCAAGCTCTTTTTGATCGTATGGTCTGTCGGCCATATAATACAACTTGAAATTGGCAATTTTTTCCTCATCTGAAATACGGTTCAGTTCTTCAGCGATGGCAATCAGCGGATAAAAATGCCCTCCTGTTCCCCCACCTATCAGTAAAATCTTCATAATACCTCTATTTTACACTTTCTTTTCATATCTTGAAACATTTAACACCATACCGGCAGCAAAGAGCGCAATGAAAAGCGAGGTGCCGCCTTGAGAAATAAAGACCAGGGGCACGCCAGTCAGTGGGAAAAGTCCGACTAGAGACATCATATTAAGGAAAGATTGAGCCACCAGAATCGTGATGATACCAACAACCAGGTACTGTCCAAACATATCGCGCGACTGCAGCGCAATTTTGTATCCGCGAATGGCTAAGAAGACATAGAGTACGACAAGTGCTGCGCTGCCGAGAAAACCGAATTCTTCTCCGATCACCGCATAAATTGAGTCACCTTGCGGCTCTGGCAGATAGTTAAACTTCTGCACACTTTGCCCAAGGCCACGACCAAATATTCCACCACTACCAATCGCAATCAAACCTTGTTGCAGTTGATACGATGAACCTTGCGAGTCACTTGATGGGTTGATATACGTTTTGATGCGTTGCATCAGATACGGACGCATCAATGCCAATATGACAATGCCGATCAATCCTATGCCGATAATACCGAGAATTTTTTTCCATGACACACCAGACACGAACAACATACTGCAGGCTGCGGCAGTGATAAGAATAAGACTTTTTGTATCAGGTTGTAATAAAAGTGCTGCTGCCACCATACTCAACATGATGATCAACGGCAACAATTTGTATTTAAATTCTTGCTCTTTCTTGCTAGTCCACGCGAGCCAAGCGGCAAAATATGTCACAAAGCCGATCTTTAATAATTCTGCCGGCTGAAATGACACATGAAAAACAGAAATCCATCGCCGTGCCCCGCCGTGAGCAAAGCCAAGGTGCGGTATAAATACTGAAAACGTCAGTCCCAATGTAATGATAAAAATAGCCAACGCATTGTTACGCCAAAAATGATACGGGATTTTCATTGCGAACCACAAGCCTGCAAGTCCTCCAACAAAACCGAGTACGATCTGACCAAATAACACCGCATAAAATTTTGTCTCGCTTTGCGCCAACACTCCGAGTGATGCTGACACAAATGAAAAAATGCCAATCAAAGAGATCAACAACACAATGCCAAAAAAATACGTATCAAATTGTTTTGGTTTAACGGTCGCCATTTATTTACTGATGATCACTAGTACCACACCAATAATAGCGGACATAATTGAAACGACCCAATATCGCATCACCACTTTTTCTTTAGACCATCCCATGGCGCGGAAATGATGATGCAGTGGCGCGATTTTAAACACGCGTCGTTTGCCGCAGTATTTATAACTTGTTACTTGTAAAATGACTGAGGCTGTTGTTGCTGTCAGTGGCAGTGCAATGATCGGCAGCAAAAGTACGGTGTTGGTAAGAAACGCAATAACCGTCAGTACCAATGTTAGTCCCAACATACCGGTTTCTCCCATATAAAAACGTGCCGGCGGAATATTAAACCAAAGAAATGCCAGTATTGCTCCAGAGATAACACCAGATAGTGCCGCAATATCTATTTGATGTTGCACAGCACCAATGACTGCATAGGCGGCAAAGACGATTGACAGCACTCCACCAGCCAGTCCATCCAGGCCATCGATCACTGAAGTGGAAAATACTCCTAAAAGTACCAGTATGAAAAAAGGAATGAAAAATACTTTCAAGTTGAAGAGTGAGTGAACAAATGGAATCGAAATGCCACTCACTCCCAGTTTGAAATAAAACCATGAACCAACAGCAATACCGATAATAACGACCATAGCAATTTTCACCCAGCGATTACCCAATACATCACTGGATTTGTTGCCGATACCTCCTTTAACTTGAATTAAATCGTCGGCCAGTCCAATCCATGATCCCAGCAACAGTGCTGCCAACGGCACCAATGTTTGATTCTTGCTAAAAAAGTCGAGCTTGGCAGACAGATCAGAAGGAACTATTTTAGAAATAATCCAAATCAATGAAATACAAATCAAGACAGAGAGCCAAATGATTACACCTCCGACACGGGGTGTAGCGATTTCGGCAGCACCGTCATGTACACCGGCAAAGTGTGTGTTGGTGATGTCAGACTCTTGCGCGCGATTGTTTTTCTTCCACAGTTTGTGTTTGTACATGATATTGGTCAATGTCGGCGTAATCAAAATACCGATGATGAACACCAATGTTGTGGGCAAGAAAATTTTGATGGCGTCGAGTAACATACTATTGTTCGTCTTGTTGAGCCAGTAATGATGCAATCTTTTGTTTTGTTTCTGTGTATTGCGGTAGTTGCTCCACATCTGCCACGCCGTATGATTCAAGCAACGCCAGTGTTGGGTGATATGCAACAGAGCGACCATTGTATTTGATCTCAATCAATCCGCGAATTTGCAATGCGCGAAGCGAATATGAAGCATTGACGCCACGCACCAATTCTATCTCTGCCTTGGTCGCACCTGGCTTGTACACAATCACCGCCAATGTTTCAGCGCTGGCTTTGCTCAAATCTTTTTGCAATTCTTCCTTGCGTAATGTTTCCAATAGTTGCGCATGTTCTGGTCGTGTTGCAAGTGTCACTCTGTCACCTTGTCGCACCAGCATCATTGCATGATCGCTAAGCGATTCAGCCAGCATGCTCAATGCATTTTCAATTTCTTCATTCGAAACATTGGCGAGCTTTGCCAGCACTGCCACAGAATATTCTTCAGCTGTTGCAAAAAGAATACTTTCAATTGTTTGTGAGAGTGAATTATTCATGTATAGTCTCTGTCGTATTATTTTTTTGAAGCGTGATATCTTCAAACAATTCACTTTGCTCCGCTGCAATCAGTCCGCGACGTACTAGCTCTAGCATACCAAGAAATGACACGATAGTGTAGACCTTCTGGCTATGGTCATCTATATCGGGTGATGCCACACGAATTGCGTTAAAGCTGGTCGACATGGCACGTTCGATGCGTTCTTGCAGCGTGTTCAAGATTTCTGACATTGAAATTGTCTTGAACACACACGCCTCTGGTTTCTTTGCAACTGGCGGCGGCACTCGGCGTTGCATATCAGCGATCAATTCCGGAAGTTGATCAAGCGTCAGTTTTTCATCGGGCGCAAACACTACACCACTGAGTCGTCGCACGCCCTCAAACGATACTTTCTTATTATATTGTTTTATCAAATCCAACGAGACATGGCTGATGATTTGATACAATGCCACGCGTCGCTCCAGATCAGTGATTGACTCAGTTTCCTCTGGGCTAAGTTCAAGATTTGGCAATAGTGATCGTGCTTTAATCAAGATCAATGTTGCTGCAACGGCTAAAAAGTTTGCTGTCTCCCCCGCCTGCATACCGACACTTTGCATGTACTGAATAAAATCATCCGTCACTGCCGCCAATGACACATCATTTACAAACAATTTTCGTTTTTCAATCAGCTCAAGCAGGACCTCTACCGGTCCTTCAAACACTTCTTGTTTTACTTTGAAAATTGTTTCGGTTTCCACACTTATCTATGTTATTGCTTAGGTTTCTTTACTACGATATGCAGTTCTTCTACTTGCTTGTCACTAATAGTTGACGGCGCATTCATCATCGGATCGCGTCCTTCGCCTGTTTTTGGAAATGCCATCACTTCACGAATATTAGCTTCATCCAAAAGCAACATCATCAGACGATCAAAACCCCAGGCAATGCCGCCGTGCGGAGGTGTGCCAACTTTGAATGCTTGCAACATGTGACCAAAATCTGACTCGATAGTTTCAATACTATGTCCCAACAATTCAAATACTTTTGAAAGCGCTTCAAATGAGTGATTACGAATAGAACCGCCGCCAATTTCAAAACCGTTCAAGCAAATATCGTACTGAGTGGTGAGAATATCTCCAACATTTTCTTTATTCATCAAAGATTCCATATGTTCCTCAATCGGCCGTGAGAATGGGTTGTGCGTGTATGTCCATTCGCCCTGCGCATCAGGATTGTCACTCTTGCTCGTTGATTCAAAAAATGGAAAGTCCACTACCCAACAAAATGCCAGTAGGTCTGCATCATTTTTATCTTCACGAATGTCAGGACGGTCATTGTCATACTGTTCCATTGCGTCCTTGTATGAAATGCGCGGAAACGGCATTTGCTGAATACGTTTGTGAGGGAAAAGCTGCTGCACGATTGCAATCAGCAGCTTTTCATTGAGCTGCATCACTGCTTCACGATCGACAAAACTCATCTCCATATCGAGCTGTGTGAATTCCGGCTGGCGATCGCCGCGACCGTCTTCATCGCGCATGCATTTTGCAAATTGAAAATAGCGCTCAATGCCGGCAGTCATCAAAAGTTGTTTGTATTGCTGTGGAGATTGCGGGAGCGCATAAAAATTTCCCGGATACAACCGTGAAGGAACCACATAGTCGCGCGCGCCTTCAGGTGTGGACTTGGTCAGGATCGGCGTTTCTACTTCGATAAATTTTTCATCATGCAAATAGTCACGAATAAATTTTTGTACCTGATCGCGCTTGCGCATGTTGCGCTGCATGCGAGCACTGCGAAGATCAAGATAGCGATGCTTCAGGCGAGTTTCTTCATTGATTTCTTTCGTGTCGGTATTGACTTCAAACGGTAACACTTCTGCTTTGTTCAAAATTGTCAGACCAGTGATTTCAAATTCAATATCACCGTTTTGCTTGTCGGTTTGCACATTGCGCTCTGGTCGCTTGTTGATAATACCGACAACTTCAACCACTGTTTCTGCGCGAGCGTCTTTTACCGCTTCAGCCATTTCAGCCGCACGGTTTGGCAGGATTACTCCCTGGATATAGCCGGTCATGTCGCGAAAATCAAAAAACACCAACTTGCCCTGATCTCGACGAACATCAATCCACCCTTTGCATAAAATAGTTTCCCCTACATGCGCTCCCGCGTCTTCAATATATGTTCGTTCCATAATCCATCCATTCTACCCGAAAAAAGGTAATAAAAAAAGCCCTGTCACATAGACAGGGCTTTAGAATAATTTAATGAGCAAACTGATGCTGAACTAATTCCGAGTATATACCGTCATGTTGCATTAATGCCTCATGAGGACCATCTTCGGTAATCTTTCCATTATTCAAAACAATAATACGGTCACAGTGACGAACTGTGGCTAAACGGTGAGCGATGATGATCACAGTTCTCCCTTCCAGGTGATTTTGTAAAATGTCCTGGATATGAGTTTCTGTGATAGCATCGAGCGAACTAGTTGCTTCATCTAAGATGATGATTTTTGCCTCAATGAGCAATGCTCTGGCAATAGCGACACGTTGCCGCTGTCCACCAGAAAGCTTGATTCCCCGTTCACCAACGACTGTGTGATAGCCATTACTGAGAGACATGATTTCATCATGAATCTTAGCTTTTTTGGCTACAACAATGATTTCGTCAAGTGTTGTATCTTCCTTTCCATACGCAATATTTTCAAATATTGTTCGATGGAGTAGTGATACATCTTGTGGAACGATGGCAATTTGCCTGCGCAAAGAATCGTGTGCCATATCGGCAATGTCAGTTCCGCCGATTTCGATGATACCGCCAATCGGGTCTCGCAACTTCATGAGCATGGCAATCAAGGTTGATTTGCCAGCGCCAGTACTTCCCACCACACCAACATGTTGACCATGCTCGATGGTGAGATTCAGACTGTCAAAAACATTCTTGCCAATAGAATAACTAAAGGTAAGGTTCTTGATCACGACTGAGCCGTCCATAATGTTTTGCTCTTCATAAATTTCTGCCATATCAACCTCGGGAATCTTTTCAAAGATCTCCACCATTTCGTAGGCATCGGTATTGTATTTTGTGAATCTCACAAATGTCCTGCCGACTTCCCACATAGTGTTAGAAATAATTTTCATGTACAGATACACGAGTGCGACATCCGCCACAATCATTTTACCTTTTGTCCACAGGAAGATTGCAATAAACAAGCTTCCCAGTTCAAGTGATACGGTAAGTACTCCTTGAATGGCATTTTGGAAATTACTCCATAACCATGAGCGCATTTGCGCGCCGGCATACAGTTTACTCTGATCATGGAAGTGGGCGATTTCCTTCTTGCGCTGTCCGAAGATCAATACCGTAATTGCATTACTGATAATGTCTGCGGTCACTGCTGTTAGTTCTGAACTCAGTTGAGCCTCCTTGGAATCAACAGGTATTCTGATTTTTGCCATTCTCATGCTAATAAAAACATAAATAACAGCCCATCCTAATAACATTGATCCCAATAGTGGAGATTTTGAGAACAGTACAAACGCAATGCCGACCACCTGAACGATCGAGAACAAAAATGTGTACGCCATGCTATCAAACATACCTTCAAAACTTTTTACAAAACGATTCATGCGGGCAATTAGTGCTCCCGAGTGATTGTTGGCAAAAAAGTAATGCGGCTGAGTAATAATGGTTTCGAGTGCTTTCTGTTGCAAAGCCACCATTGACCGATTTTCAAAGGTGATCATAAAATAATCACCCAATCGATACAATATTTGCGAAACAACAACAGCACCCAGTAACCACCAGAACTCGCCTAAGATGTTCATATCTTTCTTGGCCATTAGTGCCAGAAGTGAGGCTACAAACATTGGAGCCAGCACGTTTTGAATAAAGGTTGCAGAAGCGTAAGAAGTAATAGTTGCAAGTGCCCATCGTTGATGGGATCTTGTGTGTTTGCGATATATCGCAAACACTTTCCGTAAATTTTTGACCATTATTGAGTTGATTAAGTTGTGAAAAACAATTTTTCTTTATTATAGCACATATTATATAAAAATCAATAACTATTCTTACGAAGTTACTGGCTTAGCACGTCATAGCGAAGATAAGACATATTTAGTTATGTATATCCCCCTTTACGACGCTCCGTGGTTACCGCCAGCACAATATTGTGTACGTCCGTTGGAACTGTTTTTTGAAAACGTAGAATACGACGGAAAAATAGTTCCGCGTTTTGTAAAAATTATTGATGAAGAAATAATTGCAATCCTTATGACATCAAAATCTGATTCTTGATCAGTTCCTTGTAGTCTTCGGAGTTTTTTTCAAGCTCCTTGTGCGTGCCGTGTGCTACGATCTTTCCTTTTGCAACAACAAAAATAATGTCCGCATCCATAACTGTCGACAGACGATGTGCAATGATGATAGTTGTACGTCCATGAGCGCTACGATTGATTGCATCATGAATAAGTTTTTCATTGATCGAGTCAAGCGCACTGGTAGCCTCATCGAAAATGAGAATCTTTGGATCTTTGATTAATGCACGTGCAATACCGATGCGCTGGCGTTCACCACCAGACACTTTGATACCACCCTCACCTATCACTGTTTCAAGTCCATGATCTTTAAGCTTCGTAATAAATTCTGTTAGCGACGCGTCCTCTACAGCTTTCTGCAATTTTTCTTCCGGCACGTCTGCATTCTTAGATAAACCAAATAAGATATTGTCTTTAATGCTGCGATCAAAGAGGTCGATTTTTTGTTCTACATTTCCAATACGAGAACGCAACCAGTGCAGGTTCATGTCTTTTAAGTTAACATCATCGATCAATATTTCACCCTCGGTCGGATCATAAAAACGACGCATCAAGTTCACAATAGTACTCTTGCCAGATCCAGACACCCCGACAAAACCAATTTTTGCTGCTGCCGGAATAACAAAACTTATCTTGGAGACAGTATGTTCTTCTTTTTTATTCTCAGAAACATCGATTTCTTCTTCCTCTTCTTTTGCAGATTTGCGATACGGATATGCAAAGCTTACATTTTTAAATTCAATCTTGCCTTGTAGATCATCTAGTACTATTCCATTTTCATTAATATCGATATCAGATACTATGTCGAACATACTGAACATTTTCTTAATCTCAACCACTTGAAACAGCATTTGCCGCTGAGTGCTCATGATTTGTGACAGATTGTTAAATATTGCACCTGTCCATGAAAAAAGTGTAACAAACATACCTGCCGTATGCTGTCCAATTAAAATAAGATAGACACCCAACGCGAGTGTGGCGTACTGTCCGGTGACAATAAAAAATTTATGGAAGTAGTACGGCGTTAGATATGTTAACCATCCGGTAGTAGCAAAATCTGTCACCCCTTCTGCGTAAGTATCAAAATCAGTTATTGTTTTCTCTTCTTGCCCCTCCGCAATAACCAGTGTGGCATTACGATACAGCTCAGACTGAATCTTTGATTGAGACTGATACTTTTTTCTGATTTGTTCGGCTTTTGGAAAAAATCTTTTATTTCTTCTTAAAGAGACAAAGATATATATTATGACAAAAAATAATGCTGTGCAGGCTACTCTCCAATCAAAAAATACCAGTACTATTAACGTTACTAACACCTGTATTCCCGAGGGCAGAATATTGTACAACATGTTGTACATGAGATTTTGCAAAGAACTCTGTCCTTTACTCACGATACTTTGCTGAACTCCTGAATGTTCGTTAGTGTGTTGGCCAATGGAATAACCTAGAACTTTATTAATAGAGCTAATAGAAAAAGCTTTCTCTACATGGTCATCTAAATGTTTTAACTCAATGACTTCTTTAAGCCAGTACAATACCGTTGATTGAAAAAGTGATATAAGAAATGAAATGCCAAGAAAAATAAAAGTAAGACGACTATTCATATGAATCACCGCATCTACCCCTTTCCCAAACAAATAAGGAGAAAGTGTACCTATCAACTGAATAAGAATAAGCATTCCTACAATAACGGAAAGGTAAAATCGAAACGGCTTAAAAAATGCCAGTACTCTTTTGGTAAATATTTTATTATCCATAGTTAAGAAGTTAGTCCCACCGCCTCGTACACATCAAAGACTTTTTTCATGGCGATGTCGTTGGCTTTGTATGCGCCTTGAATCAAGATATCCTGCACAAGTTTTGGGTTGTTTGCAAAATGTTCACGACGTTCACGCATGGGAGTGACAAAAGTAATGATATCCTTGATCAATTGTTTTTTTGCATCGCCGTAGCCAAGCCCTTCAGCATACCAGTTTCGTAGTTCGACAGAATCATTAAAATATTTATGGATCTGATACAACACCAACTCATCAGGATTTTTCACTTCATTGCGTTCGCGCGAGTCAGTCACAATGGACATCACTGCTTTGGTGATTTCTTCATCAGTCGCAAACAGTGGAATGGTATTACCGTAGCTCTTGGACATTTTTTGTCCGTCGGTGCCGGGAATGATACCGGTATCTTCGAGAATTAATTCCTTTGGCAGCTTGAACTGTTCACCATACTGGTGATTAAATTTTTCCGCAATGTCTCGAGCATATTCGACATGTTGTTTTTGGTCTTTGCCAACTGGTACAACATCTGTGTCATAGAGCAAAATATCTGAAGCCATCAATACCGGGTAATCAAATGTGCCAGCATTGAGTTCTTTACCTTTCGCTTCTGCATCTTTGTACGCATGGGCGCGCATCAAGTACGGCACAGTCACGAGATTATTAAACACCCAGGTCATACTGGCATGAGCGGGTACGTCGGACTGTTTGAACAGTGTCACTTTTTCTGGGTCGAGTCCGGCACCAAGATAGTCCAAAATTAGGTTGTTGGTGTCTTCAAGCAACTGATCCTTTGTCGGCAAAGTAGTCAATGCGTGCAAATTGGCGATGAAAATAAATGTGTCGTGGGTATCTTGCAGGTCAACGAACTGTTTTAAGGCACCAAAATAGTTACCAATATGAATACGACCAGTTGGCTTCATGCCCGAAAATAAACGAAGTTTTGGGGATTTCATGTGGATATCATAGCAAAAAATAAGGTTTTTCTCAAGAAGTAATAGTGCTACAATGACACCAATGGCAACTCCTATGGCAAAGCAAACACTTCGCATCCCTCCTCATGATCTTGAGGCTGAGCAGGCAGTACTTGGCGCGCTGATGCTGCGACCGGCGGCGATCCACGATATTGTCGACATGCTTATCCCGGAAATGTTTTATGCTAAAAAACATGCCATCCTCTACAAAACCGTCACCGAACTGTCTTTGAAGAATGAACCAATCGACGTATTGTCTGTGGCAGCAAAACTGAAGGAAAAAAAATCGCTCGATGAAATCGGCGGCAATGCCTATCTCAATGAACTGATGGGCAATGTGCCTTCAACCGTCAATATTCGCCACTATGCTGAAATCGTCTACAAAAAATACGTGCTCCGATCATTGATCGACGCTTCAGAAAATATCGCGACTATAGCGTACGACCAAAATGAAATGGATGTTGCCGATATTCTTGATACTGCCGAGAAAAGTATTTTTCGTATTTCATCCGGCATGAACGTGAAGCATGCGTTCGTTTCTATCAAGTCTTCGTTGATTGAAACAATGGAACAAACGATTCGCTTGAGTGAAAACAAAGACGAGCTTCGCGGTGTGCCAACAGGCTATGCCGACCTCGATGCGATCACTGCCGGTCTACAAAACTCTGACCTGATCATTTTGGCTGCTCGTCCAAGTATGGGTAAGACAACATTTGCGCTTGATATGGCGCGCAACGTTGCGCTGTCCGGAATTCCGGTGGGAATTTTTTCATTGGAAATGAGTGCGCAGCAACTGGTGCAACGCATGCTTTCTGCTGAAAGTCGTGTCGATGCTTGGAGTATTCGTACCGGTCACGGCCTGTCTGCTCAGCACTTCACCGCTCTGCAAGAAGCAGCCAGCCGCCTGCAAAAAGCCCCTATTTATATTGATGATCAAGCCGGCAACTCTATCGTGAAAATGCGTGCTGTTGCACGACGTTTGAAAAGCGAACACGGTTTGGGACTGATCGTCATCGATTATCTCCAGCTTATGACAACCAGCAAGAACTACGACAACATGGTGAATCAAGTGACAGAAATTTCTCGTTCATTGAAACAGCTGGCTCGCGAACTTGATGTGCCGGTACTGGCACTGTCACAGCTTTCTCGTGCAGTGGAAGCTCGCGGCGGTCGCCCTCGCCTTTCCGACCTGCGTGACTCTGGCTCCATCGAGCAAGACGCAGACTTGGTAATGTTTATTCACCGCGAAGACCGCTACAAAGAACAACATGAAAAAGATAATATCACTGAAATTTTGATTGAAAAACACCGTAACGGTGCTGTCGGTATGATACAACTGATGTTCGACGGCAAGACAACTTCATTCTTGAACATGGATAAAGCTCACATGCCCGTTGCCAAAGCCGCTTCTCTTGACGACTTTTAATATATGAACGATTCTGTTGACCGTCTGACAAAACTTTTTTTGAAATTTCCCGGTATTGGCGAACGACAAGCTCGCCGTTTTGCTTATTTTATTTTAACACAACAAGAAAGTTATGTGGACAATCTTGCACGCGCACTTGTTGCTGCTCGTGCTCATGCTTACATCTGCCCTCGCTGTCTGAGAATTTTTGAAGGTCTCTCTGAAACTTCTGCCGGCATATGCGGTATTTGCAGTGACGATCGCCGCGATCAGGACAGTGTCTTGGTCTTGGAAAAAAGTCAGGATATCGAAAGTTTTTCTCGCACTGAATACAACGGTATTTTCTTTGTGTTGGGTGGACTTATTCCTATCGTGCAAAAAGATATCATTCAGGGCACCAATGCTCAAAAGTTGATTGACCGTGTCAATAAAGAAAGTGTTGACGGCACGTTGCAAGAAATTATTTTAGCATTTCCTATCACACCAAACGGCGAACATACTGACAGTGCGCTGCGCGAACTACTCGCTCCTGTTCAGCACGGTATCACTATCACCAGTTTGGGTCGCGGACTGTCCACTGGCGCTGAGCTGGAGTATGCCGATCCTGCATCACTGGATGCTTCACTTAAAAAGCGAGAATAAAAAAACTCTTTAGAAAAAATCTAAAGAGTTTTTTTATTTATGCAATGGAAGTGATTTTCACTTTGATATATGGCTGACGATGACCATTTTTCTTCATGTAGCGGCTTTTCTGCTTGTATTTGATCACGATCACTTTTGGAGCGCGGCCGATAACAGTAACTTCACCTGATACGATCACTCCATCAAGGAATGGTGTGCCAATGTTGGTAGTAGCACCATCGTCAGTAAGCAACACTTCATTGAAAGAAACAATGTCGCCTTTAGTGCGTTCTTCCTTGAACTTTTCGATAGTGATGATGTCACCTACTGCTACACGGTACTGTTTACCACCAGTTTTGATAACTGCAAACATACCTTCTGAAGTCTTTTTTGCCTTAGCTGGAGTCTTTTTTACTGCAGTCTTTGCTGCTGGGGATGTTTTTGCTGTTGTTGCCATATAAATATATTAGAACCACTAGTATACCGGTTTCTCGTGTTTTTGCAAGCACTTGCGGGCCAGCCCGCAAGTGCTTGCAAAAACCAATCCAACAGCGCAACTGTCTTATGGGTTAAATGAAAAAGTGCTATAATACCGCCATGATTTCTCGTTATACGTATCACGGCCTAGCCTGGATTGACCTCGAATCTCCAAATCGGGAGGAAATTCTCCATATTAGCGAAGAATTCAGCCTTTCAAAATTAGTTGAGGAGGAAATGTTTTCCGGCACTCTTCGATCAAAAGTTGATCTCTATGACAAATTCATTTATCTGATATTACACTTCCCTGTTTTCAATAAAAACAGCAATTTACGCAGCGATCAGGAATTGGACTTCATCATTGGCAAACATTTTATCATTACCGTTCGATATGAGGTTGTTGAGCCTATACAGGCCTTTGCCGCATTGTTTGAAAATGTCGAGAAACTTGATCAGCATCAAAAAATAGCTGATGCCGGTGTAATGTTTATGGAAATGATGAAGCATCTCTACAAGGCTTCTGCAAAAGAACTGGATGATATCACCAGCCGCATCCCAGAAATCGAACACAATATTTTCAATAACAAAGAAGAAGCTATGGTCAAGATTATTTCACAGACCAATCGCAAGTTGTTGGATTTTAAACAAGCCATCCGCTTCCACAAAGATATTTTGCATTCATATGAAATAGTTAGTAAGCGTTTTTTTGGTGAAGACTATACCTACTATGCTGGACTGATTACTTCTGAATTTAACAAGGTAAATAACGTTCTTGAAGGCCACCATGATTTGTTGAAAGAATTGCAGCGCACCAATGATTCGTTACTTTCTGCCAAGTCAAACGAAATATTGCGAACATTCACTATCTTGGCATTTATCATGCTGCCACTGACTCTCATTACTGGTATCTTTAGCATGAATACTATTCCTGGGTTGGTATTCATTAAAAACATCGCCGATTTTTACATTGTTATTGGTGCCATGACGTTGACCGGCATTGTCATGTTCATATTTTTCCGCATGCGAAAATGGATTTAAATGTTTATGAAACTCTATAATACCAAGTCACGCACAATTGAAGATTTTGTTCCCATCAATGACAAAGTAGTCACGATGTATGCTTGCGGCCCTACTGTTTACGGCTACACGCACATCGGGCATATGCGCAAGTATATTGGCGATGACGTTTTGCGTCGCACGCTGTCATTGCTAGGGTACGAAGTGAAGCATGTCATGAATGTCACTGATGTCGGACATCTCACTGGCGACCGTGACGAGACTGGTGAGGACAAAATGGAGAAGGGTGCCAAGAAGGAGAGCAAAACTGTGTGGGACATCGCGCAATTTTATACCGACTACTTCAATAACACCATGAGCAAGGTCAATGTTTTGTCACCGACTATCCAAGCCAAAGCCACCGACCACATTGCTGAAATGATCACACTGAACGAGCAGCTCGCTGCAAAAGGATTTGCGTATGAGACTGATCAGGCACTGTATTTCGATACCAGCAAGGACAGTCGCTACGGCGAGTTGTCAGGCCAGAAACTGTCCGACAAGGAAGTAGCGGTTCGTGATGACGTCATTATTGACCCTCAAAAGAAACACCCTGCTGATTTCTCCCTTTGGTTTAAGCGTGTGGGAAAATTTGCCGATCATGCCATGTATTGGCCCAGTCCATGGGGCGACGGTTTTCCTGGTTGGCATATTGAATGCTCCGCCATGGCCATGCACTATCTCGGAGAAACGATTGATATTCATACTGGTGGCATCGACCATATCCCCGTTCATCATGAGAACGAGATTGCTCAAAGTGAATGCGCTACCGGACATGACTTCGTCCACTATTGGGTACACTATGATTTCTTGCTGGTGAATGGCGAAAAGATGGCCAAGAGCAAGCAGAATTTTTATACCGTCGACGATATTGTTGCGCACAACATAGACCCTATCGCTACTCGATTGATGTTCATGCAAACCAACTATCGCAAGCCATTGAACTTCACCTGGGAATCTCTTGACGCTGCCGATCAGCAATTGAAAAAACTACAGAAATTTGCAGCCCATCATGAAGCAATTGGCACGATATCAGATACATACAAAAATAGTTTTGCAGAAGGACTGTCTGACGATTTAAATACTGCTAAAGCGTTGGCAATTGTATGGGAGTTACTTGGAGACAATAGTGTGTCTGAAGCTGACAAATGGGCAACACTATTGTATTTCGATCAGGTATTAGGATTGGATTTGAATGGTATTGAAAAATTCAGCATTTCAGTAGAAGCCCAAAAACTTTTGGAGATGCGTGATACTGCCCGCGCAGAAAAGGATTTTACTCAATCTGACGAATTGCGTCGGCAATTGGAAGGACTTGGGTATGAAGTACTGGACACCGCTACTGGTACGAAATTGCAATAGCTCTATCATTTTGTTCTTATGTTACTAGTCGTTTTTCGGTTTCAAAAGTGGAAACAGCTGCGTTTCGCGAAGTGGCTTGTCTACCAGAAAGGCAAAGAATCGCTCGCCCATGCCAAATCCAAAGGCTGGCGGCATGCCATGCTCGAGCATTTCCACAAATTCGTCGTCAGACATCATGGCTTCCCCGTCTCCTTCCTCGATCAATTTCTTTTGTACTGCAAAACGCTCTGCCTGATCGATTGGATCATTCAATTCAGAAAAACCATTACTACATTCTGCTCCAGCTAAAATAAGTTGCACGCGCTCCGTCAGAAGAGGATTTTCAGGTTTGGCTTTTGCGAGCGGCGAGACGAGCTTTGGAATATCCACCAGCCAGACAGGACCACTGATTTGCTTGCGGCAATATTTCCACAATGTATCCGTTAAACGCTCGCGATTGGTACCTTCATAGGTCACGCCAAGTTCAGTCAGTTTTGACTTCATAGTATCTTCAGTGGCAGTCAAAACATCCAATCCGGTCATTTCTTTTATGGTTTCAACATACGCAATACGTTTCCATGTTTCTTCTGAAAGATCAAACGTGTGTCCGCGTGTTGTAAACTGCAATGTCCCAAATGTTTCTTGAACAACTTTTTTAATCATGCGTTCTGTCAGTTCAATACCTTTGTTGTAGTCCATGTATGCGGCGTAAAATTCAATATTGGTGAATTCTTGCAAATGCTCCGGACTTGAACCTTCATTGCGATAGACACGGCCAATTTCAAACGTGCGGGGAAAGCCTGCTGCCAGCAAACGCTTCTGCCATAATTCTCCGACAGAGATGCGGAGGTACACATTCATGGCAAAGTCATTATGAAATGACTGAAATGGCCGAGCCTCCGCGCCGCCTGTGGTTACTTCCAATGTTGGTGTTTCCACTTCCAAAAATCCTTCAGTGATCAAAAAGTTTCTAATAGTCTGCCAAAATTTTGCTTTCTTGATAAAAAGATCTCGCAGATCAGTATTTTGCAAAATATCCAAATATCGTCGGCGATATCGCTCTTCATCATCTTTCAAGCCATACCATGCGTCAGGAATCGGTCGCAATGTCTTGGCAAGCATATTCCAACCACTGACAAAAATACTCTGCGCGCCACGCTGCGTCACATATGCGATACCGCTAATCTCTACAAAGTCACCGATATCCACTGTGTCATTGAAAAGCGTATATGCTTCTCCATCCATTTCATCGGCTTTCAAAAAAGCTTGGATTTTTTCTGTGCCATCGTAGATGTCGCAAAAGGTAATGCCACCTTGCCCGCGCTTGCTCATCACACGACCGGCAATCACTCTCGTTTCCTTTGATGCTTCGTATGCAGAAAAGTTCGCAACAAAATCTTCAACGCTGTCAGTACGTGCCGTTTCAGCCGGGTATGGATTGATACCTTTTTCTTCTAATAATGATTTCTTTTTCAGTCGGTCTGCGCGCAGTTCTTCAATCGATGCCATATGTCTTATCAGTATATACTAAATACCTTCTTTTTTAAGTTCTTCTATTACTTCCTTGGCACGCTTGGAAAGCTTTTCAGGAAGGGCAATATTGAGCTTGATAATAAAGTTGCCACGCTTACTTCCGCCAGTGGGCACGCCATGCTGTTTCAATGTTACCGTATCACCAACTTTTGTACTCGCAGGAATAATGACTGGCACTGTGCCATCAAGTGTCTCCACTGCGTATTCTGCTCCTAACAACGCGTCAGTGAGCTTGATATTCAAACTGGAAATCAAATCATGATGCTGACGAACAATAGTTTTGTGGGGAGTAACACTGATATGAACATAGAGGTCACCTGACTGCCCACCTTTGATAGCTTCACCCATGCCTTGCAGACGAAGTGTCTCGCCATTTTGAATGCCGGCAGGTACTGAGACTTTGATGGTACGAGCTTCATTGACAATGCCTTTGCCTTTGCATGTCTGGCAAGGGTCTTTAGGAATTTTGCCTGTGCCTTCGCATTTGTTACAAATTTGAGTGGTGGCAATAGAACCAAGGATAGTGCGTTGAATACTTTTTACTACACCAGTTCCATTACATTGGCTACAAGTATGTAATTCAGTACCGGGCTTTGCGCCGTTGCCGTGACAGGTATTACACGTTGAAGGTTTGGTAATGCGAATTTCTTTTTCAACGCCAAAAATAGATTCTTTGAAATCAAGACCGATACTAGTTTGCAAATCCGCACCGCGACGATTCTTGGCGCGACGACTGCCGCCACCGAACATCTCTCCAAAAATGTCTCCCATATCAAAACCAAAGCCGCCTTCTTGAGTGAATTGAGAAAAATCAAAGTCGCCAAATCCTCCAGTCTGTCCATATCCCTGGCCACCACCCATCTGAGGTCCAGCAGATCCAAATTGGTCATATTGCGCGCGCTTAGTATCATCAGATAGTGTCTGATACGCCTGATTCACTTCCTTGAATTTGGCATCATCCCCGCCATTCTTGTCGGGATGAAGTTTATGTGCAAGTTTGTGAAAAGCCTTCTTTATTTCGTCCTTGGACGCAGATTTTGAGACCCCTAAAGTCTCGTAATAATCCTTATTCATAAGCCTACTATACCATACAAAAAAGCCTCTATAAAGAGGCTTTTTTGTACTATCGGTGTCGGAGAGATACGGTCTTTCCGTCTGCCTTTCGCTTCTTTTTTGCTGCTACTTTTCGTTTCTTGTTCATATGTCCGGATACTATAGCATACGATCCTGTTATTGTGTAGGTTCTGTTGGAGTCTCTTC